>JAICKJ010000344.1 GCA_025928015.1 Thermomicrobiales bacterium
GACGGTCGCCGCCCTGGAACCGGTGCTGCGACTGTTGGACGCGTGACGCGAAGGAGCGCTGACCTACTCAGGAGGAACGACCATGACTGACCAGCAATCCGCCGACCTGATCGAGTTCCTGCGCAAACAGCGGCAGGCGCGGACGTTTACCGATCAACCGGTGTCCGAGGATCAGATCGACGCGATCATTGAGGTGGCGCGGTGGACCGGTAGCGCCAAGAACATCCAGCCCTGGACGCTGGTGATCGTCACCGACCCGGCGCGCAAGCAAGGGCTCGCCGAGGCAGGGCAGTACACCGGGTTTCTGGCGAACGCGCCGCTCGTCATCGTGCCCGTGATGGAAGGCGAAGTTCCCGGCCTGCATGGGTACGATGAAGGGAGGTTGTCCGAGCGCATCTTTCTGGCCGCCGAGGCGCTCGGTCTGGGAGCGGGCGTGGCCTGGTTTGGCGCCGAGTCGGCCCAACAGACCGCGCGCGAGCTGCTCGACGTCCCGGCGGGAAAGTCCGTCTTCAGCGCGATCGGCATCGGCCACCCCTCGCCGGCAACAACCAAGCAGGAGCGTCGCCCCAATCCGCGCAAGCCCGTCTCGGAGCTGGTCCGCAGGGAGACCTTCGGCGCCGGGCGATGAGGGTATTGTCTCCTGAAATCATGGCGCGCATGATACCCGCTGGTCTGTACCGCGCCATCGCAAAGGATGAATCCATGGCACTCTACGTTCTGCACGAAAACCCCGATTGGTTCCCGCCCTTCGCCGCCGCGTTCGACGCCGCCGGCCTGGACTATGAGGAGTGGTTGCTGATCACCGGCAGCCTCGATTTCCAGTCCACGCCGCCGGAGGGCATTTTCTGGAACCGTCTCAGCGGCTCGTCGCACACGCGCAACCATCCCTATTCGAAGGATTACACGCGGGCGGTGCTCGACTGGCTGCAGGCGCACGGGCGACGCGTCGTCTCCGGGCGTTGGGTCGTCGAGATGGAGGTCAGCAAGGTACGGCAGCTGACCGCGCTGCAGGCGTTCGGGATCGATGTGCCGCGCACCGTGGCGGTGATCGGCAAGGACGATCTGCTGGCGACCGCCGCGCGGTTCCCGACGCCGTTCATCACCAAACACAATCAGGGCGGCAAGGGGCTCGGCGTCCGGCGCTTCGACGATCTCGATACGTTCGCCGCCTATGTCGCCTCGGATGAGTTCGAGGAGCCGGTCGATGGCATCACGCTGCTGCAGGAATACGTGCCGCCGAAGAACGGGTTGATCACCCGCGTCGAGACGGTCGGCTACGACTACGTCTACGCGATCACCGCCGACGCCGCGCGGGGAGGATTCCAGCTCTGCCCGTCCGAGGCGTGCGAGCTCGACGAGGCTGGGCGGCCGGTCGCCGCCCCGAGCCTCTTTGCGCTGCGCGAAGGCTTCCAGCACCCGATCATCGACGCCTTCCTCGATTTCGCCCGTGCGTATCAGCTCGAGATCGCCGGTTTCGAGTTCATCGAGACCGACGACGGCCGGATCGTGACCTACGACGTGAACACCAACACGAACTACAACCCGGAGGTCGAAGCGGTGGCGCCGAGGTCCGGTCCCGGCGAGATCGCGAACTACCTGCAGCGAGTCCTCGCCGAGACCTACGCCGTGACAGCGTAGCCCACTGCCCGCTCATGCGCGGACCCTATTCGTGGCGTCATGACCGGTATATCCTGTCGATGGGTCTTGCCAGCATCGTCAGACGAAACTGGAGTGAACGCCATGACCAGGGAGCTGCATTGCCGCGATGTGGGGTTCGACTGTGACGCCGTCGTGACGGCCGAGGATGACGACGAGATATTGCGCCAGGCGGCCGACCACGCCAAGAAGGTCCACGCGATGACGGACGAGGAAGTCGACGACCCATCGTTCGCCACCGTGGTCCGGGAGCAAATCCACGAAAAGGTGTAGGGCCCCCTCCCCCAGCCCCTCCCCCGCTGCCGGGAGGGGGGGAGCATTCCCCGAGGTGATTTGCGGGGTGCGTGCGGCCGTGTAGGGGCGGACCCATGTGTCCGCCCGCGCTGCCCGACCATTCCGTTTTCCCCTTCCCAATGCTCCAACGCCATCATTCCGAGCCGAGTCGAGAGCCTGTCCTGAGCTTGCCGAAGGAAATCTCTTTGTGAGCGGAGCGAACGCCTGCCACGCCGGACATCAGCTGCGAGCCTGAACAACCGCCCCGCCGTCATGCTGCGCTTGTCGAAGCATCCCCCCGGCGAAGCCGGTCCGCGTCAGCGGACGACGCCCTGCCGGGGAGATCCCTTCGGCAAGCTCACCATGACGGGGGCGGGCACGCGCTGCGCGCGGGGATGCGTCCCGCCGGTCTGCATGACGGGCAAGGGCGTTGCAGATCGTGCGGCCCTAGGCAAGGGCCCGTTTGGCCACGCGCCGATCGACCTGGATGACCAGGAGGATGGCGACGGCGATGCCGATCGCGAGCATGATTCCCCACGCCGGCGTGATCGCCGGCTCCAGTACGCCCGGCATCGCATGCCGGGTCCAACCCGGCGCCACCACTTGCTCGCCCCAGAAGTCGTTGAGCGCATTGGCCGCGCCGTAGATGAGCATGAGCCCGAGGTAGAACGCCAGGGTCCGCCGCAACCAGCGGACGTCGATGCGCGTCAGGACCCGGCTGAGCACGAGCGCGCTCGTCACGAAGAGCACGCCGTCCAGCCCGTGGTGGTCGCCGAGATGGACGCCGATCGGGCGGTGGCCGCCAACGGTCCCGACCGGCTGGAACCAGCGATCGAAGAGCGGCACGTTCGCGATCCAGATTCCCAGCTCGGCGAAGATCCATGGCAGGCTGAGGATCGCCAGCACGATGATGATGGCGGCCCGGAGCGCGTCGAGGCCATGCCAGGGCAGCGAGTGACCAACCCCGGTGAGGCGCCAGGTGATGAGCGTGACGATGAGCGCCAGCCCCACACCGATCGCTGGCACCGCGTTGATCGCCTTCACGTCGAGGTCCGCCTCGGTGACGACGCCCGGCCAGGCGGCGACGAGCATCAGTGGCACCGAGACGATCGCCAACGCCTCGACCGCCCGACGGATCGACGGCGCGAGGCTGGCCCGGAAGGTTTCGAGCCGGGCGACGGCGATGCCGAGCAGCGCCAGCGCCACGAAGCCGAACGGGAAGTTGAGGTAGACGACCATCCGGCTGAACGCGCCGCGCAACCCGTGGCCGCTGTAGTGGTAGAAGACGCTGGCCGGGTGGTTCGCGTAGACGGCGAGGATGATCAGCGAGACGGCGCCGTAGAGGAACCAGATGGCGAACGCTTCCCGCAAGCCGGGGGGCGGAGCCACCGGTGGTCCGCTGGCGGCGAGCGGCACGACCGCCTCCGCTTGCACCGGAGTGGACACGCCATCGAGTGGCCCTCGCATGGCGC
>JAICKJ010000348.1 GCA_025928015.1 Thermomicrobiales bacterium
AACGCGGTTGCCTCGGCCACGATGTCCACCTGCGTCATCGCCTGGCCGGCTTCCCAGCAGCGGGCGAATGTCTCGGGATCGAGCTCGCTCCGGACCCTTTCCGGCGCGGCATCATGCTCGGCGCGGTCGTGATCGGGCACGGTGTCGTCGCGATGCCGCCTGATACGATCTTCGGCCCCGAAGAGGCAGGAGGCCCGCTGAGATTGCTGCAGGTCATGTGCCAGACAGGCAAGCTCATGTACCAGGATCGGCAGATCGATGCGAATATCCTCCTCGATCGCGATACCCAATGCCCTCGTCAAGAACGCAGCCGCCGCCTCGAAGTCGCCCTGCTGACGGGCGAGCGCGCCCCGATGGCCGAGGGCACGCGCGAGCACGAGCCGATCGCCTGTACGGGAGCAGAGTGTCAGCGCCTCGTCGAAGAGCCGTTTCGCCTCCATCACATCGCCATGGCGCCGGCGAAGCTTCCCCGCGGTCACCAGCACGTCGGGCAAGTTGAGGTAGTCGCCGAATGCCCGCGCCAACCGGATGCTCTCTTCTGCCAATGCATCGGCGTCGCCTAACGACTGTCCGGATGCAGGCCAGTCCATCGCCATTTCAGTGAGGAGGAAACACGTGCGCGCTTCGGTCCAGTCATCCCCGAGTGCCCTTGCCTCCGCGCGGCCCTCCTGGAGCAAATGGACCGCCGTCGCGTGGTCCCCGCGGCGCATCGCGAGCTGACCGAGTACCCGTTTCAACCGGGTAGCGTTCCAGGTATCACCCAATTCGCGAAAGTGCGCATAGGCTTCCTCGGACCTGGCGGCCGCTTCGGAGAGGGCACCGATATGTGCAAGGATGTCGTACATCGTGCTAAGCACCAGCACTTCGCCTGCGCGATCATCGCGCTCGCGGAAGATCGACAGGGCCTCTTCCTTGAGCATCAGCGTCCGCTCGGTCCTTCCCATCGCGGTGAACGCCATGGAGAGCGCATGCAACGCCGACGCCCGCCCAACGCTTCGCGCGTGTAGCTGCGGGTGCGCCAGCAGCTCCTCGAGCAGTCGCCTGCCGTCGAGGCTGAATCCACGGATCATCCAAAAGAACCAGAGCGATCCGTTCGCCAGACAGGCACGCTCGACTTCGCCGCGCGCTGCCAGCCAGGAGAGCGCCGCGCGGATGTTACCCTGTTCGGCCTCCAGCCGGTCGAGCCAGGCGACCTGCTCCGGCCCGCGCTGCCCGCGCCCCGCCTGGTCTATGAACGCCAGCAACGCTTCGGCATGGGCGTCCCGGGCCGCGTCCTCGTCTCCGGCCAACGCGAGCCGCTCCTGCCCGAACTCCCGGATCGTCTCCAACATCCAGAATCGCTCGGCATGCTCCGGGTGCCGGCGGATCAGACTCTGGTCAACCAAGCTCGCGATCGCCTCGAAGGTCCAATCGGCGTCATGGCCGAGCGCCGCCCCGATCGCCTCCGCCACAGCGAGCGTGAACCCACCGACGAAGACGGAGAGCCAGCGCAGCAGGACCTGTTCGTCGTCGGGCAGCAGGTCGTAGCTCCAGGCGATGGCATCGCGCAGCGATCGAAGCCGTTCCGGCGCATCTCGTGCGCCTTCGGTCAGCAGCGGCAGACTGCGCGCGAGCCGGACAGCGAGCATCTCTGGACTGAAGACGCTGAGACGCGCCGTCGCCAGCTCAATCGCCAACGGCAGGCCGTCCAATCGCCGGCAGATGGCCGCGATCGCGGCGACGTTCCCGTTATCGACGGCGAAGCCGGGCGAGACGGCATTCGCTCTGCGGACGAAAAGCCGCATCGCGGCATAGTGATCGGCATCTGATGGAACGACACGTTCCGATTCCGCGGGCGCTCCCAAGGGTGGCACCGGAAAGCGCTGCTCGCCATCGATGCGGAGCGGCACCCGGCTGGTGACCAGCACCGTCAGGCGCCGGCAGGTGTCGAGTAAATCCGCGACCCAGACGCCGGCCGGCACAATGTGCTCAAGGTTGTCCAGCACCAGGAGGAGATGGCGGTCCCTGAGCACGTCGATGACGGCCAGATCCGGCGACCGTCCGCTCGTGTCGCGGACGCCGAGCGCGCGAGCCACGGCCGCCGGAACCAGCGTGGAATCACGGATCGCGGCCAATCGCACGAAGCAGGCGCCGTGCGCGTAACGATCTTGAATCTCCGCAGAAACCGCGATGGCCAGCCGGGTCTTCCCGACCCCGCCGGGCCCGGTGAGCGTGAGCAGGCGGACGGTGCCGTCGTCCAGCAGGTCGCAGACGGCGGCGATATCCGCCTCGCGGCCGATCAGCGAGGTCAGCGGGACCGGCAAGGAATCCGAACTCGGCTGCGCCCCCGCAACCGAATGCAACAGGAGAGGTTTCTCGAGCACGGGTGATCGATCTTCAGCGACGACCCGGGAAGTGGGCATGTCGTGCCCCAATCCGTCAGCGGCTCCTGTGTGTTGACCGAGTCCCAATGCTTACATAATGATGGTCCGGCCGTCTCACGTCAATCCGGCAGCGACCTGACAATCGCCTTCGCTCCACGTCTGAATGACGACCGCAACCGGTTGGTCGATTGCTACAACGCGCTGGTTGATCTGGTGTCGGACCAGACCACGGCGCGAGGCGCTTCGACCGCACATTGAGCGCCGGCAGTTGCTGGCCGCGCATCCACTGCACCAAAAAACCGCTTGGGGCGAACACACCTCCCGTCTGATGTACAATCGGCCCAAGACCACCAGTTGAGATGAGCCGGACGCGCGTCAAAGGAGGAATCCGATGTCCCAGCGCCGTGTCGCACCCAACGTTCCCTCGCCACTCGTGGACCAGGATCGCACGCTGGACCGGCGGCAGCTCGTCCGCCGTGGCGTCGCGCTCGGGATCGGGGCGTCCGCCCTGAACGCGCTGCGCATCGCGCCCGCCGCCGCGCAGGCCGGCACGCCGGTCGCCAAGCCATCGAAGCCGGTGACGCTGACGATCATCGACGTTGCGGGCCAGACTCAGCTCACCCAGCCGATGATCGACGATTACGTCAAGAACAACTCGGATTGGGTCTCCAAGGTCACGTACACGAAGGCGACCGCGCCCGAGCTGCCCGCCAAGATCAAGGCGCAGCAGAACGCCGGCCGGACCGACATCTCGATGGTGATGACCGGCTCCGACGGCCTCTCCTCCGGCATCGAGCA
>JAICKJ010000277.1 GCA_025928015.1 Thermomicrobiales bacterium
CGACGCCAGCGCGCGATTGTCGGAGGCGCGCAAGCGGATCGCGCGGTCGTGCGAGTCGATCCGGTCGCGAATGGCGCGAAAATCACCGGCGGCGGCGAGCTTGCCATTGATGATGACGATGATGTTCTGCGCGAACCGCTCGACCTCGACAAGGACGTGCGAGGAGACGAGGACCGTCTTGCCCTCCGCGCCCAGCTTGCGGATGAGCCGGATCAGGTGCGCCCGCTGGACCGGATCGGTGCCGTTGAGCGGCTCGTCCATCAGGATCACGTCCGGGTCGTGGACGAGCGCGCCTGCGACCTTGATCCGCTGGCGCATGCCTTTCGAGTAGCCGCCGATCTTGCGATCCGCCGCCCGTTCCATTTCCATCAGGGCGATGGCCCGTTCGACCGCCTCCTCGCGGCGCGGCAGCTTTTGCAGGACGGCGTTGAGGCGGACGAATTCGCGGCCGGTGAGATAGGGATAGACCGTCTCATGCTCGGCCACGAGGCCGATGCGCCGGTAGACGCCCGGGCGGCCGCGGATCGACTGGCCGTTGACCAGCACCTTGCCGCTGGAGGGCGCGAGCAACCCGGCCATCATCTTCAGCGTCGTCGATTTGCCGGCGCCGTTCGGGCCGAGCAGACCGGTGACCCCTGGACCGACGCCGAAGGTGACCTCGGAGACGGCGACGATGTCGCCGTACCACTTCGAGACCTGATCGAGCTCGATCGTCGCCGTCGCGCCGGTCCGCATGCCTGGCAGATGGGGCACGGCAGCAGGTGGCGGGGTCGTGAGCTCCGGGGGCGGACTTTGCGTCAAAGGTTGGGACACGGGCGTTTCCTAGTCGTTCGGCGCGTAGCGCCAGCGGATGAAGAGCACGCCGATCACCGCCAGCGCGATCATGTAGAGCAGATAGACCTCGATCGGGAAGTTCGCGAGCCCGACAAGATGCTGGTCCAGTTCCCGGGAGGGGAAGAGCCCCTCGATCAGACCGAGGAAGAGGTCGATCGGGCTCATGAAGATGAGGTAGCGCCGCCAGTTGCCATCGGAGGCCGCGAAGGCGGCGTGGGCGATGGAGGTGAGCATCAGGTAGCCGATGACGATGATCGCCACCGCGACCGCCTTGCGCGGGGTGATCGACGAGACGGCCAGCCCGGCGACGCCGGCGACCAGCGCGAGCATCACGCCGATCAGCACGACCTTGCCGAGATCGTCGAGGTGGGTCCGCATCGCCTGACCGGGACTGTCGGCGACGAGCTGGCGGCCGAGCCAGAGGATGACGACCGGCAGGACGGTGAGCGTCGCCATGAGCAGGATTGTCGCCGCCAGTTTGGCGAAGACGTAGTCGAACCGCGTGATGGAACGGGCGAAGTAGAAGGGCAGCGTGTGCTCCCGCCGGTCGACGCAGAGCATCTCGGGCGCGACGGTCGCCGCGAAGATCCAGGCGATGAGGAAGATTGCCTCGAAGTACTGCGGATAGCTGGCGATCTCGGCGCGGGGCACCAGCGCGACGAGGCCGATCATGACGATGGCGGGGATGATCGCGGCCAGATAGAGCAGGAACGGGATGATCTTCGCCGTCCAGCTCTTCCGGATGCCCATCGCCCGTTTCATCGAGTAGACCGTGAGCGCCCACCAGGCATGCCGGCGGCCGAGCCGCTTCCCGTCGTAGTGCGCGTAGCCCCGGTCGAAGACCTCGCCGTAGCGAGCGTCGGCCGCTGCCAAGGACAGACTTGGGACTGGGGGCTGCTGCATGGTCGCGCCTCTAGTCCCGCGGCGCGTAGCGCCAGCGCACGAAGAGCGCGCAGGCAACCACGATCGCCGCCATATAGATGATGTAGGTGGTGTCCGACCAGTTGGCGTCCTGGATCATCGCACTGTCCGAGGTGTAGGGGAAGAGCGTGGCGTTGAAGGCGACGAGGAAGGCGTTGGGATCGATGAAGAGCAAGTATTTGGTCCAGCTGGCGTCGATCTGGTTGTACGCGACGCCTGCGATCCCGTCGAGGATCGGGAAGAGGACAAGGATGATGGCGACCGCGACCGCCTTGCGGTCGGTCAGCGACGAGATCGCCAGCCCGATCGCGCCGATCACCAGCGCGAGCAGGACGCCGACGAGGATCACCTTGCCGAGATCATCGAGATGCGTCCGCATCGCCTGGCCGGGCGAATCGGCGACGAGCTGGCGGCCGAGCCAGAGGATGACGACCGGGATGACGGAGAGGGTCATCGTGAGCAGCGCCGTCGCGGCCAGCTTGGCGAAGACGTAATCGAAGCGGGTGATGGAGCGAGCGAAATAAAACGGCAAGGTGTTCTCACGCCGGTCCACGCAGAGCATCTCCGGCGCGACGGTGGCGACGAAGATGGTCTGGATCAGGAAGATGGCGCCGAAGTAGTTGGCGTAGCCCGCGATGTTCGCCCGCGGGACCACGGCGGTCACGCCGACCATGACGATGACCGGGACGATGGCTGCCAGGTAGAGGAAGAACGGCAGGATCTTTGCCGTCCAGCTCTTGCGAATGCCCATCGCCCGCTTCATCGAGTAGACGGTCAACGCCCACCAGGCGTGCCGGCGGCCGAGCAGCTTGCCATCGTAATGCGCGTAGCCGCGGTCGAAGACCTCTCCATAGCGCGTATCGCTCGCGGACTGGTACGGCGCGACCATCAACTACTCCCTCGGCAGGTAGCGCCAACGCACGAAAAGCACGCCGATCGCCACGAGCGCCAGCAGGTAGAGCAGGTATGTCTGGAGCGAGAACGACGCCTGGATCTCCATGAACGTTTCGTCGAGGGTGCTGGCCGGAAAGAAGCGGTGAACCACGGCGGAGAAGACATTGTTGGCGCTGAGAAAGATGAAGTAGCGGCGCCAGTCGGCGTGGACGGCGACAAAGGAGAAGTGGGCGATCGCGGTCAACGTCAGCTCGCCGGCGACGATGACCGCCACGGCCACCGCCTTGCGGTCGATGGCGGACGCCACGACCAGTCCGGCAACGCCGCCAACGATCGCCAACATGACGCCGATGAGCATGACCTTGCCGAGATCATCGAGGTGCGTCCGCATCGCGTGGCCGGGGTCATTGGCGACGAGTTGCCGTCCCAGCCACAGCAGGATGACCGGGATCACGGTCAGGGTCATCGTCAGCAGCACGGTTGCGGCCAGCTTGGCGAGCACGTAGTCGGAACGGGTGATCGCGCGCGAGAAGTAGAAGGGGAGCGTATGCTCGCGGCGGTCGACACAGAGCATCTCCGGCGCCACGGTGGCGATGAAGATCCAGGTGACCAGGGCGATGCCATCGAAATAGCGTGGGTAGCCGGCGATCTCCGCGCGGGGCAGCAGCGCTGCCGCGCCGACCATGACCACGACGGGAATGACCGCGGAGAGATAGAGGCAAAACGGGACGACCTTGGCGGTCCAGGGCTTGCGAATGCCCATCGCCCGCTTCATGGAATAGGCCGTCAACGCCCACCAGGCGGCGAGCCGGCCCTGCCGCCGGCCGTCGTAGTGGGCGTAGCCGCGATCGAAGACCTCGCCGTAGGTCGCGGGGATCGCGCTAGCTGACGACATCCTGCGCCTCCCGCATCGCGCCGACGTCGCCGAGGTAGATGTCCTCCAGCGTGCGTGAGCCGGAGCGCAGCGACCGCAAGGAGGCGTTGAGGCGGACGGCGGCGTCCCGGATCGCGTCGTAGACCTCGTCATCGGTGAAGTGGACGATCAGGTCGTTGAGCGCCATGTCGTCCTTGCCGCGCTCGACCTGGTAGCCGCGCTCGACGAGGAGCGAGGAGAAGGCGGCCAGATCGCCCTCGATCTGGACGACGAGCGTGCCCTGCACGTCGCCGATGCCGGCGAGCGGCTGCGAGGTGACGAGCCGGCCATTGTCGAGAATGACGACGTAATCGCAAATCCGCTCGATGTCTTCGAGGATGTGCGAGGAGAAGACGACGGCGATGCCCATCGTCCGGTAGATGCGCTCGACCAGCTCCAGCATCTCCTCGCGGCCCTGCGGGTCGAGCCCGGCGGTCGGCTCGTCGAGGAAGACGAGATCGGGGTCGTGGACGATCGCGGTGGCGAGCTTGACGCGCTGGCGCATGCCGGTCGAGAAGCCCTTGATCAGCCGGTAACGTTCCTCGGCCAGCCCGACCTGGTAGAGCACATCGGCCGCGCGTTGCCGGGCGGCGCGGGCCGGCAGGCCGCTCATCTCGGCCATGTGGCCGACGAAATCGGCCGCCGTCGTGCCGGAGGGCAGCCCCTCGGCCTCCGGCATGTAGCCGACGTGCTGTCGGAGCTGGGTGCCCTGGGTGAGGATGTCGTAGCCGACGACGCGGCCGGTACCCTTTGTCGGCTTGGAGAGGCCGAGGAGGGTGCGGATCAACGTCGTCTTGCCCGCGCCGTTGGCGCCGAGCAAGCCGACAGAGGCGCGGGGCACGATGAGATCGAGCCCATCGAGGGCGACGACGCCACCGTACGCCTTCCGGAGTCCCCTGGTTTCGATGATCGGCGGCGCGCCATCCGCCGGGGTCCGGGCCACCTGCCCGTTGGGCTGGGCGCTGGTCCGCGCTGGCGCCATGGTCATGTGCGTATCCTGGGCTCAATTGTCGCGCGCATCTGAGCGGTCGCTCCGCGAAGCTCGATGGTATCAGACGCGTGACCCGTCAGCGCCCTAGTGTAGCAGCAGATGCCAGACCTACCCGAACGAGCAGGTGCGCGCCTGCCGGGTCAGCCGATGCCGGCGTAGTGGGCGAGCCGTAGGCTGAATGCAGACGGCAACGAGCTGTTCCACATTGAAGGTACGATACGTCCCGACGCCCGGATGAACGCCGCGCGGGGACAGAGGGCACATTCCATGAGCGACCAGGGCACATCACCGCAGAACCCACTGACCAACCTTTCGGATGCGCTGGCCAACGCGGTCGAGACGGCAGCGGGCGCACCCGTCCCCGTCTACGGCCGCCGGCGCGTGCCGGCGACCGGCATCGTCCGGAGCGAGAACGGGCTCAACGTCACGGCGAGCCACG
>JAICKJ010000042.1 GCA_025928015.1 Thermomicrobiales bacterium
CCGTGAAGCCGTATTCTGCCCATCACACCGTCGGAATCATGTAGCCAGTAGCCGGCAACGACCGAACCTGTAGCAACCCTCGCAGCTACGTTGTTGTTCAGAGGTGAGATTCCATGGACAAATACAGTCGCGCCGACCTCGAGTCTGCGCTCGCTGGAGCGCATATCATCGTCGACGAAGCCGGAGCGATAATCCGGGAGCGCGACGCCAGAATTGCGGAGCTAGAAGCGGCGGCGCGCAATCTTGTTGACCTCATTGGGCGTGGGCAGGGACATGCCCTGAACGGCCGCGCTATGCGAGAGTGTGTCATACCGGAAGAGGCGGTCGAGCGGCTCCGCAGGGCACTTGACCTTTGACCTTGATGACAGCAGACATGCCGCGTTAGGTCGTAGTGCCCTCTTGCCACATTAATTCTGCCGTGCGCAGATGCATTTGGAGTGGCATTCTATTCAGAAATATGAATCTGGTCCCGGGGAGGGACAGAATCGTGGGAGATCCATTCCAATACGACGCTGAGTATCGCCGCCGAGATTTGCACAACCTTTTTGGCGGTCAATTGCAGGGCGGGATCAGCACGCCGTCGAAGCATCCGATGGTTTTCCTCTTCACGGGTGACACGGGTGAACTCTATGGCTATCAGGACGGGCCAAATAGCGATGGTACGTTTCACTACACCGGTGAAGGGCAGCTCGGTGATATGACATTCACGCGGGGCAATAAGGCGATCCGTGATCACGCTGGTGAAGGCAAGACGCTCCATCTCTTCCAGAAGACGAAGCGACCTGGATACGTCCGATACGTGGGCGAGATGAAATACGTCGATCACGAGGATGTTGAGGGCGTGCCGGATCGAGACGGGCGGCCGAGAAAGGCCATCGTATTCCGCCTTGCGCCTGTCCCGGTCAGGGATCGTTCCACCTGAGTCTCTGTGCGTAGCCCGCGATTTCCGGAATGCGCGGTGCTATGTGCCCTTGGGGCGGCGCGGTTCGTGGCGGCGGTCGTCGGAGGGGGCGCCGGCGGCGAGCCAGGTGCGGAAGGCGGGGACGGCGAGGGCGTCACGCCATTCGGCCAGGATGTCCCGCGCCATCGCCAGCATCGGGCCGCTGGCGGCGCCGGTCGCCCGACATTGCGCGAAGAGCCAGGCGTCGAACTCGGCCGGATCCGGGTCGGCAGTGATCGCCTGCTCCAGCAACCCGCGCTTGATGCCTTGGCCAACCGCGTCCGGCGTCGTGTTGCGCTTGCGCCGGGCGCGGCGGCCGTCCGAGGCGTCGAGCGCGAGCAGGAGCTGGGCGCAGACCTGCGCCGGTCGGAGCGCTGCAGCGCTTTCGGGCATCGGCTCCTTCATGGTAGCGCCTTGATCCGCGCGCCGAGCGCCACGGCGGGTTGACGCGGCCGCGCCAGACCGTTGTCCAGCGCGATCACGTCCCACTCGACGCTGGCGATGTCGGCCAGTGGTACATCCGCTGGCGCCCAGGGACGGAGGGTCGTCGCCGTCTTGATGTAGGCGCGGCACGTCTGGCAGAGCTCGATGCGAAGCGGTCGGTCGTGCTCGGCCGGGATGAGTGCGCCGAGCTTCGTGTGGTCGCTCTCGCCGCAGAAGGGGCACCAGAGGGTGGGCATGGCCCAATCGGCGCCACAGCGGCCGCACCGGAGATGCCGGGACTGGTCCAGTCCGCGCACCTCGGCCATCACCGGCCAGGCGCCGCAGGTCGGGCAGGAGCCTTGGCCCCATTGGGCGGGAACCGCGCCGGCGAGCGCGGCGTGACAGGCGCGGAGGAGCGGCAGCGCCGCGAGCTGGACGATGGTGCCGAGCGCCGGTGGATCGACCCCCAGGGCGACGGCGCTGGCGGCGATCGCCGCGGTGTCCTCGTTGATCGCCGCCTGGATGAGCATCGGCGCGTCCAGTGCGGCGGCCCCGCTCGCCGCCTTGAAGGGCGGGCCGTTCTCGGCCTCCTGGGCGCTGGCGACGAGCATCAGCCGCCGCAGGGTCGCCGTGGCGAGCCCGGCGGAGAGCGGGATGACGGCGCCGGTTAGCAATGGCTGATCAGGACGGAGATCGTGGCGGCGCGTCATCGCCGCGGCGGCCCAGCCGGGATCGTCCGCGACGCCGAGTACCTCCTGGTAGAGCCGGAGCCACGGCGCCAGCTCCGGCGCTTGCCGCATCAGGGCCGGGATGGTCTCGGCGGCCATCAGGCCTTCTCCAGATTGCAGACGAAGGCCTTCCCCTCGTGAATCGAGACGTTCGGATCGCCGACCATCAGGGTCAGATCGTTGGAGACCGCGCCGGTGACGAGCCCCTGGTAGCCGAAGTGCCAGGGCAAGCCGACGTGGTGCACCACCTGGTCGCCAAGGTGGAACGGACGGATGCGCGAGGTGACGAGCGCCCGCGCGGTGATCTGCGCGCGTGGCGTGCTGATACGCACTTCGTCGGTGTTGGCGATGCCCTTCTCCGCGGCCAGCTCGGGGCTGATCTCGCAGAAGAGCGCCGGTTGCAGCTCGGCCAGCCAGGGCACCCACCGGCTCATCACGCCGGAGAGGTGGTGCTCGGTCAGGCGGTAGGTACTGAGGACGTAGGGGTAGTTCGGGTCCCCCGGCGCGGCGGCGACGTTGCCGTGCCGGTTCCAGTATTTCAGCACCGGGCTCGATTGCTGGCTGTAGAGGGCGTTGAGGACCGGCGACTCCATCGGCTCGTAGTGGGTTGGCAAGGGGCCATCGACCAGCCCGGTCGGCGCGTAGAGCCAGCCCTTGCCGTCCGCCTTCAAGATGAACGGGTCGTGCCCGGAATGCGCGTCCAGGCCGGTGCCGTCCGGGTCGGCGGGCGCATCCGGCGCCTTGGCCGGCGCGAAATCCGGGACGTCATGGCCGGTCCAACGGCCCGGCTGTCCGGTCGCTGGATCAGTGCGGTCCGCGTCCCACCAGATCCATTTCTTGGCGTCGCTCCAGGGCTTGCCATCCGGATCGGCCGAGGCGCGGTTATAGAGCAGCCGCCGGTTGGCCGGCCAGGCGAAGCCCCAGCCCAGGTTCGCGCCAGGGAGCGGTTCGGGGTCCGGCACGCGGCTGGCGGCGAGGTTCCGGCCCGGCGCCGGACAGACACCGCAGTAGATCCACGAGGCGCAGGTGGTCGAGCCGTCATCCGCCAGCTCGCCGAACGACGCCAAGTGCGCGTCCACGTCATCCGACCGGTAGCCGTTGATCTCGCGCAGAACCTTATGCGCGCTCGGCTCGTCCTTGATCGCCGACTCCGCGACCTCCTCCGGCTCGGGCTCGTAGTCCCAGAGCAGGTGCTGGAAGCCCGCGTCGCGGGGAGTGGTGCTGTCCGCGTACAGCTCTTTGAGCAGCTTGCCGAGCTTGTAGGTGAACCAGAGATCCGACCGGCAATCGCCGGGCGGATCGAGCGCCTTGTGATGCCATTTGATCAAGCGCTGGGTGTTGGTGAAGCTGCCTTCCATCTCCGCGACCTGTGCGGCCGGGAAGAAGAAGACCTCGGTGTCGATCGTCGCCGGATCCAGCTCGCCGTTCTTCACCTCCGGAGACGTCTTCCAGAAGGTCGCGGTCTCGGTCTCGAAGTTGTCCTTGACGACGAGCCACTTCAGCTTCGCCAGCGCCTTGCGCTGGAAGGTCGCGTTCTGGCCGCCGACGCCGGGGTTCTGCCCCATCGCGAACATGCCCTCGACGCGGCCTTCCTCCATCGCGATGAACATCGGCATGTGCGAGTAATCGCCGGCGATGCGTGGGTGCCAGCCGTAGCCGAAGTCGTTCGCCGCGGTCGCCGCGTCGCCCCACATCGATTTGAGGTAGCTGACCATGAACTTCGGCATGTTCGCCCAGTAGCCGGTCGGCAGCGTCTCCGCCTGCAGGTAGTCGGTCAGCTTCACATGGTCCTTGAGCACCGATGGGGCCGGCATGTAGCCGTGGATGCTGTGGTAGAGCGTCGGCACGTCGGTGCTGCCCTGGATCGTCGCGTGCCCGCGCAGGGCGAGGATGCCGCCGCCCGGCCGGCCGATGTTCCCGAGCAGCAACTGGAGCATCGCCGCGGCGCCGATCATCTGCGGGCCGTAGGTGTGCTGCGTCCACCCGACCGCGTAGCAGATGACCGTCGTCTTGTCCGCGCCGGAGTTGGCCAGCAGCATCTCGGCGATCTGGGTGATCCGCTCCGGGTCGCAGCCGGTGATCTGCGACACCATCTCCGGGGTGTAGCGGCTGTAGTGGCGCTTCATGATCTGGAAGACGCAGCGCGGATCTTGCAATGACTCGTCGCGCCGGGGCGACGGCTTGCGCAGCGACCGCACCAGCGCGTCGAACGGCGGTCCCGCGGGCGGTGGCGCAGCCGCGCTTTTCTGATTTGGGGTGCCTGAGCGCATCGCCGTCTCGCCCGATTGTGCGGTCGCCGCGGCGCGCCCCTGCTCGCCGACCTCGGTTGCCGCGTACTGCCAGGTCGACGGGTCGTACTCGCCGATGAAGCCATCCAGCCCCCACTCGCCCTCCTCGAACGGCCCGAGTCCGGAGAACTGGCCGTCCAGGTCCTCGGTGTCCCGGAACCCGGGGTCGACGATGGTTGCGGCGTTGGTGTAGTTGACTACGTAGTTTCGGAAGAACGGGTCGGTGTTCCACCGTTCGCTGTTGATGATGTGATTGATGAGTCCGCCGAGGAAGGCGATGTCCGAGCCGGCGCGGATTGGCGCGTGGACGTCCGCCACGGCCGTCGTGCGCGTGAAGCGCGGGTCGGCGTGGATGATCTTCGCGCCCTTCAGCTTCGCCTGCATGACCCAGCGGAAGGCGACCGGATGGCACTCGGCCATGTTGGAGCCTTCGATCAGGATGCAGTCGCTATAGACCAGATTGCCCGGATACGTCGTGGACGCCCCGCGCCCCATCCGCACCCCCAGACCGGGGACGCTGGAGGAGTGTCATATCCGCGCCTGGTTCTCGATCGCGACGACGCCCAGCCCACGCAGCAGCTTCTGCTGGAGGTGGTTCCACTCGTTGTCCATCGTGGCGCCGCCGAGCGAGAAGATGGCGGTGGTCGCCATGAGCGGCGTGCCGTCGGCGGTCGTTTCCACGAATGTCCGGTCACGGGTCTCCTTGACCAGTGCCGCGACCCGTCGCATCGCCACATCGAGATCCATCGGCTCCCAATCGGTCCCGCCGGGTTTGCGGTGGAGCACGTGCGTCGCGCGGTTGGGGTTGACGTGGAGCTGGTAGGTAGCCGCGCCCTTGGGGCAGAGGTTGCCGTGGTTGATCGGGCTGCGGACATCGCCCTCGATGTTGACGATCTCGCCGTCGACGACGGAGACGATGGTGTCGCAGCCGACGGCGCAGTAGGGGCAGATGCTCGGCACGGCGGTCGCGTTGCGGGTCCGCATCGCCCGCGCGCGGGTCGCCAGGGGCCGCAGATCGAGCCCGAGACTGAGCAACGCCGTCAAGGCACCGCCGGCGACGGCGGCTGTCCCGGCGAACGGTGCCCGGGAACCAACGAGGTTGGCCATAACGCGCCCCTTCTGATGAAGCTGACTCTGCGCTGCCTCGCATGCTAGGGGACGGTGTGGCGTGGGTCAACCGGAATTCGGTGCGCCACTTGATCTTGAAAAGGAATCGCGAAGGAAATCGCCCATGTCACCACCGTCCGATCAAAACGAGATGCCTCCGCATATCCGTGAGGTTCTGGAGCGCACTCGCAAGGAGGCCGAACGATTGCGGGAGATATACGGCGATCCCGAAGAGACAGTCTCCGCCTTCATCCGCGAGCACTTCACCCGAGAGGCGTTGGAGGAGGTATTTCAGGAAATGGTCCAAGGAGCAAGCGTTTGGAATGACGATGACAAAGAGTGGGCACTGTGGCGGAATTTGCGCTATGAGCGTGGATTCCGAAATCCATGACCGGTCGTGCGACGTGATCGGTTCGTGGTACAAGCAGATGCGAGAGCCGCTGTCACGCCGGACGTGAGTTCGGCGGGTGGGGGGCGGCCGATGCGGAGGACGATCGCGCCATTGCTCTCTTCCTCAATGGTATGTAAGCGACCTCATCGGTTCGTCAGTCGCTCGGGGCGCTTACATACAGCACCTGCAAAGCTTGGCCATCACCCTATTGTCCCGGCTAGAGTCTCTGGCTAGCATGGGGACCGAGGTTTACAGATAGCCGTGGAGGATTCACCAGTTGGCGACACCGGTGCCCAAGACGACGATTTCGCCGAGGCTGCGGCGCGTCGTCGATCGACAGCAGCGCGAAGGCGTACAACTCCGCGCATGTATTGGTGATCCCGAAACCGCATTGGTGGCTTTGAAAGGGAGCATTTTGACGAGAGGGCCTTGGCAGCCACTGCGCGTGAATTCCGCTAAGGCCGAAACGTCTGGAGCGAAGACGACGAGCGGGGTGAACACCGCGCTCGCGAGTAGTAACGTTTGGTCAGGCACTACCAGTGGATATGATTGGTTCAGGAGCGTTTTGAATCAGAGGGCTTCACCATGGCCACGCCAGCAACCAGACAAACGATCTCACCTCATCTGCAACGAATTCTAGAGGAGCATCGCCGGGAGGCTGCTCGCTTGCGCGAGAAGTTCGGTGACCCCGATGAAGCACTCTCTGCCTTCGTGCGCGAGCATTTCGACCGGGAAGCGCTTGAGGAAGCAATACGGGAATTTGAAGAAGGCGCCAGCTTCTGGAATGACGATGATGAAGTGAATGGCCGGTAGGATCATCGACCTGCGGAATTCAGGCTCCGCGCTATCCGGCCCCGTCATCCTTGATTCGAATGTCGTTGCCGACAGACTCCTGGCCTCGTTCGGTTTCAGACAAAGTCGCGATGTGAGCCGCGCTCATCAATTCTTCCATCACCTTCGGCAATCAAATGTGCCGGCAATTCTAACCCCCACGGCCTACAGCGAATTCATTCATATCGTTATCAAGGCTGTGTACAAGGAGGCGCGAGCCGCCCATCAATCCACACTCTCCGCCCACTTTGGTCGGACCGGCGGGTTCTCATGGGTGGATTTGTACAAAATCGAGCCTTCCATCTTGAAAGAGAACTCCGGAATGCTCCGGGCTCTTAGGGAACGGCTGCTCGCCGAAAACGTCGTGCTTCTTGACCCAGCAGACCTGATTGCATCGTCTGCAATGGATCATTACACTATCGCACTTCCTGAACTGGTTCTGCGATTCGGACTGGACACGAGCGATGCCACCATCTTGTTCGAGGCACAACGCATCGGGATTTACGCCATTGCCACCTTCGATCGCGACATGAGGCGCGCTGCCGCGGATTTCGATATCTATACCTGGCTCGACTAAGAACTGATCACTCTTCAGTCGATTCCCCTTGCAGCGTCTCGCCGAACCGGTAAAGGCCGGCGGTCAGGCCGCCATCGACGGGCAGGATCGCACCCGTAATCCACGATGATTCCTCAGAGCAGAGGAAGAGGGCGGCACTGGCGATGTCCTCCGGCTGGCCGACGCGGCCGAGCGGATACCACGCGGCCAGGCGGTCGAAGACGTCCGGCTCGTGCGCGACACGCGCCTGCCAGATCGGCGTCTCGACCGTGCCGGGGGCGATCAGGTTGGCGCGGATGCCGTCCTTGCCGTAGCGCAACGCCAGGTTGCGGGTGAAGTTGACGAGCCCGGCCTTGGCCGCGCTGTACGGCTCCTCGCCCATGCCGGTGAGCCCGTTGACCGAGCCGATCGTGAGGATGACGCCGCGCTTGCGGCCGATCATCCCCGGCAGCACCGCTTTCGCGCAGAGATACGGCCCCTTCAGATTGATCGCGACCGTCTGCTCCCATGTTGCCTCGTCGATCGTCAGGATGTCGTTGCCCCGCGAGACGCCCGCGTTGTTGACGAGCACATCGATGCGGCCGATCTGATGCTGCGCCTCGCTGACCGCTTGCTGGACGCTGGCCGCGCTGCTCACCTCCAGCCGGAGGGCCAATCCACGCCCGCCGGCGTCGGTGACCAGGCGGACCGTCTCGTTCGCGCCCGCCACGTCACGGTCGGCGGCGACGATGACTGCCCCTTCGGCGGCGAAGCGCTGGCAGATCGCCCGGCCGATGCCGGAAGCCCCGCCGGTGACGAACGCGATGGTTTGTGGAAGCCTCATGTGCGCACCTCCCGCCGGACGGCCGGAAATCGAGCCGGCATTGTAGCCGAACCGTGCCCGTTCGTCGTCCTCTGACGCATCGGCGAGGCGTGCCCGGTCGCTGGCCGATTCGCTTGACAGCACCGGCAGCCGCGTGGGAAGGTTGCCGCCGAGTGAAAATGAACTGATCAACGTCATTCGTGCAGGGACCCGGTTCGACCCGGAGTGCGGGCAACGCGTGGCAAGGTGTGACCGGCGAGAAATCGGGCCGGATGCGATCCGGAACAGCGTGGTTCCGGCACCGAGTGTGGCGACCAAGCGAGTCGTGGGGCGCGGCCATGGTGGCGGGCGCCCCGTACGTGAGAAGGAGTATCGTCGTGCAAGATCGCAGGATCGATCAGTTGTTCCGGGAGGTGGCGGAGAAGGGCCTCTCACGACGTCAGCTCATCCAGCGCGCGGCCGTGCTGGGCATCTCGGCGCCGGCGCTCACCGTGGCGATGACCCAGCTCTCCGCCACGGCGATGGCGCAGGGCGCGGACAACCCGCTCGGCGTCGATCCCAACGCGCCGCTCGACGTGGTCATCTTCAAGGGCGGCTACGGCGACGACTACGCCAAGAACGTCAACACGAATCTTTACGGCAAGCTCTACCCGAAGGCGAAGATCACCTACGACGGCGCGCAGCGGCTGCAGGAGAAGTACCAGCCACGGCTCGTCGCCGGTAACCCGCCGGACGTTATGGATAACTCCGGCGCCGGCAACTTCAACACGACCGAGCTGGTCAACCAGGACCAGTTGCAGGATCTCGCCGACCTGATGAACGCGCCGGCCTACGGACAGGACGGGGTCACGTTTGCCGATTCCCTGAAGAAGGGGTCGCAAGCGGATGGCATCTACAACGGCAAGCAGTACAACCTCAATTACGTCATCAGCGCCTACGGCATCTGGTACAACGCGGCCTACATGAAGGAGAAGGGCTACGAGTATCCCAAGACCTGGGATGACATGCTCAAGCTCTGCGAGGAGATCAAGTCGGAAGGCAAGACCTCGCCCTGGACCTACCAGGGACTCTATCCGCAGTACATGCGGATGGTCTTCGACCAGATGGTCTTCAAGAACGGCGGCCGCGAGGCGATCGCCAAGATCGACAATCTGACCGAGGATGCCTGGACGCAGGATTCGGCCCAGGCCGCGATGAACGCCCTCGTTGCGTTGCACGACAAGGGCTACATCATGAAGGGCACCGAGGCGCTGAGCCACACGCAGTCGCAGACCGAGTGGCTGCAGGGCAAGGCGGTCTTCATCCCCTGCGGTTCCTGGCTCGAGAACGAGATGAAGGGGCTCATCCCGCAGGGCTTCGAGATGACGGAGCAGGCGACCCCATCGCTGGCCGGCGACAAGCTGCCCCAATCCGCCATCCAGGCGTCGGCCGGTGAGGACTTCATCGTCTTCTCCAAGGGCAAGAACGTGAAGGGCGGCATGGAGTGGCTGCGGCTGCTCTTCTCGAAGGACGGCGCCAAGTTCTTCTCCCAGAACACGAAGTCGCTGACGGTCGTCAATGGCTCGGCCGACGGCCTCGAGCTCGGCTCGGCCTTCGCCTCGGTGCAGGCGGCGATCGAGGCGGCCGGCGACAACACCTTCGTGGCGCGATACGCCGGCTGGTACGCCGACCTCGATGAAGAATCCCGCAACATGTTCGGGAACCTGATGACGGGCAAGAGCTCGGTCAAGGACGTGACGAGCGACCTGCAGGATCTGACCAACCAGATCCGCGAAGACAGCTCGATTCCGAAGTTCCACGAGACCCCGGCGGCATCGCCGGCTTCCTAGAGGGACGCAATGGGGACGCCGGCTCGCCGGCGTCCCCATTGGTTGTTTCTCGACCGGGAGCCAGTTAGCGCTTCGAAACGCCAGATTGAAATCAGGCGCTCAACCTACGAAGCCTCACCGAGGCTGAGGACGGGATCGAGTTCAGTCCCGGCGGGACTTCGTAGGTTGAGCGCGGGAATTCATTCCCGCGTCACACGGGATCGCGATCATCTTCAGCGATTTGTCATAAGGCAGCGTAAGGGAAACGCGCATGTATTACCGCAAATACCGGCTGATCGTCCCCTTCATGCTGCCGGCGCTCATCCTCTATTTCGTCTTCGTCCTCTACCCCTATGCCCGGGCGTTCTATGTCTCGCTGACGAGCTGGGGCGGGCTCTCCAGCAAGATGCCCTGGGTCGGGCTGGACAACTATCACAAGCTGCTCAATGACCAGCGCTTCCTCGACGCGCTGGGGCGCAACGGGCAATTGCTCATCGCGCTGCCACTGATCACGATCGCCATTTCCCTCACCTTCGCCGCGTTGTTCACCCAGGGCGGTCAAGGGGTACGGGGCGCCGGGTTCTATCGCGTCGTCTTCTTCTTCCCGCAGGTCATGTCCGCCGTCGTCATCGGCATCCTGTGGACCTACGTCTACAGCCCGAACGTCGGCATGTTGAACGGCATTTTGCGTAACGTCGGGCTGGGCTCGCTGGCGCGGCCCTGGCTCGGCGATTCCTCGACCATCCTCTGGTGCATCCTCGCCGTCGCCGTCTGGTCCAGCGTCGGCTTCTACATGGTCATCTTCGTGGCCGGCATGCAGTCGATCCCGACCTCGTTCTACGAGGCGGCGGTGCTCGACGGCGCCTCTCGCTGGGGATTGTTCAAGGACATCACCTTCCCGCTGCTCTGGGAGACGATCCGCACCTGCCTGATCTACATCGCGATCGCCGCGCTCGACTTCTTCACCCTCGTCCAGGTGATGACCGGCGGCAGCTCGACGGGCGCCTCGCGCAGCGCCGAGGTGACCGCGCTCTACATGTACACGACCGCGTTCACCAAGAGCCGCTGGGGCTACGCGACGGCGATCGGCGTGGTGCTGCTCGTCCTCACGTTGCTGCTCTCCGTCGTCATCATGCAGGCGACCAAGCGCGAGACCTACGAATACTAGCCGTCGTCGCCTCGTACGGCATCGACAGGGGAAAGACGATGAGCGTCAATACCGTCCAACCGACACCCACACCGACGATCGAGCCCGATGCCGAGCTGCGAGAGGCGAAGTCCGGCGGCGCCCAGCAACTGGAGCTGGCCGGCGGCAAGCAGGGATTGACGACGCTGGCCGTCATCACCCAGATCGTGCTCATCGTCTGGGCGGCGATGGTCATCTTCCCCTTCCTGTGGATGATCATGACGTCGTTCAAGACGAACGTCGACATCCTCTTCAGCCCCTGGAAGCTGCCCCCGGCGCTGGAGTGGGACAACTTCAACCGGGCGTGGGTGCAGGCCCGCATCGGCCGCTACTTCCTCAACAGCTTCATTGTCATCATCATGTCGCTGACCGGCACGCTGTTCGTCTCGGCGATGGCGGCATATGTGCTCGCCCGGTTCGAGTTCCCGGGCCGGAGCTGGCTCTACTACCTCTTCATGGCCGGGCTCATGTTCCCGGTCTTCCTCGGGCTCGTGCCGCTCTACTTCGTCGTCCAGGACCTGCATCTGCTCGGCACGTATCATGGGCTGGCGCTGGTCTACATCGCCTACTCGCTGCCCTTCACGATCTTCTTCCTGACCGGCTTCTTCAAGACCTTGCCCGGTGAGGTGGCCGAGGCGGCGATCGTCGATGGCGCCAACCAGTACCAGGTCTTCTTCAACGTGATGCTGCCGATGGCCAAGCCGGGCCTGATCGCGATGGGCATCTTCAACTTCCTCGGCCAGTGGAACCAGTACCTGCTGCCGCTGGTCCTGATGCCGAACGAGAACCGCTATGTCCTCTCCGAGGGCCTCGCCTTCCTCGCCATCCAGCAGGGCTACGCGAACGACTACGCCGCCCTCTTCGCGGCGATGGTGATCACGATGGTCCCGACCCTGGTCGTCTACATCCTCTTCCAGCGCCGGCTGGAGTCCGGGCTGACGGCGGGGGCGCTGAAGGGGTAGGTGTTCACCAGATTGGCGCCGGACGAAGGGTGGGAACAGGAAGGCGACCGGTTGCCTGCGTCGCCCGGCCATAAATGGACCGGGCTAAGGCGACGAAGCCCCATGAATGGGGCTGGGCAGGCGGACGTCGTGTTGACCTTGGTACAAACGAATAAATTCCGGTGCTATGATCATTGGATGCGAGGTCATATGTCAGCCGGCTTCAGCCGGCTTTGTCGCCCTGGCCCGGTCCGTTTACGGCCGGGCGACGTCACGGTAATGTGCCGATGATGGAGGAATCTCCGTGCCGTATTGGCGTCTCTTCTACCATCTCGTCTGGAGCACGAAGGGGCGAATGCCATTGATCGACGATTCGGTCAATGAACTCCTGCGCCGATCATTTTCGGCCAAATGCCACGATCTGAAAATCGTTGTTCACGCCATCGGCACGATGGCCGATCACATTCATCTGGCCCTCTCGATCCCTCCAAGCCTCGCGATCGCCACGGTCGTCGGCCAGTTGAAGGGGGTGTCATCTCACCTCATCAACCAAACCGGTGGGTTGAACGAGCCGTTCGCGTGGGAGACAGAGTACGCGGCGCTCTCCTTCGGTGCGCGGAATCTCTCCGACGTTGTCAGCTACGTCAACAACCAACCGCAACGTCACGCCGCCAACGAGCTCTGGAAACCAATGGGACCCGCGCCCGTCGGGCCCCAGGATCCCGCGCTCGCACAATGATCCGAGCGCGATCTCAGCCCGGTTCACCGGGCTTTGTCGCCCTAGACCGGTCCCTTTAGGGCCGGGCGGCGCGGGCCGCCGATCATTTCGGTTCGGGCGATTGATCAGTGTTTGGCCTCTTCCCCTCACCTCCGATCTCCCCCACAATGCGCCGAGCGAAAGTTGCAAGACGTCATCCGCGGTGAGAAGGGCGAGGTGAATGACGGAGGAGACGGGAACGAAACCGGCGGCTGGCGCTCGGTTGCGGGGGAAGACCGCGCTCGTCACCGGCAGCACGCGGGGATTGGGTCGGGTCATCGCCGAGTGGCTGGCGCGCGAGGGGGCGGATATCGTCGTCTCCGGGCGGGGGCAGCAGCCGGTCGATGACGCGGTCGCGGCGATGCAGGCACTCGGGGTCCGGGCGATCGGCATCCCGGCCGATCTCGCCTCCCCGGACGACGCGCACCGGCTGGCGGAGGCGGCGCTGGACGCCGTCGCGCAGATCGACATCGTGGTCAACAACGCCGGCATGAGTATCTCCCAGTCCTTCTGGGAAGTGAGCGACGTCCAGTGGGAGGAGCAGCTCAACGTCAACCTGCGCTCCCCCTTCATCATCGGCCAGCACATCGCCCGGCACATGATGGAGAAGCAGATCGCCGGACGGATCGTCAACATCAGCACCGTCGGCGTCTTCGCGGCGCACACCAACAAGCTGGTCTACAACACGGCCAAGGCCGGCGTGCAGATCATGACCCGGAACATGGCCTACGAGTTGGCGCCCTATGGCATCCGGGTCAATTGCGTCGCGCCGGGAAACGTGCCCGACCGGCCCGGCACGCGCGAGCCGGCGGAGATGTATCCGCACTGGGCGGCCCAAATCCCGATCGGGCGCGTGGGCCGGGCGGAGGATATCGCCGCCGCGGTCCGCTTCTTCTGCCTGCCGGAGACGGAATTCACGACCGGCCAGACACTGCTGGTCGACGGCGGCATGGTCTCCTACATGCACGAGACGTGACCACCCGCGGCGTACATCCGGCGAAGGCGACCATCGCTGCCCGTTCCTATTGACATGGTCCCGGCACGTCCCTAGCATGACCCCAGCGAACTACAAAATGTCGTTCTGCGGATAGAGTCGGTCCCTTAGTTCCGCGAGGAGGACAGGATGATGGCGCCCAACACACAAGTGCAATCGTTTTTCCAGGAGGCGTTGTCAGGCACGGTCAACCGGCGTGAGATCTTCAAGCGTGGCGCCGCGTTGGGGCTGGGAGCGACCGTGCTGGCGGCGCTCGCCCAAGCGTCCCTGCGCGGTGAGGCGCTGGCGTCGAAGGAAGGCACGCTCACCGTCACGTATTACGACTGGATCTTGAACCTCCATCCGCCGATCACGGATGTGAACAAAGACTTCGGCAAGACCTTTCCCATCAACGCGCAGACCGCACCCACTGCGGACTTCGGCTTTGACCGCTTTGTCGCCGAAGCGAAGAAGCAGATGAGCACCTGGGACATGTACATCGGCGCCACGCCATTCCTGGAGATGGATCAACTCGTCGCCTCGGGCACAATCGAGCCGTGGGATCCGTACCTGCCACAAGGGCTCCTGGATGACCTGCCCGCCTCGATCCGGACCGAGGGTACCTCGGGCGGCAAGTTCTATGTCTGGCCGTTCTTCTTCGACATCATCGTGCAGGCCTGGAACCACGATCAGGTCGCCAAGGCCGGGCTCGATCCCGAAAAGGCCCCGGCGACATGGGACGAATTCCTGGCGAATGCGAAGAAGGTCAAGGACTCCGGTGCGGCGCAGTTCGGGTGCACCTACGACTTCCACGATTGGCGCTCGCTGATCCCGATCACCCATTCGATCAGCACGAATGTCTACACCGAGGACGGCATCTTCCTCTACACCAGCGATGCCGCAGTGGCGGCGCTCGAGATCATGAAGCAGATGTTCGAGCTGGCCAATCCGGATGTGAACCAGGAGGGCACGACGGACGGCGGCGTCAACGGCACCCCCGATGAGTCAGTCTTCGCCGCGCAGCAAGCGTGCTACTACGTGAAGTATCAGAACGCGCCGCTGCGCTTTGCCGGCACGTGGCCCGATCCGTCCAAGCTGCGCCTCGGCCCGCTGCCGGTCAAGGAAGCCGGCGCCGGCGGCACGGTCTTCTGGGACACGGGGGCGGTCCTGTTCAAATACGGCCAGAACAAGCAGCAGGCAGCCAAATACATGAACATGCTGACCCACGATCAGCGCATCTGGGCCCATTCGTTCGTTGGTGACAAGGCGAAGCAGGAAACCGCGGTCGGGCAGATGCCTGTCTACAAATCCCTCTGGGCGGAATGGGCCAAGACCCCGCCCGATTTCATCGCCAAGGGCGCGACTTGGGCGCCAAGTGTCTGGGCGGGTCTCGAACGGGCCAAGGCGATCGATCCGACGATCATGTCGGTCAAACAGTTCAACGTCGCGCGCCCGGAGTGGGTCAAGTATCTGACTGGCGACGTCAAGGACGCCAAGACCGCCCTGACGAGCGCGCTGAACGCGGTCTTCGCCGAGTGGAAGAAAGAAACCGGCAAGACCGCAACGACGGTCCTGATGCCCGCGTCCAAGCCGGGGACATAGGCGCGGCCGTTCACACGTTCACCCGGATGGCGGGAACAGGTCTGTTCCCGCCGTCCCGTCGCACATCCTGCCCAGACACGCGTCCAGCCGCGTGAGATCCTCAAGGAGGCGACATGGCGGTCGTGGACAGACCCTTTGATGCGCACCTGCCGGGCACGACGCCCCGTGGGCAAACGGGCGCTGTCCGCGCGCTGACGAAGGCCCTGCTCACCTGGCCTTACCTGATCCCAATTCTGATCTTCTTCATCGGCTGGCAGATCTATCCCATCTTCCTCGCGCTCAAGGTCAGCTTCACCGATGAGCAGTTCCTGAGCGGGCAGGCCGCGCACTGGATCGGATTCCAGAACTACACGACGGTCCTGCGCGATCACCTCTTCTGGCTCGGGCTGGGGCGGGCGGCGATCTTCACCGCGCTCTTCGTCCCGGGCATGATCATGATCCCGATGGTGCTCGCGGTCATGATCGACAAAGTAGGTTCGAACCGCATTGCGACCCTCTATCGCCTGGTCCTGCTCATCCCGGCGATGATCCCGGCGCCGCTCATCTTCCTGCTCTGGCGCTGGATGTACGACCTCCGCATTGGCCCGATCAATTACCTCCTCGTCGATGTCCTCCACCTCTACACCATTCAGACTCAGCCGCAGTGGCTGGGTGATCCGCACCTCGCCTTCTTTTCCCTGGCCATCATGGAGTGGTGGTGGGGGCTCGGCTACCACACGATGTTCTTTCTCGCCGGCCTGGCGACGGTCCCCAGAGATCTGTTCGACGCTGCCCGGCTGGATGGCGCCAATGAGTGGCGGCTCTTCTGGGGCATCACTGTTCCGCGTCTGCTGCCGGTGATCCTCGTGCTGGCAGTTCTGCGGTTCGGCTCTGCCATGGCCGTGATCGATGAATACCTGATCATGGGTGCCTTCGACCGCACTCGCCCCACCTACACCTGGACCGTCTACATGTGGGACCAGGCGTTCGGTGGCGGGATGCAGCCGCGTGGCTACGCGGCGGCGATCGGCTGGTTGGGGGCGATCGCCATGCTGATCGTGGTGATCGGCATGTTCTATCTCTTCCGCTCGCGCGATTAGGCGGCGATTCAGATTCCGGGAGATGTGGTGACGATGACGCAGGAGATGAGCGTTCCCCGGGCGGGTTCCTCAGCAATGATCGGGGTTGAAGCCTGGCATCCAAGGCGTCGCATCGCCTGGTGGACAGTGGTGCGCCACGCGACGCTCGTGTTCTTCATGCTGATCGTGCTGCTCCCGCTCTTCTGGGTGCTGCTCCTGTCGGCCAAATCGCTGCCCGATGCTTATCAACGGTATGTCTGGCCGCATCTCTTCGTGCACCCGCTCTGGGTCAATTATGAGTATGCCTGGCAGAAAATCCCGACGCTGCGTCAGAACTACCTCAATTCCGTCCTTGTGACGCTTGGGACCATCGTCTGCGCCAGCGTGGCGTCGGTGCTGGGTGGGTATGCGCTCGTGCATCTGCGGACGCCCGCGAAAAATGTGGTCGTCGCGCTGCTCGTAGCCTCGCTCTTCTTCCCGACCCGGGTGACGGCGCTGATCGGCATCTACGATGTGCAGAGTCAGCTCGGCTTGATCAACAAGACGTGGGGATTGATCTTCCCGTACACCGCGCTCAGTGTGGCCATCTCGACCTTCATCATGCGCGGCATCTTTGAAACGGTACCGCGTGAGATCGTCGAGTCCGCCAAGGTGGATGGGGCTTCCTCATGGCGCACCTTGCTCCAGATCGTCTTGCCTCTGGTGCGCAACGGCATCGTCGTCGTGGTCATTGTCAACTTTGTCGCCGCGTGGGGCGAATATCTGCTCGCGCTGACGTTGATGAACGATCTCTCGCGCAAGACGCTGCCGGTTGTCATCGCCACCGCGTCCGGCGGTATGGGCGCCTGGGTCTGGCCACGGCTGGCCTCCGTCTACATCATGGCGATCATCCCCGGTTTGGTGGCATTCGGGATTTCCCAACGCTGGTTCATGCGTGGTCTGCAAGAGGGCGCGCTGAAGGGCTGAACAATCGTTCGGTGCCAATCGTGCGGATCGAGGGGAGCGCCGGCCGGCGATCCCCTATGCAGGTGGGCGATGTTCGGGGAAGATGCGCCTGCCGGGCCCACGATTGCGGTGTTCGGCGGATTGCGTACAAGGGGGAAGCGATCGTGGCGATGCGGGGACGGGCCGAGGATCACCGGACGAGCGTGGTCCGGCCGCCCGATTTCGACGAGTTCTGGGCGGAGATCCAGCGGCGGCTGGACGCGATCCCGCTCAATCCGACAATGGAGCCGGTGCCGATGCGCTCGACCGGCGAGGTCGAGGTCTTCGAGATCGGCTACGACAGCCTCGACGGCGTGCGGATCGCTGGCTGGTACTGCCGGCCGCGCGCGTCCTACCTGGCGGGGCCGTATCCCGGGCTCTCGATCGTGCCGGGGTATGTCTCCGAGCCGACGTTGCCGAAGTCGTGGGCGAAGATGGGCTACGCGGCGGTCGGCGTCGCGCCGCGCGGCAAGCTGCGCAGCAACACGCAGTTCAACCCCGGCTATCCGGGGCTGCTGACGCACAACATCGTCGATCGCAACACCTATACGTACCGCGGATTCTATGCCGACGCGGCGCGGGCGATCGACTTTCTGCTGACCCGGCCGGAGGTCGATCATTCGCGGATCGGCGTCCACGGCAGCAGCCAGGGCGGCGCATTGACCGTCGTCTCCGCCGCGCTGCGGCGCGAGGTCGTCACCTGCGGCGCGGCCGGCGCGCCCTACCTGACCGGCTTTCTCGACTCCGCCGGGCTGACCAATTCGAATCCGTATGTCGAGATCAACGAGTACTTGCGGCTCTACCCGGAGCGCGAGCCACGGGTGCGGGAGACGCTCGCCTACTTCGACTGCATCAACTTCGCGTCGCACATCACCTGTCCGATGCTGATCTACGTCGGACTGGCCGACGACGTCTGCCCGCCGGAGACGGGGTACGACCTGCTCAAGGCGCTGCCGTCGGAGACGTCCGAGCTGCACGCCTATCCCGGCTGCGGGCACGATGCCGGGATCTACTGGGAGATGGCGAACGTCGAGACGTTCCTGGCCAAGCATCTGCGGCCGGCGGCGGCGAGTCTGCACGCGCAGGAGACGACGGGGTAGGCCCTCACCCCGGCGCTTCGCGCCACCCCTCACCCAACGTTGGGAGAGGGGGAAATGCGAGATGGCCCTGGCATACCACAACGGTCCGTTGGTGATGCCACTCCGCTTCGCAATCGGCTCCCCTCTCCCACGGTTGGGAGAGGGGCTGGGGGTGAGGGCCATTCAATCGACGAGGAGATCATGGCACAGACGAGCATCAATACAGATGAGGTCGCCGCGCCGGTGACCAAGCCGGACGATTTCGACGCGTATTGGCAGGCAATCGACGATGAGCTGGCGGCGGTGCCGGCCGCGCCGGAGCTGGAGTGGCTGCCGCTGCGCTCGACCGATTTCTCGGACACATACTTCGTCAGTCTGACGAGCATCGGTCCGTACCGCATCCATGGCTACTACAGCGTGCCGAAGGGCGATGGACCGTTTCCCGGGCTCTACCTGCTGCCCGGCTACGCGAGCGTCGTCGTGCCGCCGCCCTACGAGGACCGGCAGCGGTACGCCGTCCTCAACCTCATGTATCGCGGCCAGCGCCACTCCGACAAGCCGTATGCGGCCGCCTTCCCCGGCTTGCTGACGGACGGAATCGACGATCCGCGGACATACAAATTCCGGAGCATCTTCGCCGACCTGATCCGCGGGGCCGAGTTCCTGCGGTCGCGGCCGGAGGTCGATCCGGCGCGGGTCGGGCTGATGGGCAACGACTGGGCGATCACCGTCGCGGCGCGGCGGCCCAGCTTCGCCGCAGTCGAATCGGCCGGCAGCTTC
>JAICKJ010000332.1 GCA_025928015.1 Thermomicrobiales bacterium
GCACGGCATCCAGTGCGGAGCGATTTCCATGAATGTCCGAGATAATCGCGACAGTATGGGTCTGATTCACGCGCGTCTTTCGATCGAAGCTCAATATTGCACCCCTCACGCGCTCCAACCGAAGGAGTCGAACCAGCGTTGTTGGCGGTAATTCTCGATCGCCCGACGGATGTAGGGAATCGTGTTCGAGGGCAACGCATGAAGCGGAAACCAGGACAGGTCGTCGCATTTTTGCGGCTCGGCGTTGTGGATGTGACCGGACCAGCCCTTGGCCGCGACGAAGAAATCAATCCGTTCGTCGTTTGACCGCCGGTGCATCACCCCGGCGATGCTCATTGTCTCTGGTTCGAGCGTGATCCCCGTTTCCTCTCGCGCTTCCCGCGCGGCAGCCTGGAGCACCAGTTCGCCACCATCCAGATGCCCGGCCGGCACGCTGTAATTGCCGTCCTCGTAGCCGGTATGCGCCCGCCGGAGCAGCAGGATCTGCCCATCGCGCACGAGGAAGATATGCACTGCAACCGGGACCGTGAATCGTTGCGGTGGCGAAGAGCCCTTCATGAGTCAACTATTCATTTATTGACTGGCCTGCCTCTTCGAGCAGGAGCGTGATCTGCGCCATCAGCACCGGAACGTCGGAGACGACAGTCTCCCAAATGACCTCAGCACTGACTGTGTCGTAATTGCGAAGCAAGCGTTGGCCTGGCGATTCCAATGCAACGCTCGACTGCCCGGCGACTCATTCGGTCCCAGCGAAAGTCATCTAGGTTCAACCCTGCGGAGTACGCCTGGATTTCCCGACATGCGCTGAAAGCTGTCCGCAGCCAGTTTGTTGTGTTTGGCGACATGCCTTACGTCCGATTCCATCGTCGAAGCGGACGCACGCCATGCGCCCTACCGTTGGCGATGGCCCCAACCTCGCAGAGGGTTCATGAGTTGAGCGCCAGAATGCATTCTGGCGCTCACTTGCGGCGGCCGGGATCAGTGCGCCGCCGCGCCCGCCGGTTGCTTGATCTGCACCGGGGTCAGCCAGTCGCGGTGCTGGTCGGATTTGCCGCGGACGATGTCGAAGAAGGCATCGTGGAGGTGCTTGCTGACCGGCCAGTTGCCATCGCCAATCGGGCGGCCGTCGACGGTCGCGATTGGCGCGATCTGGACGCCGGTGCCGCAGAAGAAGGCCTCGTCGGCGATGTAGAGCTCGGAGCGGTCGATCGACCGTTCCTCACAGGGGATGCCGAGGTCCTTCGCGATCTGGAAGAACGACCGCCGCGTGATCCCTTCGAGGATGTCGCTCGTCACCGGCGGCGTGATCAGCGTGCCGTCGCGGACGATGAAGATGTTGCAGCCGCTGCCCTCGGCGATGTGTCCGTCGCCGTCGAGCAGGATCGCCTCGTCCGCGCCCAGCTCCTCCGCCTGATCCTTGGCCAGGGCCGAGTTGATGTAAGCCCCGGTCAGCTTGCCCCGGCTCGGCACCGCGTTGTCCGGCACGCGCATCCACGAGGCGACGATCGCCTTCTGGCCGCGTGTCGTGTCGAGATAATCGCCCATTGGCAGCATGTAGAGCGCGAACTCGTCCTTTATGCCCTGCAGGCGTGGGGTGAGCTGGACGGAGGCCTTGTAGATGAAGGGGCGGAAATAGACGTCGCTGGCGGGTGCGTTCTTCTCCGTCAGCTTGACCAGGATGTCCGCCAGATCGCCGGCGTCGTAGGGCAGGTCGGCGCGGAGCAGCTTGGCCGATTTCATCATCCGCGCCATGTGGTCCTTGAGGCGGAAGATGTTGATCGTGTGGCCATCGGCGTCGAGGTAGCCGCGCACGCCGGCGAAGGCGCCCGTGCCGTACTGCAGCGCGTGGGTGCCGATGCTCACCCTGGCGTCGGCGAAGGGGACGATGTTGCCCTCGAAAAAGGCGTAGTCGAGCGTTTGCGAAAAGGCCATGGCGTGCTCCTCTGACGCGGCGCTGGGCGGGGCAGGTGACCGATCCGTCGCGCGGCGGCGACCATTCCCCGGAGAACCTCAAGTGCCGTGAAGTATCGCATAGCGCGGACCGCTGACGAAGCGGGAAATCAATGACTGGATAGGCGGGAACCACCGTCGCGCCGCGGCTCAGTCGTCCGCGGGCGCCGTCGCCAGCTCATGGCCCGGATAGGGCCGGCTCAGGATCTTCGCACCGAGGAGCAGGCTGAGGAAGGCCAGCGTGCCGCCGCCGAAGGAGACGAGCAGCCCGGCTCGCGCGCCCGAGGCGTCGATCGCCATGCCGCCGAACATCGCGCCCAGCGCCGCGCCGAGCGAGATGCCGGCGATGATCCACGAGAACCCCTCCGTCCGCGCCGTGTCCGGGATGATCTGCTCGACGATCGTGAAGGCGGAGATCTCGCCCGGCGAGATCGCGAAGCCGCAGATCAGGATCGCCACCCCGCACCACCAGAGGTTGGGCGCGAGGACGATCGGCAGCATCGCCAGCCAGACCCAGCCGATGGCGATGACCGTCCGCTTGACGGCTGAGGACCGCCAGGTGTGCGCGCCGTAGGCCAGCGCGCCGAAGAGCGCCCCGCCGGCGAAGAAGCTGACGAGCACGCTGGCCGCGCCCGGGTGCCCCTGCTCCTCGGCGAAGGCGACGATCCCGACCTCGTTCGCACCGTAGAGGATCCCCATGCCGATGAAGGCGAGGATCAGGATTTGCAGGCCACGGATTTGAATCGCCTGCCGCTTGTCGCTCGTCTCCGTGATCGGCTCGGCCCGGATGTCGTCCAGCCGCATGAAACCGAGCGAGGCGATGATCGTCATCAGCAACGCGCCGATCAAGCCGCCGCCGGGCGTGACCTTGACCGCGAGCAGAATGACGGCGAACGGACCGAGGATGAAGGCGACCTGGTCGAAGATGGACTCGATCGTGAAGGCCCGTTCCAGCACTGGACCCCGTTCGACCCGCGCCGACCAGATCGCCCGGCTCATCGATGGGAAGGGCATCGCCGACGCGCCCAACAGGAAGGCGACGATCACCTCCAGCACGACCGAGCCATCGTTCGCCGCCAGCGCGATGAGCGCGAACGTGGTCAGCGCCTGGACGAGCATCGTCACCAGCAGCACCTGCCGGTGCGAGCGCCGGTCGGCGAGCTGTCCCAGCCGGGGACCGGCGAGCGCGCTGACGATCGTGTGGACCGCGCCGATGGCGCCGGCGACGCCGAAGGAGCCCGTGTAGCCCTGGATGAGCAGCACGCAGCCGAGCGAGCGCATCGCCAGCGGCAACCGCCCGATCAGGCCGGGGATGACGAAATCGAGGTTGCCCGGCGCCTGCAGGAGCGCCCGATAACTGGGAACGGAGACGGAAGATGTGGCCACGGGAATCCTGGCACGATGATGAAAGTTCGACGGGAGCGGCATCCCGGCGCGCCGGGATGCCGCCAGGATTGTACCCGGCGACCGGGGCGCGCGAAGAATGAAGAACGGATTAGGACAGCAGGCCGCTACCCGTCAACGCCGGTCAGATGCTGCCCGATCACCCTGCCACCAGTCCCAGACCTCCTCGACGACCTGCGTCAGCGTCGGCCAGTGGTATCGCCCGATCCATTGCGGCGGCAGGATTTCCTGCCAGTTCTGATAGTTCCAGACGTGTTTATGGAACGCGTCCGGGTGTCCTTCGAGCGTGTATCGGTGTGCGTTGTCGTAGCGGAAGATTGGGCGTACCGGCAAACCAGGCA
>JAICKJ010000125.1 GCA_025928015.1 Thermomicrobiales bacterium
TCAGCAGTTGCGCCGCCGCGCCGCCGACGACGATGACGATCTCGCCTTTGACCGACGCTTGAAACCGTGATCGGAGCTCGGTGAGCGTGCCGCCGACGATCTCCTCATGCACCTTGGTCAACTCGCGCGCGACGACCGCGGGGCGATCTCCCAGCGCGCGTGCCAGGTCGTCGAGCGTCTCCGCCAGCCGGTTCGCGGCCTCGAAGATGGCGAGGGGGAAGCCGGGCGCGGCGGCGCGGGCGATCGTCACGGCGCGTTCGTCGCCCGTGCGGGGCAGAAAGCCGAGGAAGACGAACGGTCCCTCGACCAGTCCCGAGGCGCTCACGGCGCTGGTCAGGGAGGAGGCGCCAGGGATGGGGACGATCCGGTGCCCGGCGTGCCGGGCGGCGGCGGCCAGCCCTTGGCCGGGATCGGAGATGGCCGGCACGCCGGCGTCACTGATCAGCGCGACATCGCCCTTCGCCAATGCCTGGAGCAGTGCCGCTTCGCGGCGCTTCTGATTGTGTTGGAAGTAGCTGACGACCGGGGTGTCGATCCCGAAATGGCGCAGCAGCCGGGCGCTGTGTCGCGTGTCCTCGGCGGCGATGAGATCGACTTGCCTGAGTGTCTCGACCGCCCGGGGCGTCATGTCGCCCAGATTGCCGATCGGTGTGGCGACGAGGTAGAGGGTTCCCATAGACTCCCCGGAGGGTCGTTGAGCGGCGCTCCGGCGACCCGGTATACTTGTACGGTCAACTCGAACATTTGCGCGAACGTCCGTGCCATTCCGGCGCGCGTTCGACAGGGCTCGCACCGCATGACCGATTCTTCATTGTTCCCACTCTCGCCTCTTGACGCACCGGCAACACCCGGTGGCGCCGGACGATCCGCCGCCGATGGCGCGAGCCCGCAATCGCCGTCACTCTACCGGAAATACCGGCCGCAATCCTTCGACGCCGCCGAGCTGGTCGGGCAGGAGCACGTGGTCAACACCCTGCGGAACGCGATCGCCCGCGGCCGCATTGCCCACGCCTACCTCTTCTGCGGCCCGCGTGGCACGGGCAAAACGACAACCGCGCGGCTGCTGGCGAAGGCGGTGAACTGCCTCGATCCCGACCCACGCAACCGTCCCTGCAACGCCTGCGCGGCCTGCGTGGCGATCAATCGGGGCGCGACGACGGACGTGATCGAGATCGACGCGGCGAGCAACCGGGGCATCGACGACATCCGCGATCTGCGCGAGCGCGTCAAATACGCGCCGGCCCAGCTCAAGACGAAGTTCTACATCATCGACGAGGCGCACCAGATCACCGGCGCGGCGGCCAACGCCTTCCTCAAGACGTTGGAGGAGCCGCCCGATCACACCAAGTTCGTCCTGGCGACGACCGATCCCGAAGAGCTGCTGCAGACCATCGTCTCGCGCTGCCAGCGCTTCGATTTCCGGAGGATCAACGTCGAGGCGATGACTGGACGCCTCGCCGGCGTCGCGAAAGCCGAAAGCATCGAGGTCGATGACGAGGCGCTGCAGGTGATCGCGCGCCATGCGACCGGCAGCCTCCGCGATGCCCTCGGTCTGCTCGATCAGGTCGCGATCTACCGCGATCAGGACGATACGGAGCAGCCGGCCGTCACGGCCGAGCTGGTGCGAGCCGTGCTCGGGGTCAGTCGCAATGATCGTGTTGAATCCCTGGTCGCGGCAATGGCGGACCACGATCCCGCGGCGGGATTACGCGCCATCGGCGAGGCGGTCGATGCGGGCGAGGACGTGCGGCAGCTCGGCCGCCAGCTCGTCAACTACCTGCGCCTGCTCCTGCTGGAACGCGCCGGTGGCGCGGCCGATGCCGACGAGCGCGCGAAGGAACTGGCCCGCCGGTTCCAACTGCCCGAGCTGGCCAGCCTGACCCGCCGGTTCGGCGACATCGATTACCGGATCAAGCACGCCAGCCTCGCCCAGCTTCCGCTGGAGCTGGCGGTGGTCGAGGCGTGTCTGCGGCCCTCGGCGGATGCCGCGAGCAAGCCACTCGCGTCGTCACCGCACGCAGCAAAAGACGATATTTCCGCCCCTCGCGCCGCGTCCGCCGCACGACACGAGGCGCCGGGGCCGGCTCGTCCGGCAGCCCCACGACCGTCGCTGGTCGATCGGGTCCGCGGCGCACCCGCGCCCCAGGCGCGCATGATCCAGGAAGCGCCGCCACGCCAGCCGGCCCCAGCGCCGGAGCCTGACCCGGCACCGGCGTCAGCGTCCACCGCGCCGCCACGACCGGCCGAAAGACCAGGCGAACAGCCAACGATGGAGGGAGCAGCCGGAGACGGTCTCGGAGAGATCGTCGATCGCTGGATGCGCATCCGGCAGGATGTCAAGGCGCTGAACCGGCGGGTGGAGGCGCTGTTGCAGCAGGCCGATCCGGCGGCGATTCGCGGCGACACCGTTTACCTCGTCTCGCCGTACGAGTTCCACCGCACGAAGCTCAATTCGGACGAGGCGCGCCGCATCGTCGAGGACGTCATGAGCCGGCATCTGGACCGGCGCGTCCAGGTGAGCTGTGTCTCCCGCGACGAAGCCGACCGGCTCCGCGGCAGCGGCACCGCCGGGCAGAACGCGGCCAATCTGGCGCCATCACCGGTGGCTGACATCATGGCGAACGGCGCCGCGCCATCCGCGAACGGCGCCCCGGCTCCTGATAATGGCGCATTCAACAGTGACGATGACGACGACGAGGTCACGCTGCGGGCAGCGATGAACATCTTCGACGCCGAGCCGATCGACGAATGACCGGCAGGTCGAGCCGGTGCGTCAGCCGCGCTTGGTCGAAGCAGGGGTCGCCGCCGGGCCGCCGGCTGGCGTGCCCACCGGGAAGGCGACCGGTGACGCCGGTGACGTGCCGGCCACGCCTCGTTTGACGGTCACCCGAAGAAGTTCGTGGACGTTGCCCTCCGGTGGCTGCTGGAAGAAGACGAGCTGATAGGAGCCAGCGGCGCCCGGCTCGGTGATGCGCGTTGCCCAGACCAACCCGCCTGCGGTCCACCAGAGCCCGTCGACGCTCTCCGCGCTGCCGATCGGCACCCCGAGCTGGGTGGAATCGCGCAGCGAGCGCACCCAGAGGCTATTGGCGATCCAGGTCGCGCCCTGGTTGACGCCGATGACGTAGGCGACCGTCTTCGCGTCCGGCGACGGGATGAACGCCGTGATGCCGGCGGACGGGCCCGCCCGGCCGCCCGTGTCGATGAGCCGCCGTTCCTTCGTCTTCGTGTCCAACAGATACAGCTCGCCGCCGGTGCTCGGATCGTCGCCCGCGGCCGCCTGGGTGTAGAGCATGCGCCGTCCGTCCGGTACCCAGGCGAAGGCGGTGGCCGAGTAGCGCGTGTCCACGCCATACCCGGCCAGCGGCTTGGGCGCCTGTGGCTTGGCATCCACCAGCGAAACCGAGGCCACTGTGCCCCGTTGTAAACCATCGACCAGCAGCAGCGCCGCGGCATCGCCCTGCGGGGAGATGCGCATGACTCGAATCGTCTGCCCCTTCAGGTCGGTCGCCACCGGCTTCGGTTTGCCACTCGCCGGGATGACGACGAGCGCGCCCGCATCCGTGGCGACCGCGAGCTGGTTCCCGACCAACCCCCAATCGACCATCACGCGCGCGCCAGCATTCGTGCCGGGAGTCGGGGTCGCGCGGGCAGCGGGCAGGATGAGCACGTCCGGCACGGTGCGGACCGTCTTGCCTTCCTCGTCGAGCACCACGAGCGAGACCGCCGTTTCGTCCTTCTTCTTGCCCGGCCGGCCGATGGCCACCGCGACCTGCTCGCCATTCGGCGACCAGTCGAAGCCGAGCAGGGTGGACTGTTGCGGCAGATCGATGCGCCGGGCCGTGCCCTGATCGGTGATCGTCAGTAACTGACCACCGACGGCGACGTAGAACCTGGGAGCCGCGCCGCGCGGTCGCAGCAGCGCGGCCGGCGATGGCGCCGGCGTCGGCGTGGGTGTCGGCACGTCCGTCGAAGTCACCGTCAGGGTGGCGGTTGGCTGGTTGTGTTGCTTGGCCGGGTCGTTGGCGAAGCTCCGGTCATCCGGCGTACTGCCACTCGAACCACAGGACGCGAGCAGGATCAGGACGAGCGACAGGCAGGCGAAGGCGACAAGCCGGTGTGCCCGGCGAGGTGTGGTCAGTGGGTCGGGGTGGCGTCGGGAGCGCCTGGCGCTGAGCGTGTTCACGCGGAACATGGCATTCGTTGATTGCCCTGGTGATCATCCGTATAGTGGCGGCGCAATCGCGGGACGGGCCCGCACACCGGTTGCGAGTCGGCCTCTATCCTACGACGCGGTTCGCCGCGGGTCGAACGACCGGCGGCGTAGCGAAGGAGTGGATTCCCCTGGCACAGTTGACGGTTCAAACGGGGCTCGAACGTCTCATGGCGTCCCCACCGGACTCGCTCGCGGGCGCCGCCGTCGGGTTGTTGACCAACCCGTCCGGCATTACCGCCGATTTTCAGTCAGCGGTCGATCTGCTGCACCGATCGGATGCCGTGAAGTTGGCGGCCATCTTCGGGCCGGAGCATGGCGTGCGCGGCGACGCGCAGGCCGGCGAGCACGTCGGCTCGGCAACCGACGCGCGAACCGGTTTGCCGCTCCACAGTCTCTACGGCGCGACGATGACGCCGACGGCGGAGATGCTGGCGGGACTCGACGCGCTCCTGATCGATCTCCAGGACATCGGTGTCCGCTACGCGACGTACGCGACGTCGGTGGCGAGGGCGATCGACGGCTGCGCCAGCGCTCGCGTGCGGGTCGTTATTCTCGACCGGCCCAATCCGCTTAACGGCGAGACCGTGCAAGGGAATCTGCTCGATCCGGCGTTCATCTCGACCGTGGGCTCCGACCGCGTCACGATCCGCCATGGTCTGACGCTCGGTGAGCTGGGCGTGTTCTACGCTCGTGAGCGATCGCTGCCGGAGCCGGAGATCGTCAGGATGCGCGGCTGGCGGCGGCGTGACTGGTACGACGAGACCGGTCTGCCCTGGGTGCTGCCGTCGCCGAACCTGCCGACGCTCGAAACCGTCGTCCTCTATCCCGGCACGTGCCTGATTGAAGGGACCAATCTCTCCGAAGGACGGGGCACGACGAAACCGTTCGAGCTGATCGGCGCGCCCTGGCTCGACCCTGACCGCCTCGCCGACCGGTTGCGACGGAGCTGGCTCTCCGGCGTCGCATTCCGCCCGGCCTGGTTCACGCCGACGTTTTCAAAGCATGCCGGTCAGCGGTGCGGCGGCGTGCAAATCCACGTCACCGACCGGACGCAGCTCGACGCGGCCGCGCTCGGTGTCCATCTGCTGGCGGCGGTGATGGCCGAGGATCCCGAATCGTTCCAATGGCTGCCACCGTTCGGCGAGGGACGGCCCTCTTTCATCGATCTGCTTGCCGGCGGCGATGCGCTCCGAACCACATTGGATCAGCGTGGTCCGGTCACGGAGCTGCTGGCGCGCTGGCGCGAGGAGGCGCGGGCATTTGCCCGTCAACGGGAGGACCTGCTTGTCTACCACGAATGACCAGACGCCGATCGACCTGGCGGCGATCGAGACCGAACGGCGGAACCCGAACACGATCGAGATCGACCGGGTCTCGACCCGGGAGATGGTCAAGATCATGAACCGGGAGGACGCGTTGGTGGCCGCGGCGGTCGGGACGCAAGCGGCGCAGATCGCGGTGGCGATCGACCGAATCGCGGACCGACTGAGGCAAGACGGCCGGTTGATCTATATCGGCGCCGGCACGTCGGGCCGGCTGGGTGTCCTCGACGCCTCTGAATGCCCGCCGACTTTCAACGCCCCGCCGGAGCTGGTCGTCGGCATCATCGCCGGCGGCGACCACGCGCTGCGGCACGCGGTCGAGAACGCGGAGGACCGGCCCGATCAAGGCGCGGCCGATTTGCGATCCTTCGACCTGACGGCCAATGACGCCGTCGTCGGGATCGCGGCGAGTGGCCGCACGCCCTACGTCCTTGGCGCGATTGACTACGCGCGCGAGGTCGGGGCATTGACAGTTGGCATCGCCTGCAGCCCGGAGAGCCCGCTGGCGAGCGAGGTCGAGATCATGATCGCGCCGGTCGTCGGGCCGGAGGTACTCACCGGCTCGACCCGCCTCAAGGCCGGGACCGCGCAGAAGCTGGTGCTCAATATGCTCAGCACCGGCATGATGATCCGCCTGGGCAAGACCTACGGGAACCTGATGGTCGACGTGCGGGCGACGAACGCCAAGCTGCGGCAACGGGCGATCCGGATCGTGGCCGACGCGACCGGGCTGGAGCACGAGGACGCGGCGGAGGCGTTGCGTCAAGCCGGTGGCGACGTCAAGACCGCGATCGTCGCGACCGTGCTCGATATCGACGCCGACGCCGCCCGACATCGCCTGCGGGCGGCGCAGGGCATAGTGCGACAGGCAATTTCCGGTGGGGACTCATGAGCGAACCGCGCTTCTTCGCCGGGATCGACGGTGGCGGCACCAAAACGATCGTCGTGATCGTTGATGAACAGGGCCGTGAGCGCGCCCGCGTCCGCGCGTCCTCATCCAATCAGGCCGCCATCGGCACCGACGTCGCCATTGCGACCCTGCGCGCCGCGATGCGTCGGGCCACGGACGACGCGGGGGCGACACTCCCCGTCGAACGCGCCTGGTTCGGACTGAGCGGGTTCGACCGCGCCGAGGACCGGGCCCGGATGGAACCGTCGCTGCGCGAGCTAGCGACCTCCATCGCGATGACCAACGACGCCCGGCTGGTGCTCGCCGGGCTGCCGCTGAGCACCGGAATCGCGTTGATCGCGGGCACCGGCTCGATCGCCTACGGCACCGACCCGGCGGGCACGTCGACCCGCGCAGGCGGCTGGGGAAACCTGATCGGCGACGAGGGGAGTGGCTGGGCGATTGGGCAAGCGGCGCTCGTCGCCGTCGCGCACGCGACCGATGGGCGCGGGCCGGCGACGGCGCTCACCGCGCGGATCCTCAGTCATTGGCGGCTCACGAACCCCTATGACCTGATCCTTCGCGTCTACGGCCCGGACACGAGCAAAGGCGACATCGCCGAGCTGTCCGGCATCGTCTTCGCGGCGATGAATGAGGGCGACGCCGTTGCCACCGGGATTGTCGATCGCGCTGTGCGGGATTTGGCGGCGATCCCGGTCGCGGTCGCCGGACGCCTCACATTTCCGGAGGCCATCCCGCTCGCGTTCGCCGGTGGCTTACTGCTGAACCGGGAACCGTTCCAGCAGCGGGTATTCGACCAGATCGTCGCGCGCATCCCGGTCGAGCGCCCCGCGCAGATCGACGATCCCGCGCTCGCCGCGGCCCAGGCGGCCGCGAGCGGAGGAGGTCCTTTTCAATGAGCACCGGTGCACCCGCCCAGTTTGCAATTCGTGGCCAGATCGTCGAGGGGCAGCATCTCGTGCCGGGCGCGGTCGTGGTCGAGGGCGATCACATCGTTCGCATCCTGCGCGGACCGGTCCCCGATGGCGATCTGCCCGGGCAGGTGATCGAGGGCGCCATCGTCTCGCCCGGTCTGATCGACCTCCAGGTCAACGGCGGCTTCGGCCATGAAGTCGCCGACGATCCGCGGGCGCTCGACGCGCTCTCCGCGGCGTTGCTGCCGAGCGGCGTCACCACCTATTTGCCCACCGTCGTGACCGCCGCCGAAGCGTTCTATCCAAAGGCGTTCGCCGCGTTTCGCGCCGCCGACAAGCGCGCCGGCGCCGTCCCGGCCGGGCTGCATCTCGAAGGACCATTTCTCTCCCCGGCGAAGAAGGGCGCGCACCAGCTCAAGTACATCGAGGCGGCGAGCGACGCGCTCTTCGAACGCTGGCTGGAGAACAATGACATCGCGCTCGTGACGCTGGCGCCGGAACGGGAAGGCGCGAACGCCCGCATCCGCGCGCTGGTCGAGCGGGGCATCGTCGTCAGCCTCGGCCACACCAATGCTACGTACGAGGTGTTCATCGCCGGCGTCGACGCCGGCGCGTCGAAGGCGACGCACCACTTCAACGCAATGACCGCGATCCATCACCGGGCGCCCGGCGCGATGGTCGCGACGATGACCGACGGGCGCGTCACCTCGGGCATCATCCCGGACGGAGTCCATTCGCACCCGGCGACCGTCCGTTTGGCGCTCATGGCCAAGGGCTATGACCGCGTGCTGATCGTCACCGACATGATGTCCGCTGCCGGCCTCGGACCCGGTACCTACGGCCTCGGCGGTCAGCAGGTGACGGTGGATGAGACGTCCGCGCGACTGGCCGACGGCACGTTGGCTGGCTCGATCCTGACGATGGATCAGGCGATCCGCAACCTCGTCGCCTGGACCGACGCGTCGATCGCCCAGGCGCTCCACATGTGCACGGCGGTGCCCGCGCGCCTGATGGGCTGGAATCGCAAGGGGCAGCTCCGAGCCGGCCACGACGCCGATATCACCGTATTCGACGACCAGCTTCAGGTCATGCACACCATCGTCGGCGGCGAGGTGCGGTTTTCCGCGGATTGAGCGAACGCCCATGCTAGACTCGCGAACGGAACGAACGCCGATTCGTCGCAAGACGGTACCCGGGAGTCGAAATGAGTCTGTCGCTGGCCGATGTCGAACATGTCGCCGCGCTCGCCCGCCTGGGCTTGACCGACGCGGAGAAGGAGTCGCTGCGCGAGCAGCTCTCGACGATCCTCGAGCATATTGCGGTGCTCAACCGGCTCGATACGTCGGAGATCCCGCCGACCGCGCAGGTGATCGCGCTCGACAACGTCATGCGGGATGACGCGGTCTGGCCGTCGCTCTCGCAGGAGGAGGTGCTGCGGAACGCGCCAGGCCAGCGCGATGGGTTCATCGAGGTCCGCGCCGTGCTCGGCGGCAGTGACGCGGAGGCGGAAGCGTGAGCGACGCCAAGCTGACGACGCTGACCGCGGCAGCCGCGCGCCGGATGCTCGACACCCGCGACATCTCGGCGGTCGAGCTGACCGAGGCGCACCTGGCGCGGATCGACCAGCTGGACGGCGACATTCACGCCTACCTGCACGTCTCCGGCGACGTCGCGCGGGCACAAGCGGTCGAAGCGGACGCGCGCATGGCGACGGGCGAGGTTGCGCCGCTGACCGGCATCCCGGTCGCGCTGAAGGACATCCTCTGCACGACGGACGCGCCGACGACGGCGGCTTCACGGATTCTCGACGGCTTCATCTCGCCCTACGACGCGACGGTCGTCGAGCGGCTGCGCGAGCAGGGCGCGATCTTGCTCGGCAAAACCAACACCGACGAGTTCGCGATGGGTTCGTCGACGGAGAACTCCGCCTTCGGTCCGACGCACAACCCCTGGGATACCAGCCGGGTGCCGGGCGGCTCGAGCGGCGGCTCGGCGGCGGCGGTCGCGGCGGACGAGGCGATCCTCTCGCTCGGCTCCGACACGGGAGGATCGATCCGCCAGCCGGCCGGATTCTGCGGCGTCGTGGGCCTCAAGCCGACCTACGGGCGCGTCTCCCGCTACGGCCTGATCGCCTTCGCCAGCAGCCTGGACCAGATCGGCCCCTTTTCGCGCTCGGTCGAGGATGCGGCGATCATGCTCGGCGCCATCGCCGGGCACGATCCACGCGACTCCACGTCCTCGCCGCGCGACGTGCCCGATTTCACCCAGGCGTTGCGGGAGAACCTGCGCGGTGTGCGGATCGGCATCGCGCGGGAGTACCGCGTCGAAGGCATGGAACCGGGCGTGGAGCGGGCCTGTCAGGACGCCATCGCGCAGCTCGAGGAGCTGGGCGCGGAGATCATCGAGGTCAGCTTGCCGCACACCGAGTACGCGCTGGCGACCTACTACATCACGGCGCCGGCGGAGGCGAGCGCGAACCTGGCCCGGTTCGACGGCGTGAAGTACGGCTTGCGACTGGAGGAGCCGACCCTGGCCGGGACCTACGAGACGACGCGCGGGGCAGGATTCGGGCCGGAGGTGAAGCGCCGGATCATGCTCGGCACCTACGCGCTGAGCAGCGGCTACTACGACGCCTACTACGTGCGGGCGCAGAAGACACGCACCCTGATCAAGCGCGATTTCGACCGGGCGTTCGAGACGGTCGACGCGATCGTCGCGCCCACCTCGCCCACCGTCGCGTTCGGCATCGGCGCCCGGATCGACGATCCATACCAGATGTACCTCTCCGATGTCTTCACGATCCCGGCGAACATGGCCGGCATCCCCGGCGTCGCTGTCCCGTGCGGCTTCAGCGACGGCATGCCGGTGAGCCTGCAGGTGCTCGGCAAGGCGTTCGACGAAGCGACGATTCTCGGCATCGCGCACGCCTACGAGCAGGCGACGACCTGGCACGAGCGACGGCCCGGCGAGCGTGTGTAGCGCAGGCACGATCGACACAAGGAACCGGTGAACCTCATGATTCAGCGGCTCTTCGCGGGCAGCCGGATGTTCATCACGCTGGCGGTGGCCGGGACGCTGATCTCGGCGTTCGCGTTGCTGGCCTACGGGCTCGCGGCGGCTGTTTGGGTGGTCATCCACACGATCGTCGAGGCGGAGATCAGCGTCAACGGTGCCAAGCATCTTGCCGTCGACTTTATCGAGCTGACGGACCTCTTCATCCTCGGCACGGTGTTGTACGTCGTCGCGCTGGGGCTCTACCAGCTCTTCATCGACGAGCATGTCCCGACGCCGGGTTGGCTGGAGATCGGCACGCTGGACGAGCTCAAGGAGCGGTTGGTCAGCGGCATCATTGTGCTGATGGCGGTCAGTTTTCTCGGCGACCTCGTCACCTGGACCTCCGGGCGCGACATCCTGTACCTGGGCATCGGCACCGCCGTCACCATCATCAGCCTCGGCTGCTACATCGTCCTCGCCCACCGCAAGAAACCGGGTGACTCAACCCACTGATAGATGCCCGCATTCCTTGACGCGCAGGCCAGGCTGTGTATACTTCGTGCGGGCCGCTAGCTCAATTGGCAGAGCAACTGACTCTTAATCAGTTGGTTCAGGGTTCGAGTCCCTGGCGGCTCACCACCCCCAGAACGGGGCCTGTGTGGGGCGGAACCTCACGCAAGCGCCCGCCAATCACCGCCTCGGTGGGAATCCCCCCGGTTTTCGCCCAACTTCCCGGACTCACGAGACCGTGGGTTCATAAGGAAAAGGACAGTGGGGTCGGCTCCCGGCCCGGCAGACCCTCGGCGCCCACGCGCCCGCCGGCATCCACGACGACCTCAA
>JAICKJ010000062.1 GCA_025928015.1 Thermomicrobiales bacterium
GCCAGAACCCGTTACATCTCATCTGCCCCACGTGGGACCGCGCCGTGACCCGCCAAGCATCGCACGGCGCAGCCCGACCTGCGAGGGCATCTTCTCCGCTGCGTCCGAATCGCTGGCAAGCTACCAACCTGCAACGCGCACGTCAAGGAAGGAGGCCATGTATTTGATCGGATCTGACGGGAGCGGTAGGGGCGGTCCCGACGTGGTCGCCCTCGTTGCCGACCAAGCCCCTTTGCTCTTGCCAATCGCCATGTCTGTCATTCTGACCGGAGGGAAGAATCTCCCGCCGCAGCGGCGTCCTCGTTGAAGGCAATGTCATTGCGTTCGTGCCAACCTGCCACGCCATGCCAGCGTGGCAGGCACTCGCATCCGCTCGTCAGAGAGATTCCTCCTCTCTGCTCGGAATGACGGTGCAGGGGATCGGGAAGGGGAACGGGTTGTCCGCGGAACGCCACCTACCGGTGGTTCTTTATCAATTCCTGACGAAATGCTGCGAGGCCTCGCCGTTCAGAGCGACGATACGCGGCACCGCGACACGGTGACAGTCCACAACAAGTGTCACGTTGCCGCGCGCCTATCCAATTCGGTAGCCTAGCCTCACGCCGTGACCCGGGGGCACACCGCTCTACCGCGCTCCTCGCCCCATGGCCGGTCACCATCGAACCAGACGCGCCCGGCGCCGCGCAGGCGGCCGGTGCGTCGCCGTGAAAGGCTGACCATGAAACTGCTCTGCGCCAGCGACCTCCACCTCGGTCGACGCGCGCCCGGCATCCCCGAACACCTCGGGCTCGACTCCGCCCGCTTCGCCACCGCCCACGTCTGGGATCACATCGTCGAGATCGCCATCGCCGAGCGCGTCGATGCCGTCCTCATTCCCGGCGACATCATCGACCGCGAGAACCGCACGTTCGAGGCGCTCGGCCCGCTGGAGCAGGGCGTCCAGACGCTCGACCAGCATGGCATTCCGGCCTACGGGATCGCCGGCGAGCAGGACTTCGACATCCTCCGTCGCGCCGCCGACAGCGGATCGCTGCGGAATCTCAGCCTGCTCGGTCTGGTCGGCGACTGGGAGCGCGTCACGGTCGAACGGGATGGACAGCCGCTGCTGACCGTGATCGGCGTCTCGTCGATCGGCCAGACCGCCCGCGCCAATCCGCTCGCCGGCGTCGATGACGTCCTCAAGGCCCACGAGCCGCAGCCGGTTGTCGCGCTGCTCCACGGCAGCGTCACCGGCACCGACCACCGCGACGTCTCGCCCCGCTTCAGCCCCGTCCCGGCCGGGGAGCTCTCGAAGCGGCCCGTCGCGCTCTGGATCGCCGGGCATGAGCACCGGCCCTTCTTCGACGCGGACTCGCGCCTGCTCCAGCCTGGCGCGGTCTGCCCGATCTGGACACATGACACCGGCCAGCACGGCGTCTTCCTCGTTGAGCTGGGCGACGAGCCGGAGAGCGAGCCGCGCGCCCGCTTCATCCCCACGTCGCCGGTTCGCTACGCGACGCTATCGATCGACCTCGCCGGCGCCAGAGACGAGGAGCACGTCGATCAGGCGGTCATCGGCGCGGTGCGGGACGCCCTCACCGCCGCGATCAAGGACGATCCTCAGGGCAACCTGCGCTGCCTCTGCTGTCATCTCGCCGTCACCGGCCGCACACCGCTGCACAGCGAGATCCCGGCGCTGATCAAGGATTTGACCCGCACGCTCGACGTGCATGAGCGCGGTGTGATCGCCGCGGTGACCGACACGACGATCGAGACGACACCGGACATCGACCTGGCGCCGCTGCTGCGCCGGCCCGATCCGGTCGGCGAGGCGGCGCGGCTCATCGCCGCGCTCGACGAGCCGGACCCGGACACGCGTTCGCCATCCCAGCGCGAGCTCATCCAGCGCACGACGACCCGCCTCCAGGCGGTCCACCGGGCGCGCGTCTTCACCGTCGTCGCCGGCGACGACGAGCCGGACGAGACGGAGGCCGTGCGCCTCCTGCGCCGGCAGGGCTGGGATCTGGTCGATGCGCTGATCAAGCAGAGGGGAGTGGAATAATGGCCCAACCGACCACCAGGGCGCCCGAGACGCAACGTCCAGCCACGCCTGACCGTCCGCGCCTCGCCTTTTCGGAGATCGACGTCCGCAAGGCGCCGGGCATCGCGCCGGGCTTCGCGATCCGCAACCTGAGCCCGGATATCAACATCGTCTTCGGCCCCAACGCCTCCGGCAAGAGCACGACGGCCCGCGCCATCCAGGCGCTCATCTGGCCCTATCCCAGCTCATTGCGTGGCCACGCCCTCGCCGGCGAGTTCACGCTCAACGACGAGCCCTGGACGATCGAGGCCGATCTCGGCCGCGTCTCCCGGACCCGGGACGGCGAGCTGGCCGAGCCGCCCGTGCTCGCCCCGATCGACGACCGCGTGCGCTACACGCTCGGGTTGCCCGATCTGCTCGCCTCGGAGAACCAGCCGCTCGCCCAGTCGATCCTGAAGGAGTCGACCGGCGGCTTCGACCTCGACGCCACCTGGCGCGCCCGCGGCTACCGCGCCGATATTCCCGTCCGGCTGGAGGAGACCCGCGATGTGGATGCCGCCTTGCTGCGCGTCCGCACGGCCGAGCGCGCACAGCAGGATGCCGCCGCGCAGCAACGGCAGCTCGCGCCCTTGCGCGAGCGGGAGCAACGTGGCCGCCAGGCCCAGACGGAGGCCGGGCACCTGCGGGCGGCGCTGGCCTTCGCCCACGTCCGCTTCGAGGCCGAGCGCGCCGCCAAGGCCGTCCAGGCACTGCCAGCGGCGCTCGCCCGCGCCACTGGCGACGAGCCGCGCGAGCTGGCCGAGCTGAACGAGCGCTACGCCGAGGTCGCCGGCCGCAAACGGGAGCTGGACGGCGCGATCGCGGCCGCCGAACAGGAGCGACAGGCGACCGGCCTGGCCGATGCCGGCATCCACGATGGCATCCTGCGCGGCGTCCAGGGCGCGATTGGCGAGCTGAAGCGGCTCGACCAGGAGATCAGCGCCTCACAGCGTGACTTGCAGACGGTGATCGCCGAACGGGACAGCCACCGCCGCCGGCTCGCCGCCGATCTCAACGAGGCCCAGATCAACGCGCTCGACACCGAGGGCCTGCGCGAGCTGGCGCAGCTCGCGCACAGCTATGAGGACATCCGCACCAAACGGGCGGCCCGGGACGAGGTCGAGCGCTGGCTCGGCGGCATCACGCCGCCGGAGAACCTCGGGGTGCTCCGCCAGGGTGTCGAGTACCTGAACAAGCGGCTCCAGACGCCGAACGCCGCCGAGGCCTCGCGGATCATCCGCCGGGCTCGCTGGGCGGCGGTCGCCGGAGGCGTGCTCGTGATCGCGGCGTCCGCCTGGCTCGGCATCACGGTCCATCCGCTCTGGTGGCTCTTCGCCATCCTCGGGTTCATCATCATCCTCGTCGCCTGGCGCTATGCACTACCCTCGTCCATCCGCGACGCGGCGACCTACGAGCGGTTCTATCGGGAGACCGGGTTGCCGGAGCCGGAGTCCTGGACGCCGGCGGGCATCCGCCAGCGCCTTGACGATCTGAATGGTCAACTCCAGGTCGCGCAGGTCGAGGCGGAGAAGGCGAACCGTTGGGCCGACCTGAAGCAGGAGCGCAAGCAGCTCGACCAGGCCTATCACGACACCGAGGCGCGCCGCGCCAGCGTCATCGACCGCTACGGCGTGGCGCCGGACCTCGGCGAAGAGAGTCTGAAGCTCCTGGCCGAGCAGCTCAGTCGCTGGCAGGCGGCCGACACCCGCGTCCGCGCCGCGCAGGCGCGCCTCAACGCGATCGGCAAGGAGCGGCTTGGGCACGAGTCCGGCCTCAGCGGCCAGCTCCGGACCTACGGCTACACGACCGCCAGCTACGACGAGCACCTCGCCGACCTCGAACAGCGCGTCGAAACGCTGGACGCGGCGAATTCCCGCATCGCGGCCCGGCGCGAGGAGCTGGCCGCGACGATCCAACCGGAGCTGGACCGGATCGAGCGGGCGCGCAACACCGTCTACAACCGCCTCGGTGTCCAGTCCGGCGACGATGACGCGGTCGCGGCGCTCATCGATCAGCTCCCGGCCTACCGGGATGCGGTCGCGATCCAACAGGAGCGTGACCATCAGCGTCGCAAGGCGGAGGACGCCCTGGCGCTGATGCCGGAGCTCAAGGATCTGTCGGTCGAGCAGATCCAGCGCCGGCTGGAGGCGGCGGAGACCGAGGCGGCGGCGATCGAGCCGGTGACCCGTGAGATCGCCGAGATCCAGACGCGGCTCGGCGACGCCAAGCGCAAGCGCGACGTCGAGGCGGCGCTCGGCAAGCGGGACGATGCGCTCGCTCACCTGCGCGAGCGGCGCGACGAGGTCGCCAACCAGGTCGCCGGCGACACGCTGCTCAAGTTCGTCCGCGCCGAGACCCGCGACGCGGCGCTGCCGATCGTCTTCCACCGCGCCCGCGACCTCTTCACGATCATCACGCGCGGCCGCTACGAATTGCAGTTCGAGGAGGGGCCGCCGCCGGCCTTCACCGCCGGCGACACGACAACCGGGCTGACGCTCGGGCTCGATCAGCTCTCCAGCGGCACCCGCGTCCAGTTGCTGATGGCGATCCGGTTGGCCTTCGTCGAGAACACGGAATCCGGGCCCAAACTACCGATCCTGCTCGACGAGACGCTCGGCAACAGCGACGAGCTGCGGGCAGGCGCGATCATCGACGCGGCGGTGGAGATCGCCCGCAACGGTCGCCAGGTCTTCTACTTCACCGCCCAGGGCGACGAGGTCTCCCGCTGGGAGAGCCGGCTGGAGCAAATCCCGGCCGATGAGCGGCCGAGCCACATGGTGATCGACCTGGCCGAGGTCCGCAGCAACGCCGGCTTCGAGCGGCTGCCCGTGACGGCAAGCCAGCCGATCCGCGACCGGCTGCCGGTGGCCGCGCCAGACGAGCTGAGCCGCCACGACTATGCGAACGCCCTGCGCGTGCCGGCGATCGACCCCTGGCAGGAGACGCTGGGCGGGCTTCACCTCTGGCACGTCGTCGCCGACGGCGCGACGCTGCACCGGCTGCTGGAGCAGGACATCCGGACGTGGGGCCAGCTCGCCGGACTCGCGCAGGCGTCCGGCACGCGGCGGCAGGCACTGCCGCCGCTCGGGCTCGGCGAAACGGACTGGCGGCACGCTCAGGCCCGCGCCGGCATGATCACCGCGGCGCTGGAGACCTGGCGCATCGGGCGCGCCCGACCGGTCACCACCCGCGACCTGGCCGAATCGGGCGCGATCCCCGGCAAGCTGCTGGACGACGTCGCGGCGCTGTTGCCGGAGGTGGATCACCGGGGCGACGCGCTGATCGCGCGGCTGCGCGATGGCGCGACGCCGCTGCTGAGTGACAAGGCGACCGGCCGGCTCGAATCCTGGCTGCTGGCAAACGGCTTCATCGCCACCGGCGAGCCACTGGACCGTGATGCGCTGCGCACGCGCCTCCTGGCGAGCGTCAGCGACGACATCGAGCGTGGTGACCTCTCCCTCGCCGACCTCGACGAGGTCATCGCCAGCCTCCCGGCCTGATACGAATCCGGGGAGGGGCCGATCTCGTATCGGCCGGCGCCGCCAACCCGTTGCGGTGTGGTCGGGCAGCGCGGGCGGACACGAGGTCCGCCCCTGCATGATTGGTTTGGCGGACCGTCCGATCCACCCACCAACGAGTGGCTAATCGCGGCGCTGGGTGAGGACGCAGAGCAGACCACCGATCAGACCCAGGTTCTTCAGGAACTGGATTTGCTGCGCCCCCTGGGCCCGTGGCGACTCCTCGTTCCAGAAGGCGTGGCCGGCGAGGGTCGTCGGGATCAGCGCCGCGATGAGACCCAATGCCGCCAGCCGCGGCTGGACATCGAGCGCCAGCGCGACCCCGCCGGCGACCATCGTCGCGCCGTTGAACCGCACCGCCATCTCGGCGTTCTCCGGCCCAACCATTCCCTCCGCCTTCTGCGTCCGGCCACCTGGCTCCTTCGCCGCGTCGAAACCGGCCTTGATGAAAATGCCCGATAACAGAAACTGTCCCAACCGCGCCACGAGCCTCATGCGCTGACTCCTTTGCTTCCCGGTTTTCATCCATGTCCACAGACGCCGGTGCGCCCGTGGCGCTCTCCGCGCACGATTCCTGCCCGCGTCGTCCGGCCGCGCCATGCCCACGCGCAATTGCGCCACCCGCGCATGGCGATCGGTGGCACTTAAATTGTCAAGAACGGCATCGAACGTGGAAACTATCAGGAGATTCGCGAGGCGCGGCGAGACGGAAGCGACAGGACAGGACGATGGCAGGGCAACCGCGGCCAGAGGCGCGCAAACCGAACGGCGCCGGCACGCCGGACGCCGCGCCGCCCCTCCTGCGCGACGGGTCGGCGCCAGACGACGGGAGTGGCGAGCGACGCCGTTACTCCTCGCTCGCCGGGGCCGAGGAGGCGGGGGCGGAGATCGCCGAGGACTTCACCCGTCCGCTCGATCCGTTCCAGCCGCCCAAGCCGGACCGGCGCGGCATCACCGTGCACATCTCCGGCCGGACGATCGCCCTCGTCTTCACCGTCCTGATCGTCCTCTACCTGCTGGAGACGCTCTCGACCGTCATCATCATGTTCGCCGGCGCCGTGCTGCTCGCCGCCGCGGTCGATCTCCCCGCCTCCTGGCTGGAGCGGCACCGCGTGCCGCGCTCGATCGGCGTGCTGGTTATCTACCTGCTCGTCTTCGGAGCGCTCGCGGCGGTCGTCTACGAGCTCACCCCTCTGGTGACGTCCGAAATCCAGGATTTGAGCAAGAACCTGCCCAAGTACACCAAGCAGATCGAGGATTTCATCAACCGGCAGAGCCAGAACGCCGGCGGTGGCCAGCAGAACGGAACCAACATCTCCCTCTCCAACGCCGCCGACAAGGTGAGCGGCAGTCTGGGCGAGATCGCCACCCGGCTGACGAGCTTCACCTTCACCTTCGGCCGCGACGCAATCCTTATCCTCGCCATGTTCGTCGCCGCCTACTTCTTCGCGATGGACCCGCAGATTGGCACCCGCTTCCTGCGCCGCTTCCTCTCGCCACCGTCGCAGGAGCGGATGCACTCCATTACCGGCAATATCCACCGGCGCATCGGCGGCTGGGTGCAGGGGCAGGTGATGATCGCCGTCACCTTCGGCGTCCTCTTCGGCGTCGGCCTCTGGATCATCCGGGTGCCGCACGCCTTCGCGCTCGGCCTAGCCGCGGTGGTGCTGGAGGTCGTGCCTTATCTCGGCGGCGTGGTGGTCCTCGTCCTCGGGGTGCTCGTCGCGCTCGGTGTCGGCGTGCCACAGGTGATCGGCGTCATCATCCTCTACACGATTCTCGTGAACGTCGAGTCGCACGTGCTGGCGCCGACCTTCTACGGCCGCGCGGTGGGGATGCCGCCGGTGGCGATCCTCGCCGCGCTGGTGATCGGCCTCGAGCTGCGCGGCATCGCCGGCGTCTTTCTCGCCGTCCCGGCCAGCCTCGTCATCTACGCGATCATCGACGAGTTCTGGCCCAGCCCGGAGGAGCTGAACCCGGACGGCACGCCGAAGAAAAAGGAATCGCCGCCGGGGTGGTTCAAGCGGGCAGTGACGTCAATCGCCAACCGCATCCGTTCGGCCTGACGAGCTCATCACAGCGCCGGTCCGCCGGGGCGCAGTTGCGGCACATGGACCATGGTCTTGCGCCGCTTGGGGCCGGACTCCAGGTAGAGATCGTAGGTCAGCATGATGGCATCACGCCTCGATCTCGTAGTCGAGGGTGAAGGTGTGGCCACCGTCCGGCAGGACGGTGATCGCGACCGTGCCGCTCAGCCCCTGCAGCGCGCCGGTCCCCGACCCCGGCACGACGGTCCCGCGCGCGGTCGTGTCGTCGCCGCCAGAGATCGCGCCGTGCTGGCAGACGAACGAGCCCTGCCGGCCGTCGACCTCGCCGGTGAAGCGCTCGATGCCGCAATAGGCCGCGCCGCCGTCACCCTGGCAGGTGACGATCTCCGCCACGCTCTCGCCCGTGAGCTGACCGGTGAACGCCTTGCGGACCGTCGCCTTGCCGAGCGACGGCCCGTCCGCCTGCTCGCCCCACTCCGCCTGATCCCACCCGGTGATCGTGAAATCCGCCTTCGCCTGCATGCCGTCTCCTGTTCGTCTGCCTCATCGGCACCGCAAGACAAACCCGATGGCGAAGTGCGCCACCGGGTTGTTGTGTTCATGGTATCGATGCAACCGGGCGAAAATCGACCGGTTGCCGGACCGCTACGACGCCAGAGATTGATCCCGCCGGTTCGTGAAATCGGCGCGGTCGCCCATGCCCTTCAGCCGGAAGCCGAGCACGATGAGGGCGATGCCGAAGATGATTGCGTAGATGCCGATCACCCAGATCATGCTGAGCGCGCCCGAGCGGGGGTAGGCGAAGAGGATGAGGCCGAAGATGATCGAGAGAATCCCGCCGAGGACCATCAGCCACTCGCCCCGGATCACGCGACGGTACTCGATCGCCAGCACGATCTCCATCACGCCGGTGATGACCGCCCAGGCGGCGATGAGGTAGAGGAGCGCGAGCGCGGTCAGCCCCGGCCAAATCCAGGCGATAATCCCGGCCGCGACGCTGACGATGCCCTCGATGATGCCGACCCACCAGCGGTCGCCGTTGCGGGCCCGGTTGACGATGCTCGAATAGATCTCGATCACCCCGTCGACGATCGCGTAGGCCCCGAAGACGAGGACCAGCCAGAAGAGCGTCAACCCCGGCCAGACGATGGCGATGATCCCGAAGATGATCGCCGCCAGGCCACGCAGGGCGACCGCCCACCACCAGCGCGTCATCGTGCCCAAATCCATCATCGCCGCACCGCTCCTCACATCCCGACCACGCCGGCGCCCACCCTGAGCGCCCAATATGCGGCCAACCCCTCGCACCCATTATGCCAACCGGCGCAATCACCGCCGATGAGTCGATCAAGGGTGCGCCACCGCGCCCGCTCCGTCTCCGGCTTCAGTTGGGTGGAGCAACCGACAACGGTCCAGGTCAGACTCGGCAGTGGTGAGTTCGGCTTTTTGGTGAGCCAGCTCTGCCTCCAGTTGTTCCATCTTCCGCTCGGTGGAGGCGTTCTCAGGGGCGCCGGCCAGCTGGCGCAGCGCGCCTCGCGTGTTCGCGATGGCTTGTTGCGCGGCCTCGACCGCGATGAGTTCGGTCTCGCATGGGTCGGCGGTCACCCGGAAGCTGCCGTCGATCTCGTAGCTGTGGTCGGATCCAGCGCCGAAGGCAAGGAGGACCGGGGTGGTCGAATCGTGTTCCCCGACGGTGAGGTGGATGAACCCGTGATCGATCACCGTGTCGGGATGCTTCAGCCCGAGCCCGATCTCGGCCTTGTCAACGGATGACAGCTTGTCGGTGATCGCCTTCGTGACTTGGGACTGGATGGTCTCCTCGATCGCGTTGATGGCCGTTTGGCTGTCGGGGCCCGACAGATCGACCAGGTGCTGGCCACCGCGTCGCGGACTCCGGATAGGAAGGTATCGTAGCCGGCCAGCACCGCGTCGAATGGGGTGTCGTGCCGGTCCCACAGGACGGCCACCAGAACGAGGTCGCGGTGGGTTTGGCCAGGCCGGAACTGCCCGCCCCCGAAGCCCTGTAGTGCGTCGGGGATCGGTGCGCTACCTCCGGCTTTGAGATTCTCTGCGATGACGATCTGCGCGCCGGTCGGGGCCGGGGCAAATCCCACCGCGGCTACGAGTGCGCCGGGTGGGTGCCGCTGGCGCAGTTCGATCCCTGGGTGTGGACGCGCGCCCGGGATACCACGTTCAACCCGTCGTCACCGGGACTGCGCGTGGACAACCACGGGGCCCTGCTGCGTTATCGAACGTTCAATTCCATGAAATACCTGACCGACTTCGCGGGCCAGAACTGGCTGATCACCCCGGCGGCCCTCGCCGTCGGCGAGCCGCCTCCGCAGTCCATCCGGGACCAGAAGTGGCTGCTGATCCTGTCCGGCATTGTCCTCGCCAACCAGCGGGGGGACAACAGCGGGTCGTGGAACCATCAGACCGTCTCCTTCATGCCGGACATGGCGGGCCCGGACGATCCGACCGCCACCTCGGGCCCCTTGAATTGGGCGATCGCCCGGTACGGCATCCCGAGGCCGCCGGGCACGGTCGGCCAGCAATATCTCGTCCGCTTCGCGCTGGACGAATGGTCGCCCTTCGTCTCGCTGGGCTCGGTCTTCGACCAGGGATCTTCGGTCAACGCAGGATTCGCCGTGGACGACTGGCGGCCCAATCACTTCGAGAGCGGCACCGATGTTGTCACGAACGAAACGGTGAACAACGTCTTCACCGGGGTCAATGCCGACCTGGCTGTCAACGACACCGACGCATGGATCTACCGGCTCGGCTACAACATCACGCTGATTGGCAGGATCGTCTTCATCGCGCCGCCCGTAATCGAGTGAGAAGGATCACGCTCATCTCAATCTTGGCTCAAGGGGCGCCCGCCTCGCCATCGCCCATCCGCCACACTGTCATTCTGAGCTCCGCAGACCGAAGAATCTCGTTCGTTGGAGCACCAACGAACGATCGTGTGGGCAGCGGCGACCGCTGCGGCGGGAGATTCTTCGTCCCTCAGAATGACAAGGAAGATAGTTGCCATAAATCGGCGGTCGTTTTGGCAGCGACGGTAGACACGCAGGTCCGCCCCTACAGTCATTCATTCATTCGGCATCATCAGCCGGCAACCGCAATAAACGTCAATGCGCGCTCAGCGGGGGCGCGGGCACGGGGAGGTCGGCGTCGGAGCCGGGGATGAAGGCCTTCCAGACGTAGCGGCGGTAAAGCAGGAACGATCCGAGCGCGGTGCAGACCGCGGCAAGCGCGTAGATCGCGGACATCCCGACCACCTCGGCGATGGCCGTGATGATCAGCGTCGCGAAGGGCATCGTGCCGTTGAACGAGAGGCTGTGGATGCTCATCACCCGGCCGCGCAGGTGATCCGGCGCGAGCTGCTGCACCCGCGTCTGCAACTGCGAGTTCCCCATCGAGAACGAGAAGCCGAGGATCGCTACGCCGGGCGCGGCCATGACCGGCGTGCGCGAGAAAGCGAGCCAGAGCAAGCCGAGCGTCAGGCCAACCACACAGATCCGCAACCGCTTGCCCGCCGCCGCCTCCAGCCGGCTGCCGCGCAGCAGCACCAGCGCGCCGGTCAGCGATCCGGCGCCGGTGATCGAGAGCGTCGTGCCGACCCAGCCGGGACCGCCGCCCAACGAGTGCTCGACGTAGAGCGGCAGCAGCACCGCCGCGCACGGGAAGACGAAAAACGAGAGGAGCGAGGTCAGCGCGACGAGCCCGAAGAGATCCTCCCGGCTCCGCACATACTGGATGCCGTCCTTCAGCGCGATCTTCTGCTCGTGCCCCGGCAACCGCGTCTGGACATAGTGTCCCTTCATGCTGACGAGCACCGCGATCACGGCGAGGAAGGAGCAGGCGTTGAAGACGAAGGCACTGCCCATGCCGAGCGCGGCGATCGCCGCGCCGGCGATGGCTGGTCCGACGAGGCGCGACGAGTTGAAGGCCGCCGAGTTGAGCGCGATCGCTTGCGGCAGATCGTCGTGCCCGACCAGATCGGGCACGAACGCCTGGCTGGCCGGCAGCTCGAACGAGGCGGTGACACCGAGCAGCGCCGAGAGGACGAGGATTTGCCAGTAGGCGACGACGTCGGTGAAGACGAGCGCGGCGTAGACCAGCGCGAACATGGCCAGGACGGACTGGGTGCTGATCAGGATGCGCCGCCGGTCGTAACGGTCCGCGATGACGCCGCCGGAGAGCATCAGCAGCAGCATCGGAATGGCCGAAACAACGTTGATGACGCCGATCGCGAAGGCCGAGGTCGTCAGCGTCAGCACGACGAGCGTCGAGCCGACGCTCTGCATCCAGGTGCCCGTCAGGGAGACGAGCTGGCTCAGCCAGTAGCGGCGGTAGAGTGGGTTTTGCAGGGCGTGCGGCAGCTTCAGGTCGCGCAGGGGACGCAACGAAGGGTGAAACCCTCGCCGCTCGATCTCGGCCAAGACTCGTACTCCGGTGACTGATTGCAGGTTGGTGGACCGGCCGGCGTCGGGCCGCGGACAGCGTCATTGCTGGCACCGGGCATGGTACCGGAATTCGCGCCGGAGCGGCACGCGCTGTGTCACACTGTGCGCGGCAGGAGGGGCGGATGGGCGTCGATCAGCATGACCCGGACGACGACGAGGCCGTGCCTTCGTCGCTCAAGGACTCGCTCCGCAACGTGCTCGAAGAGGCGAGGATGCTGATCCCGGGCGCGCAGGCGATCTTCGGCTTTCAGCTCATCGCGGTCTTCAACCAGCCATTCGACCGGCTGACCCCCTTCGAGCAAAACCTGCACCTGGCCGCGACCGCCCTGACGGTGGTTGCGATCGGCCTTTTCATGGCCCCCGCCGCTTACCATCGGCAGGCGGAGCCGGAGTCGATCTCACGCCACTTCCTGCGGCTCGCCAGCCGCCACCTGGCGTGGGGCACCGTACCGCTGGCGATCTCGATCTGTCTGGAGATCTACATCGTCGGCACGCTGATCACCGGCCGCCGCGTCGTCAACATCGTGATCGCGGCACTCCTCTTCGCCTTTCTGACGCTGCTCTGGTACGGCCTGCCCCGCCTCAGTCCCTCACGACAACCGGCGCGCGCGAAATCGTCGCGCGGCGATCGGTAATCCGCTCCCGACGAATCGGGTCAGACCAGGGCTGGCGGCAGGACGCTGCCGGCGAGGAACGACGGCGGCGCGAAGGCGCATGACGCCTGCTCGTAGGCGTAGGCAAGACGGATCAGCGTCGCCTCGCTGTAGGCTGTGCCCATGAAGGAGATGTTGACCGGCATGCCGAAGGCGAAGCCGGCCGGCACCGTTACGATCGGGTAACCGGCCAGCGCGGAGAGGCCACCGCTGCCGCCGGGGTGCCAGTCACCGTTGATCAGGTCCAATTTCGGGGCCGGCGCGCCGGTCGGCGCGACCAGCGCGTCCAGCCGGTGTTCCTCGATCACTTTGTCCAGCCCGCCCTGCCGGGACCGCCGCTGATTGCGGGCCAGACTCGCCAGATAGGCCGGGTCATCGAGCCCGCCCGTCTCCTCCGCCCGGTGGAAATACTCCTGCCGGAAGAAGGGCATCTCCTCGCGCGGGTGATTCTCATTGAAGCGGATGATGTCGGCGAGCGAGCTGATCGGGCACGATGGCGCAAAGCCGGCGAGCCAGGCCGCCAGCCCGGGCTTCAGCTCGGTCAGCATCACGGCCAGCTCGTCATCCCAATCGATCTCCGGTGCTGCCTGGAGATCGACCGGATCGACGATCTCCGCGCCGGCTTCGCGCATGAACGCCAGCGCGCGGTCGGTGATTGCATCCGCGGCGCGGCTGAAGCCGAAGAGCGCTCGTGGCACGCCGATCCTGGCGCCGCGCAACCCGTCGCGGTCAAGCGCCGCCAGATAGTCGGGCTGGCCGTAGCCTTCGACCTCAGTAGTCGGGAACTCGCCGGAGCCGCCCGGCCCACCGTGCGCCGGATCCTCGGGATCGACGCCAGCGATGACGGTCAGCAACGCCGCCGCGTCGGCGACCGAGCGGGCCATCGGCCCGACCGTGTCCTGGCTGTGCGAGATCGGGATGACGCCGACCCGGCTGGTCAACCCGACCGTCGGCTTGATGCCGACGATCCCGCAGGCGTTCGCCGGCGCGATGATCGAGCCGTTGGTCTCGGTGCCGATCGCCAGCGGCGCATAGCCTGCCGCCACGGCGACGGCCGAGCCGGAGCTGGACCCGGACGGGTTGCGATCGAGCTGGTGAGGATTCACCGTCTGGCCACCACGCCCGCTCCAGCCGCTGGTCGAGCGTGGCGAGCGGATATTCGCCCACTCGCTGAGGTTCGTCTTGCCGAGGATGACGGCCCCCGCCGCGCGCAACCGCGCGGTCACGAACGCGTCGCGGCTGACCTCGACGCCGGCGAGCGCCAGGGAGCCAGCCGTCGTCTGCATCTGGTCGGCCGTCGCGATGTTGTCCTTGAGCAGAACCGGAATGCCGTGCAACGGCCCGCGGGAGTGGCCGTTCGCCAGCTCCGCGTCGAGCTCGCCGGCGATCGCCACGGCGTCCGGGTTCAGCTCGATCACCGCGCGCAGGTTCGGTCCGGTCCGGTCGAGCGCGTCGATCCGGTCGAGACACGCCCGGACCAGGTCGCGGGCACGGATCGCGCCACCGCCGAGCGCGGCCCGCAACTCGGCGACCGAGGCGCGCTCCATGGCCGGCAGCTCATCGTGGGGTCCTGGCACGGGTTGGCCACTCATTGGCATCGCGTTCTTCCCGGGCATGACGCCCGCGGAGCCGGGAACCGTCTGCTTGATCGCTCTGTCCCACACCGATGATAGCGGTGTACGCGCAAAGCGCAACCCCGATTAGGCACCAGAGCGATACTCCGGGCGGGTTCGGACCTGGTGCGCCTGCTCGAATGCGGAGCCAAAGCGCAGCAGGCTGGCGTCACTGAAGGCGCGGCCCATGAACGCGATCCCGACCGGCAGTCCACGCATGGACCCGGCCGGTACGGTGAGGATCGGGTAGCCGGCCATCGCGCTGACCTGCGTGCAGGATCCGGAGAAATCGTCGCCACCGGACTGGATTGGCGTCGGCACCGCCGCCGCCGGCGCGACCAGGGCGTCCAGCGCCAGCTCGTCCATGACCGCGTCGATGCCCTGCTCGCGAGCGAGCGACAGATTGCTGGCGAGCGTCTCGGTGTAGGCATCGTTCCGGACCGAGGCGGCGCCCCGCGCCATCTCCAGCACCTGCTGGTCGCACTCCTGCATCTCCTGGTCGGCATGCTCAATGTTGTAGGCGATCACATCGTCGATCGTCTGGACCGGACCGCCCGCTTGGTAGGCGGCGATGAAGTCGTCCAATCCGGCGTTGAACTCCGTCAGCAGCACATCCATCTCGGTCTGGGCCGGCGCCAGTGTCTCGATCGTCGGGATGTTGGCGTTGTCCACCAACGTCGCGCCGGCCTGTTCCAGCACGCCGAGGACATTGTCGACGACGCCGGCCGCGGCGTCGTCGAAATGGAAGAGCGCCCGGCAGATGCCGATCCGCGCCCCCCGCAATCCCTCTGCGTCCAGTCCGGCCGTGTAGTCGAACTCACCGGCGCCGGAACCGGGCGGCGCGTTCGCCGCCGGCGCGGCCCAGGCGAACGCGCCGTGGGCCGGATCGTCCGGATCGTCGCCGGCGAGCACGGTGAGCAGGAGTGCGGCGTCGCGCACGGAGCGCGCGATCGGCCCGGGTGAATCCTGCGTCCACGAGACCGGCAGCACACCGGCCCGGCTGACCAGCCCGACCGTTGGTTTCAGCCCGACGACCCCACAGGCCGACGACGGGCAGACAATCGAGCCGTCCGTCTCCGCGCCGATCGAGAGCGGGACATAGCTCGCCGCGACGGCGATTGCCGACCCGGAGCTGGAGCCCCACGGCGACACGTCGAGCCGGTAGGGGTTACGGGCCTGGCCGCCTCGCGCGCTCCAGCCGCTCGTCTGCTGATAGGAGCGGAAGGCCGACCATTCGCTCATGTTCGCCTTGCCGAGAATGATCGCGCCCGCCTCCCGCAACCGCTCGACGATGAAGGCGTCCGCGGTGGTCGGATTGTCGAGCAGCGCGAACGAGCCGGCTGTGGTGTGCATCGCGTCGGCCGTGGCGACGACGTCCTTGACGACCAGCGGGATGCCATGCAATGGTCCCCGCCGTTTGCCCTGAGCCAGCTCTTCGTCGCGTACCTGGGCGATGTACGCAGCATCCGGATTCGTCTCGATCACCGCGCGCAACCCGGGGCCGCCCTGCTCGGTCGTGTCCATCTGCGCGATGCGGTCGAGCGAGAGCTGCACCAGCTCCCGCGTCGAGATCTGCCGCGTGTCCAGCGCCTGCCGCAGTTGGGCGAGCGAGACCTCCTCGATACCGCTCAGCTTCGTCGCCGGTGAGGCGACGTGGCGGGCTGGCGCCCGGGCAACCGGTGTTCGCGGGGTTGTGGTAGCCGCCGGTGTCGGCGCGGGAGCAGCCGGCTTCCGCGTCTCCCGCACGGCCTCAAAGGCGATCGCGCCACCAGCGAGCAGCGCCCCGCCGCCGATCAACGCGCGCCGGGTCAGGGGGAAACGGGTGGACGACGAACGAGGGCGATAGCTCATGCGATCATGGTCTCAGGACGTCCGATAGGGAATCGGACCCGGCGAGCCTCGCGGGGCAGGAGGCACGGGCAAAGCGATCCGCATGGCTCGGTCCGACCGACGTTGACTGAGAATCGCATGCCGGATAGTAGCAGAACCGGTGTCACCGGGTGGCAGGATCGGACCTGCCAGCATCCTGCTCGTCCAGCACCCGGGCAAAATCGGCCGGCGAGATGATGGATACGCCCTTGAACGAACCGAGACGAAGCAACTGGCGGTCACCGGTAACGAGGTAATCGGCTCGCGCCGATGCGGCTGTGGCGAGCACGAGATCGTCCTCCGGGTGGGTTGCAACGCCCACGACTTCGGCCGTGATGACCGTGTCGCGGGCAAGCACGTTCATCGCATCCACCCACTGTGTGGCTGTTTGCGCGGAAATCCGGTCCGAGAAATACGGCGTAGCCAGTGTTCGCTGCAATTCTGCCTTCAACGGTGTAGATGTGGCGACCACGAAACGCCCAATAATCCAGTGGTGCAACACCTTCGCGGGCGACGCCGCTCGAGCTTCGAAGCGCAGGATGCCCGAAGCGATGACATTTGTGTCAAGCACGGCAAGGATCACCGCTCACCAGCCGCTTCTCGCTCGGCGCGCAGTTCGGCTCTTGCCTGGGTTTGAGCTTTCGCCAGTTCACGCTCAAGTTCATCATCTGGAACATCAGCAAATGCCCGGCTGATCGTCGTGAATGCGTCGAAGAGCGCCTTCCGTGCCGCAGCTTCCTCGCGCTCCATGAACTTCCGATACTCCTCGGTCGAGATGATGAC
>JAICKJ010000250.1 GCA_025928015.1 Thermomicrobiales bacterium
AGCGGATTCAGGAAGAAGACGTCGGACGCCGGCACGTTCTGGTCCTGGGCCGAGGAGCCCGAGCTCGACATGAAGAGTGCGGTCACGCGCATCGGCCTGGGTTCGATGAACAACGCCGCAGTCCTGGATGACGGAACGGTCGTCTTCGCCGGCTATGCGGATCTGATCACGCTCGTGATGCGAACCGCCAAAGGCGAGGAGGCCTCCCTGGCGGGGGACGACCGGATCGCAGGGATCGTCGAGTCGGCGCCGGAGACGCTGGTCTCGGCGATGGTGCTGCCGGGCACTGCGCTGCAACAGAATGCGGAACTCCAGATAATCACCAGCCAGGCATCGCCGGACCAGATGAAGAAGATCCAGGCGGAACTCAAGCAGGAGCAAGAGGCCGAGCGTCAGGCCGTCGGCACGATGCCGCGCCCGTCGTTCGGGCTGCTGGGCGTGACCGGCGGCACGGAGCCGCACATCGTGGTTCGGCTGGCGGTGAAGAGTGGCAAGGAGGCCGACCGGGCGGCGAAGATCGTCGCGTACCGGCTGAAGCACCTGAAGTCCGCCCGGACCCAACAACCCTGGACGGACTTGCTGCGGTTGGTCAGCGCGAGCGGGCAGGCCGACCCTTCGGTTGCCGAGGTGGAATTCGCGCCGACTGAGCCAGCGTACGCGTCCCTGTGGATCAAGATGCTCTACGCCCGCGACATCGGCCTCATCGGCTGGTAGGCCGTCACGGACACGGGGGCACCCCGGGCGCATTTGCCCGGGGTGCCCTCGTGTTCGATCATGGTGGCCAGCGTTACTGCTGCTGATCGTCCCGGAGCTGCTGGACCGCGCTGGTGATCGCGTCGAGCAGGTTGCCATGGGCGTGGAGCAGGTCGAGCATCGGGTCGATCTTGGCGACCAGATTGAGCATCGTGTCCACGTCGCGCGGGCGTTCCTTCGCCGCTTCCAGCACCGAGCGCAGATCGTCGAACTCTGGTTTCGCGTTCTCGTTCGCCGCCTGCTGGAGCTGATCGGCGATCCCGCCGACGCCCGTCGTCGCTGGCTGGGCCGCGCCGCTGGCGGCGAGCGCCGGCAGCAACTCCCGCAGCCGGTCGAGCAACGATTCGGCCTCGCCGAGCGTGTCGCCGCCGGCGGTCGATGCCGGCGCGCCGTGGACGGCTACATCCGGCGTTTCGACGGCCGCGGGCTCGCTCGCGGTCCCACCATCGGCGCTCGTCGGGCTGGTCTCGGCCGTCGCCGGGGCGTTGGCGGGCTGCGCTTGCTCCGCGGTCCCGGACGTCGCGCCGGTCTGGTCCCCGGTCAGGTCCTGGACCGTGCCGGTCTCGTCGGTCACGGACTCGTCGCTGAGGCTGGAGGAGATGATCGCCTCGCTCTCGCTCGCCACGGCCGCGTCGTCGGTCTCCCACTCGTGGCCGGTCTCCGGCGTTGACGTTTGATCCCCTGTCGGGGCGGACGCGCCGAAGATGTCCTCGTTCTCGCCGGTCCGATCGGCGGGCGCCTCCTCCGCGGTCTCCCTCTCGGCGGTCGTGGTGGCGCCGTCGGCGCCCTCCTGGCTGGCGGTCAGATTGCGCATCCACTCGGGATGCGCGTCCGGGTCTTCGTTGGTGGTCTCGTGCTGCTCGCTGGCGATCGCCTCGTCGTCCGTCTCCGCCGTGGCGTCGGTGTCGGTCGCGCCGGCGTCGGTCGCATCGCTCGCGCTGGTCATGGTCTCCCCGATCGCGCCGTCATCCTGGCCTTCTGCCGTCGTCGCCTCTCCGCCCGGCGTCGGGCTGGACCAGCTCGAGATCCAGCTTGATTCCCCGCCGGACGATTCGGCGTGCTCCTCGCCGGCGCTCGATTGCCCCTCGTCCGTCGTGCTGCCGGTCTCGTCCTGCGTGGTCGTGGCCTCATCGGTCTGTGGCTGGCCCCATGACCAGCTTGGCGAGGCGCTCACCGCCGGCTGCTCGTTCGCCGGCGCCGGCTCTGCTCCCTGGTCAGCGTCGGGCTGGCTCCAGGCGGTGGCGGGCGCCGCGCTTTGCTCGTCGCTCTCCGCCGACGCCGTCGTGATCGCGTCCGGCTGATCGGGCGACACCGGCGCGGCCGCGTCCTGCCGCTGGCCGTTCGCCGGCGCCTGGCCCCAGGCGGAGGTCTGCTGGCTCTCATCGTTGCCGCTGGCACCCCAGCCCTGATTCTCGCCCGTCGCCACGATCGGCAGGCGCGCCCCGCACGAGGTGCAGAACTTGGCGCCGGGGCGCGCGGCCGCGCCACAGTTCGAGCAGGTTTGCATCCTGTTTGCCTCCTGTATTTCCGTGCCCTGGGCGCCGCGTGCCGAACGCTGCCGGCCGGATGGTCGGCCTGGAGCCCCCCAGTTATCGATCTTGCCGGAGTATCGCATGCGCCGCTAGCGCCTTGTCCAATGACGACGATTCGTGCCTGTTGTATCCATTTTGCGGTGTTTGCTGATCGGAACGGATTCGGCATCAATCAGTAGTTCACTCCGCCGGCAATCACCCGGCCGCGGATGCCGCCTGAGGCCCTAGGATCGCGCCAGAGTGGCAAAAGTGTCCGAGCCGGCCGGAGAAAAACATCCCTCTGCGCTGGCGCTCACTGTGGGGTGATTTCGCCGCGGGGACTAGGCGACGCGGCCGCCATGCGGTATGCTGACGTCAGGTGATACACGACAGTCACACACAAACGAAGCGCATGAACACAGGGCGTCGTCGTCGGTGGGCGACGATCGGTGGTCGGCCGTTACGCAGAGGTCAGAGGTCAGATCCGCATGTACGAGCGCAACTCGCCATCCGCTCTCCCGGGACACCTCCTTGCCGCGCTGGACGAGTGGCTGGCGTGGGCCAATCCCGCGCCGGACGCCGACGACCGCTGGGCGCTGGACGACTCGCTGCCCGACCCTGACGAGGCGCGGACCAGCGCCAGGGGAGAGTTCTGCTGGCTGACCGCCATGGTGATCGTCCTCCTGATTGTGCCCCTCCTGCTTGGCTGGCGGGTCCCGTTCTAAGAGACCGACCTGCCCCGTGCGCATCCGGGCCGCGTGTTTTCCCCGTCACTGCCGACCCCTGACAGGCGATGCACTCCCTACACGGACGGACACGTGATGGTGCAGGTTTCGGTGCACGCACCGAGAATCAGGCAGGTCGTCAGGACGCCCCCGAGCCGGCGCAGCGCCTGTCGCCGTGTCGTCCCCTGCACGATCGCCTTCGCCACGGTGTCCAGCCGGTTCTCCACGGTCCGCTCCTTCGCGTGATCCGTCGGTCCCGCATGAGGCGGATTGCCAGCGGGCCGGTCGTGTCTGTTCACACCTCATGCCGGCCTGCGTCCCGGTGGTGGCTGTTGGCGGTCCTGGTTGGACCGCAGCGCGCCGCCCCTGCGACAATGGCCAGCGTTGCGCCCGGCACGCGCTCGGGACGGGAAATCAAGCGAATGGAGCAAGCGTCCATGGCGAATGTGTTGACCGGCCACCGCGCGGTGCTGGCCCGGCAGGTTGCGACGGGCGAAGCGGCGGCGCTGGACGTCGAGACCGGGCAGCTCATCCAGATCATCGATCTCGCCGGTCACCAGATCGCGTCCGTGCTCGCCTTCAACGCCGACAACCACGACGAATACCTCTCCGGCGCGGAGACGATCACCGGCAACGGCGCGATCGTGCTTGGCAAGGAGAGCCAGCTCTACTCGACCGCGCACCGGCCGCTCTTCAGCCTGGTCGAGGACACCGTCGGGCGGCACGATCTGCTGACCGCGCTCCCGGCGGGTTCCGACGAAGAGCCGGCGCCAGTGCGGACGGCGATCGCCCAGGTTGCGGCCGACCGCGATATCCCGGCCGGCGCGCTCTCCGATGCCGTGCATTGGTTCAAGAATGTGCTGATCAAGCAGCGGGGCGAGATCGAGGAGCGCGAGCCGCTGGCGGAGCGCAATGACTTCGTGACGCTGAAGGCGGAGATGGACCTGCTGGTCATTGTCGCTAACACGCCGGCGGGCGTCCGCGTCAGCGGGGGCGACGACGACCGGCCCGGCCAGATTCTCGTCCGCGTCTACCGCTGAGCCGTATTACAGGCCAGTGCGGGCCCGGAAGGCGATGTAGAGGACGAGCGGCGTCAGGATCAGCAGCGCGATCGCGACGCTCCAGTAGATGATCTTGTCCTCGCGCGTCAGCCGGGGCTCATCCGCGTGTACCTGCGCCTCGTCTGGTTGTTCGTCCATCTGGCGTTGCTCCTCTGGCCGGGCAACCGATTGGCCCGGTTCCGCCCAATCATGCCGCACGCCGGCCCCGTGATGCACGTCCATGCGCTGCCTGAATGTGGTAGGCATAACGCGGGCGCCAACGGGGCGCAATCGTGGAAACCGAGGAAACTCCCATGGAACAAGGCACCGACGACCGGGCAGCCACCAATCACGTCCTGATCATGGCCTATGGCGGACCGGACAAGCTGGAGGACGTCCGCCCCTATCTGCTCGATGTCCGCAACCACCGGCCGACCTCGGACGAGGTCGTCGCCGAGATCACGGATCGCTACCGGCAGATCGGCGGCCGCTCACCGATCCTGGAGCTGACGCGGGCCGAGGCTGCCGGGCTCGAACATGCGCTCAACACGGCCGCCGCGCCGGGCGAGCGGTGGAAGGTCTGGGTCGGCATGCGCCACTGGTACCCTTTCCTCAAGGAGACGCTCGGCGAGATGGCGGCGAGCGGCGTGGATCGCGCCGTCGGGATCGTCATGGCGCCACACTACTCGCGGATGAGCATCGGCGCCTACTTCAAGCGCGCCGCCGAGGCGGAGCATCCGGTCGAGCTGGCCCCGGTCGACTCCTGGCACCTGAACGAGGGTTATCTCGATGCGCTGCTGGAGCGGATCGACGACGCGCTGAAGAAGTTCCCGGCCGAGGTGCGCGCTGACGTGCCGATCATCTTCTCCGCCCACAGCCTGCCGGAGCGCATCCTGGAGTGGGATGACCCCTATCCGACGCAACTGCGCGAGACGGTCGAGGCGCTGGTCGCCCGGCTGCCGGGCCGCCGCTGGGAGTGGGCCTACCAGAGCGCGGCGTTGACGCCCGATCCCTGGCTCGGGCCGGACGTCAGCGAGGTGCTCGACCAGCTCGCGGCGGAGGGGGTCAGGCACGTCCTGAGCTGCCCGATCGGCTTCATCTGCGAGCACGTCGAGATCCTCTACGACATCGACATCGAGTATCAGGAACAGGCGCAGCGGCTCGGCGTCCAGCTCGAACGGATCGAGATGCTGAACGACCACCCGGAGATGCTGCGCGGTCTCGCCGAGGTCGTGCGCGCGCGCGCGGCGGCGGCCGGCTGGCTGGCGCCGGCGGCGCTCGCGCCGGAGCGATGAGCGCGCGCATCGCCGTCATCGGCGGCGGCATCAGCGGGCTGGCGGCGGCGCACCGGCTCCAGTCGCTGGCGCCACAGGCGCATGTCACACTGCTGGAACGGCAGTCGCGCCTCGGCGGCAAGATCCGCACCGAGCGGATCGACGGATACGTGATCGAAGGCGGCCCGGACTCGATGCTGGCCGCCAAGCCCCGCGGCGTTGGGCTCAGCGAGGATCTGGGGCTCGGCGAGCGCCTGATCGGCCCGGACGAGCGCAACCGCCGGACGTTCGTGCTGCGTGATGGCCGGTTGCACCGGCTGCCGGAGGGGCTGACCGGGCTCATCCCGACCAGCCTCGGGCCGATGGCGAAGACGCGGCTCATCTCGCCCCGCGGCAAGGCGCGGATGGCGCTCGATTTCGTCCTCCCCGCGCGGCGCGGTGACGAGGATGAGTCGCTGGCATCGTTCATCCAACGCCGCCTCGGCGCCGAGGTCTACCTGAACCTGATCGAGCCGCTGATGGCCGGCATCTACGCGGGCGATGGCCGGACGCTGAGCCTGCTGGCGACCTTCCCGCAGCTTCGTGAGGCCGAGCTGAAGCACGGTGGC
>JAICKJ010000082.1 GCA_025928015.1 Thermomicrobiales bacterium
AGCAGGATCAGCGATGGGTCGGTCATGCTCAGCCGCAGGAACTCGACCAGCTTCTGCTGCCCGTAGGAGAGGTTCTCGGCGTAGACGACGCGCAGGTGCGTGAGATCGAGCGACGCCAACAGGTCCAGCGCCTTCGCCCTGGCCTCATCGCGGCCCCCACGAGCGACGACGACCAGATTTTCGAGCACCGTCATCTTGCCGAAGAGGCGGGTGAGCTGGAAGGTGCGGCCGATCCCGAGCCGGTTGATCGTGTCCGGCCCTTTGCCGGCGACATCGCGGCCGTTGAAGACGATCTCGCCGCTGTCCGGCCGCTCCAGCCCGGTGATCAGGTTGAAGAGCGTCGATTTGCCCGAGCCGTTCGGGCCGATCACCCCGGTGACGATCCCGGCCGTCACGCCCATGGAGACGTTGTTGACCGCCTGGATGCCGCCGAACCGCTTCGAGACGTCGCGCACCCCCAATATGGTCCTGGCCGGAGCGGCTGTCGTGACCGCGCTCATATGCGCCGGCTCCGGGGCAGCGCGCCCCACTGTTGCAAGAGCGAGATCAGGCCGCCGGGAATGAAGAGCACGACGAGGACGATGAGCCCGCCGAAGACGACCTGGAAGAGGTTCGGGTCGCTCGCCCAGACCCGCTCGGAGACGAGCGTCAGCCCGACCGCGCCGATGATCGGGCCGAGGATCGTCGCCTGCCCGCCGAGCAGCGCCGTCGCGATCGCGCGGATCGACCAGATGATGCCGAAGACGGTCGGCGGGTCGATGTAGCCGACATGCCGGGCGTAAATCGCGCCGGCGATGCCGGGGAAGAAGGCGCTGGCCGCGAAGGCGGCGATCTTCACCCGCACGACGCGGGTGCCCATCGCCTGCGAGGCGACCTCGTCATCGCGGATCGAGAGCAGCTCCAGCCCGAACCGCGACGTGCCGACCCAGTAGGCGCCCATCACGGCCAGGATCGCGACGACGAGCATCGCGTAGTAGTCCTGGTTGTTGTGGACGATGACGCCAACCCGGCCCCACCAGTCCGCGCCCTCTTTCACCCGCTGGAAGCGGACGATCGGCAGGTAGACGCCATCGCCGCCGAGCGTGACCGAGCTCCAGGAGGTGACGACGATGCGGCCCAGCTCGCTCATCGCCAGCATCGCGATCGCGAAATAGGGGCCGCGCAACCGCAGGACCGGGTAGCCGAGCAGCAGCGCCAGGAGCGAGGTGCCCAGCCCGGCGGCGATCATCGCCGGGATCCAACTCAACTTGTCGTAGTAGAGCAAGAGCGCGCCGATGTAGGACCCGACGCCGAAGAAACCGGCGTGGCCGAACGAGACGTAGCCGCCATAGCCGGAGAGGACATTCCAGCTCGACGCCAGGTTGATCGTCAGCAGCACCGTCAGCCAGAGCGTGACTGTGTAGGCCGACGCGACCGACGGCAACCAGACGAGCACCGCCAACGCCGGAATGAGCACGACGAGGTAGACCCAGCCGGTATACGCCTCCCAGGCCGGCATCGGCTTCGCCGCCGGCCCGCTGACCGAGGCCTCGGCCCCCGCCGCGATCAGCGTCGTCGCGGAACGCTCGGATGGCGCGGTCACAGCCCCCACCCCCAGCCCCTCCCCCAACCTTGGAAGAGGGGAAATCGCAGCACCATCGATTCCGGCGCGTTGCGCCGGGCCCGTTCGGTCCGCACCCCGCGCGGCGCGGGGCTGAAGACCCCGCGCTCACTCCGGAGGGAAGCCGGCTGAAGCCGGCTGGCAGCCATGTCATGATCGTCGTTTTCGGCTCGGGAGCGCCGAGAATAGCTGTAGGGGCGGACTGGTGTATCCGCCTGCCACCAGACCAATCCCCTCCGCTCCTGCCACCCCGTTTCCCTGTCATTCTGAGCTTGTCGAAGAATCTCCCGCCGCAGCGGCGTCCTCGTTCGGGGCCACGGCCGTTCGAATCCCCCACTCCCGCTGGTCGTCATGCTGACCGCCGGGCAGTATCCCCGCGCGAAGCGCTTCTCCCCATCGTCATGCTGAGCGAAGTCGAAGCATCTCCTGCCGCAGCAGTCGTCCGCTGCGCGGACCGGCGTCGCCGGGGGATGCTTCGCCAAGCTCAGCATGACAGCGGGGCGAGTGTGCGATAGGGCAAGGGGTGCCCAGCGAGACAAGCAGGGGCGGACACACCGGTCCGCCCCTGCAACGACGTTCCATGTCCTGCCGAATGTGGCAGGGACATGCTCCCCTCTCCCAAAGTTGGAGGGGCTGGGGGAGGGGGCTGGTCCGCTCACGCTTCCGCCCTGCCGAAGAAGCCGGACGGGCGCAGCAGCAGCACGCCGACAAGGATCGCGTAGGCGACCGCCTCTGCGAGCTGCGTGTTCGTCCAGTAGGCGGCGAGCGTCTCCCCAACGCCCAGCGAGAGCGCGCCGAGGAAGGCGCCGGCGAACGAGCCGAGCCCGCCGAGCACGATGATCGCGAACCCCTTGCCGATGAACATCCGCCCCATCTCCGGGCTGATCGTGAAGATCATCGCGATCAGCGAGCCGGAGACCGCCGCCATTGCCGAGCCGAGCCCGAAGGTCACCAGCCGCACCCGCCGGACGTCGATGCCGCAAATCTGGGCGACCTCCGGATGCTGGGCGGTCGCCCGGATCGCCTTGCCGAAGGTGCTCTTCTGCAGGAAGAGCCAGGTGCCGCCGGTCACCAGCAGAGCGATGAGGAAGGCGACGAGGCGCGACTTCGAGAACGCGAGGCCGAAGACCGCCCAGGCGCCGGTCAATGGCTCCCAGGCCACCGACCGGAAGTTCGAGGTCCACAGGTTCAGCGCCACGCCCATCATCAGCGTCGAGAGGCCGAAGGTGAGCAGCAACGACGAGAGCAGCGGCTGGTTGACCACCCGCTCGATCAGCGTGAACTGGAGCAGCACCCCGAAGAGCAGCAGCGCCAGCGCCGAGATCGGCAGCGAGACCAGCGGGTTGACGCCGGCGCGGCTGAAGAGGAAGAACGTGATATAGGCGCCGAGCATCATCAGCTCGCCGTGGGCGAGATTGATGACCTTCATCACGCCGAAGATCATGTTCAGCCCGGTCGCGAAGAGCGCGTAGACGCCGCCGAGCAGGATGCCGCTGATGATGACCTGGAGCAGATCCACCGGCGCCTACTTCTTCCGCTGGTTCCAGGACGGGGTCGGCAGCTCGATGTTGCCGTCCTTCAGGTCGTCCGGCGTGACGATCACCTTCTTGTCGCCCTGCCACTGGATCGTCAGCGGGATGTGCCCGGTCTGCTTGCCGGTGCCGTCGACCTTGTACTCGCCGGGCAGGATCGTCTTCATCTCCAGCTTGCCCAGCTCCTCCCGCAGCTTGTCGAGGTCGAGGTCGCCGTCGGTCGTCACCGCCTTCTCGAGGATTTGGCAGCCGGCGTAGCCGGTCGCCGCGTGGTAGTCCGGCATCCGCTTGAACATCTTCTGGAAATCGGCGACGAAGGCCGCGTTGCCCTCGGTGTTGATCCCCGGCTCCCACATCGACGGCCCGAGGATGTAGTTCGCATCCTGCTTGAGCGAGTCGTAGAAGTCCGGCTCCGCCGCGCCGACCGAGAAGGCGAAGAGCCGGCAGTTGACCTCCAGCTCCTTGGCCTGGCGGACGGTGAGGACGGAATCCGGCAGGTAGGAGCCGCCGATCAGCATGTCCGGGTCGAGGTCGCGCACCTTGGTCAGCGCCGACGAGACGTCGGTCGCGTTGATCGGGTACTTCTCGTTGACGACGACGTTGATGCCCGCCGCCTTGCAGAGGTCGTTCGCACCCGAGGCCGTCGAGGACGGGAAGACGGCATCCTGGTACATGATCGCCGCCGTCTTGTACCCCTGCTTCTTGGCGATCTCGTTGATGATGTCCTTGAAGTACTCCTGGGCGATCGTGTAGACGCCGAAGACGTTCTTGAACCCCTTCTGCCAGATCTCGCCGGCCGAGGCGCCGGCCACGAGCATCGGATAGCCGTAGCGCTCGGTCACCTGTGCCGCGGCGAGCGTGACGCCGGAGGAGTACGGGCCGAGGACGAGATCGACCTTGTCCTCGGTGATCAGCTTCTGGTAGAGCTTCGAGCCGGTCGTCGGGTCGGACTGGTCATCGTAGATGACCATCTGCACCGGCCGGCCGAGGAGCCCACCGGCCGCGTTCTTCTGCGATTCCCAGAGCTTGTAGGCCTGTTGCTGGTAGAGCCCGGTGCGGCCGTTGGAGCCGGTGGTCGAGACCGAGGCGCCGATCTTGATCGGCGTGCCCTTCGGCGCGGCCGCCGGCGTCGATTGCGCCGCTGCGCTCCCGGCGCGGCCCATCGCCGCGGCGAGCGGCAGCCCGACTCCGAGCACACTCGCGCGACGTACCAGATCGCGGCGTGTGGAACGCGACGGCTGACCGGTCGACACTGACTGGACGTCGTGACGCATGACCCTGCTCCTGTCGCTACGCGGCCATCGCCTCATCGCGACGCCGCTCCTGCATCACCAAGGACAACATTCCGCTGGGCTGTTCGCTGTATCGCTTTGTGCCGGCAAGCCTACCACCAGGTTGGACGTTGCGCCACAGCGATCGTTATGTCCACTCTGCGAGTGTCTGAAGCATAGCGGAAACGGAGCGAACCCGAATGTAGCGCGGGGAGGCGGCGCCGAGGCCGAGGTCGTGGCGGTCGATGAACAGGGCGGAATCACCGGCCTGGAGCGCGGGCGCGATGTCGTTGACGTAGTTGTCGCCGGCGGACAGGAGCGGACGCGGCGCGTCCGTCTCGCGCAGGAAGCGCGTCATGCCGGCCGGTTTTCCCGCCAGCGGCCGGACCGCGGCGAACATGTCGTCCAGGCCGATCTGGCGCAGCACGTCGGCGGTCGTCTCGGCTGGCGAGTTGGTCAGCGCGATCAGCACCACGCCGGCCGACGTCAGCGCGTCCAGCGTCTCCCTGACGCCCGGCACCGGCTCGACGCGGTAGCTGTCGCTGGCCATGATCGCCCGCGTGGCGAGGAACGCTCGCTCCTGCTGCTCGTTCGTCAGGCCATGGTGCGCGGCGATCGCCGCTGGCAGCCACCACATGTCGCCGATGTTGAAGCGGCCGTTGGAAAAAATCGGTGCCGCGGGCACGTCTTGTTCGACGTGGTCCTCGTCCTCCAGCGCAGCGACGTTCTCCACCAGCGCCGGCGCGATCGAGCCCGACCAGTCGAGCCAGGCCGTGATCCGGTTGTCCTCGAAGTGAAAGAGCCGGTCGCTCGTCCGGTCGTAGCCCAGCCCGATCGCCGCGACTCCGCGTCCCACCTTCGCCTCGTCCCAATCGGCCAGGAAGCGATCCCGCCGCTCAGCGGGCAGGAACGAGGCCATCTCCCGGGCGTAGATGTCGAAGATCGCGGCGTCCTCGTAGAGCGTGCCGTCGAGGTCGAAGACGATCGTCCGCGGGCGCTCCATCGGACCCTACTTCAACCCGCTGTGCGCGTAGCCGGTGATGAACTGGCGCTGGAAGAGGAGGAAGAGGACCAGCACCGGGACGATCACGAGCATCGTCGCCGCCGAGACGAGCTGCCAGGCCGCCCCGGACTCCGACGCCTGCGTGAAGAGCGCCAGCCCGACGGTCAGCGGCCGCTTGGTGTCGCTGCTCGTCACGATCAACGGCCAGAAGAAGTCGTCCCAGTGGTAGCTGAAGGAGATCAGCAGGAAGGCGAGCAGGGCCGACTTCGCGTTCGGCAGGTAGATCTGGAAGATGATCCGCCACAGGCTGGCGCCGTCGATTCGCGCCGACTCCTCGTACTCGATCGGGATGCCGCGGAAGGACTGGCGCAGGAAGAAGGTGCCCATCGCCGAGCCGAAGTAGGGCAGCATGATCGCGATCAGCGTGTCAAGCAGGGTGAGATCCTTCATCGTGATGTAGTTCGGGATCACCAGCGCCGAGATCGGGATCATCATCTGCAACAAATAAAGGTAGAAGAGCAGCTCGCGCCCGCGGAAGCGCATCCGCGCGAAGGCGTAGGCGGCCAGGACCGAGGTGACGATCTGCACGGCGATGATGCCGAAGGCGATGATCATCGTGTTGATGTAGTAGCGGCCGAAGGGCGCCGAATCCCAGGCGACCCGGAAGGTGTCGAGCGTCCAGACGTGCGGAATGATGCTGCTGGCGATCGAATCGCTCTCCGAGCGAAACGCCGTCACCGCCACCCAGAGCAGCGGGATGATCCAGGTCAGTCCCAGCAGGACCAGGACGAGGTTCCACACCAGACGGCCGGGCTTATGCGCCACTCGCTTCCCCTCTCAACCGGTCGACGACGAAGATGTTGACGGCGGAGACGGCCCCGATCATGACCAGGAAGATGACCGAGAGCGCGGAGGCCGCGCCGGTATTGCTGAACGAGAACTGCGTCTCGTAGATGTGGAAGAGGAAGACGTTGGTCGCGTTACTCGGCCCGCCCTGGGTCATGACGTAGACGAGGTCGAGCGTCTGCAGCGCGTTGATCATCGCCAGCGTGATGACGAAGACGAGCGTCGGCCAGAGCAGCGGCAGGCGGATATTGAGCGTCAGCCGCACCGGTCCGGCGCCATCGAGCCGGGCCGCGTTCTCGACCTCCTTGTCGATGCCTTGCAACCCGGCGAGCAGGAAGATGGCGTAGAACCCGGTCTGCCGCCAGATGCCGACGATCGCCAGCGCCGGCAGCGCCGTGGACGGGCTGCGCAACAATGCCGGCTCGCTCAGATGGAGCAGTTGCGCCGCCTTGCTGAGCAGACCATATTCCGGCGTCATGACGAAGAGCCAGACCGAGGCGACGCTGACCAGTGGCAGGACGATCGGGTAGAAGAAGGCGGTCCGCAGGAACGAGGCGACCTTCGACTTCTGGTTGACGATCATCGCGAAGATGAGCCCGAGGATGACCGCCGGCGGCACGACCATGACGACGTAGAGGAGCGTGTTGCCGAGCACCTGCCGGAAGATCGGGTCGCTGAAGGTGTCCTTGTAGTTCGTCAGCCCGGTCCAGACCGGCACCGGATGCGCCAGGTTCTGCCGCATGAGGCTGTGGACGATGACCGAGCCGACCGGGTAGATGGTGAAGGCGGCGACGAAGAAGAAGCCGGGCAGGATCAGCAGGTAGGGGATGAGTGCGCCGGCGCCACGCCGCGAGGTCCGCGCCGTGGCGACCGGCACCGCTGCTCTCGCCGTTTCCGACTGGACCATGGACCATCCTCGCCCGGGCGCGCCGACAACCTGCTGGCGATGATACATCAGGCTATGCGCAAAGCCTTGGCGAGGATGCCTCCAGCCTACCGGAACTGCTTGAGGATCGCGTCCGCCTGTTGCTGCGCGTTCTTCAAGGCGTCGGCCGGCTGCTTCTGTCCGGAAACGGCGGCCTGGATGTTGTCGTCCATGATCTTCTGGATCTGGCCGCTCTGGTGCCCGGTCAGCTCGGGCTTCGCGTACTGGAGCTGCTCGATCGCCGTATTCGCCTGCGGCGTCTCCTTCAGACTGTCGAGCCACTCCTTCGACTTCGTGCTGGAGATGCGGACCGGGACGTAACCAGTTGCCAGCGACCAGCGGGTCGCCTGCGCCGGCGCGGTCATCCACCGGATGAAGGTCCAGGCCGCCTCCTGGTTCGCCTGCGGCCGATCCTTGAACAGGTACATGCTGCCGCCGCCGGTCGGTGTGCCGAACTGCTTGTTCTTCGGCAAGAAGGCGGTGCCGACCTCGAACTTCGCCTGCGAGAGGATCGAGCGGAGGCTGCCGGTCGAGTGGTAGAGGAACGCCGTCGTGCCGCCGCTGAAATCGGTCGGCGCCGCCGACCAGTCGATCACGCTATCGGGCATCACCTTCTCGGTCTTGCTCAGCCCGACCAGCCAGGTCAGCGCCTCGGTCGCCTCCGGCGTATCGAACGTGAAGTGCGCGTGATCCTCGCCGTTCAGGTCCGAGCCGGATTCGATGACCAGCGCCTGAAACTGCCAGTAGGCGAACTGGCTGGTCGGGAACTCGACGCCCCACTTGGCGGAGCTGGCGCCCATCGTCTTCTTGCTGGTCGCGACCAGCTCCTCCCACGTCTGCGGCGGCTTGTCCGGATCGCCACCCGCCGCCTTGAGCGCGTCCTTGTTGTAGTAGAGGATCGGCGTGCTGCGCTGGAAGGGCACGTTCCAGGTCTTGCCATCGATCTGCGTGTCCTGGAAGAAGGCCGGCTGGAAGTCCTTCGGGTCGAATTCCGGCCCCGGCGTGAAGTCGCTCACCGGCACGATCGCCTTCAGGTCGAGCATCGTCTGCAGGTCGGTCGCGAGCAATACGGCGACATCGGGCGGGTTCTTGCCGTTCACGGCCGTCTGGACCTTCGTCGTCGTGTCCTGGTACGAGCCGGTGAACGAGGCGTTGACCTGGATATCCGGGTTTGCCTTGTTGAAGTCGTCGACCATGCCCTGCATGATCTTCGCCAGCGGCCCGGCGACACTCACCGGATAGAAGAAGCTCAGCTTCACCGCGCTGCCCTGCGCCCGGATCACCGCCGGCATGCCGAGCGCCGCCGTCGCCGCACCCGCGGCGAGCTTGGCGATTGTCCGCCGCGACATGGTGCCGCCACTGCGCTTCCGGTCCATACGTCCCTCCCTCTTCGTTGGCGGAGCTGCCTCTGCTCGCTGCTTCAGGATTTTCACCATAGCACAGGCGCTCACCGGAACGGGACGAAGGCGTAGGGTGTATCCGACCGGGCCAGCAGCGTGATCGTGCGCACGATGCCGACGTAGTTGACCGCCATGCCGATGATGATCCCAATGATGAGATTGGCTGGATCGAGCAGCCCGTGTCGGGCCGTGTAGACGAAGAAGAAGACGATCAGGGGCAGAAAGAGCAGCAGCGCGGTCAGCAGACCCGGGTTGTAGAATGTCCGGCCCCTGACGTTGAAGAGCACGCCGTGGGCGAAGACGTTGCCGGCCGAGACGACGATGGTGGCGATCGCCAGCCATACGGCGTGCTCGCCGAAGACGATTGCGAGGATGTAGAGCCCCCAGCCGAGCCAGACGTTGATGATCCAGGCGGTGTTGGCGTTGAGCGGGTACCGGTCCGGTCGCCGGCTGTCGAAGAGCACCGTGTTGATCATGCGCGGGAAATAGCCGGGGAACTGGTATTCCTCAGCCTGATGCACCAGCAAGGTCATGAAACTGATCGTCAGCAGGGTACGGAAGCTGGAAAGGTGGTCGCGCCAGAAGGGCAGCCCGAGCAGCAGCACGATCGCGATGCCGAGCCCAACCTGGTACCAACGCTGCCGGAAGTATGCCATCGCCTGTCGACCTTCTCGTCGATCACCCCGGTCATTCGCCCGCATGGGCATCAGATGCGGGCGATCCTCCGGCCGAAGCCGCCGCGTGTCAAGCACCGGCAAACCTCTCCCGGCGCTCGCCGATCACGCGGTCGCCAGCCGGTCTTCAGCCGGCTTTCGTCGGGAGTGAGCGCAGGGCTCAATCCCCGCGCGGCGCCGACAATCGCGTCGTGATTGCCGACATTCCCGGCCAAACGACAATGGGCGCGGGCAAGACACCCACGCCCATCGCCCACTGCATTCGTCTCTTCGCCGGATTCCTATCGGTACTGCTTCAGAATTGCGTCGGCCTGCTGCTGCGCCAGCTTCAGCGCGTCGGCCGGCTGCTTCTGCCCGGCGACCGCCGCTTGCACCGCGTCGCTCATGAACTTCTGGATTTGCGCGCTCTGGTGCGCGGTCAGCTCCGGCTTCGCATACTTGAGCTGGTCGACCGCGGTCGTCGCCTGCGGCGTCTTGGCGACATAGTCCTTCCACTCCGTCGAGTCGGTGCTGGAGATGCGGACCGGGACGTAGCCGGTCGCGATCGCCCACCGGGTCGCCTGCGCCGGCGCCGTCATCCACTGGGCGAAGGTCCACGCGGCTTGCTGGTGGTCCGCCGGGGCGTCCTTGAAGATGTAGATGTTGCCGCCGCCGGTGTTCGTGCCGAACTGCTTGTCCTTGGGCATGAACGCGGTGCCGACCTTGAACTTCGCTTCCTTCAGAATGGCGGTCAGGCTGCCGGTCGAGTGATAGGCGAAGGCCGTGTTGCCGGAGGAGAAATCGGTCGGGACGGACGCCCAGTCGATGACGCCGGTCGGCATGACCTTGTTCGTCTTGCTGAGATCGACGAGCCAGGTCAGGGCGTCGGTCGCCTCGGTCGTGTCGAAGTTGACGTGCGTGTGGTCCTCGCCGTTCAGGTCCTTGCCGGCCTGGATCGCCAGGCACTGGAACAGCCAGTAGGCCGTGCCACTGGTCGGGAACTCGACGCCCCACTTCGCGGCCTTCGCGTCCATGATCTTCTTGCTGGTATCGACCAGCTCCGTCCAGGTCTGCGGCGGCTGCTCCGCGTTGCCGCCGGCCTTTTGCAGCACGTCCTTGTTGTAATAGAGCACGGGCGTGCTGCGCTGGAACGGCACGCTCCACGTCTTGCCCTCGGCCTGCGTGTCCTGGAAGAAGGCTTGCTGGTAGTCCTTCGGATCGAAGGTGGCGCCGGCCTTCAGATCGCTCACCGGCACGATCGCCTTCAGGTCGAGCATCGTCTGCAAGTCGGTCGCGAGGAGCACCGCCGTGTCCGGCGGGTTCTTGGCCTGCACCGCCGTCTGCACCTTCGTCGTGGTATCGACGTAGGAGCCGGTGAAGGAGGCGTTGACCTTGATGCTCGGGTTGGCCTTGTTGAAATCGTCGACCAGCCCCTGCATCAGCTTCGCCAGCGGCCCGGCCACGCCGACGGGATAGAAGAAGCTCAGCTCGGTCGTGCCCTGGCCGCGCAGGAAGATCGGGCCAGCGGCGGCGCGGGGCGCGGCCGAAACGGCGCCGGCCAGCCGGGCGGCCCCCAGCGCGGCGCCGGCGATGCCGGCCCCACGGAGCATCTGGCGACGTGACATGCGGGTCCGGACGTTGATCTGCTTCTCGTCCATGACGTTCACCTCGATCTCGTCCTCACGGCTGGGTGGGGATGGGTGCGGCGCAACCTCGCCATCGCAATCGTCGAACCGGTTTCAGGACACTGTCAAGCTCGCGTCCGCATGCCGGATTCCGCGATTCGCGCAGCTTGCGTACCGCCGCGCGCTTGCGTACACTCGGAAGTGGAAATCCGACCTGAATAGTCGGGAATACACAGGGACAAGGGACAGCGCGCATGCCGGCCACCACACTGACGCCCGGACAGATCCTCGATTCGCTGATGAATGTGCTCGATCCGGAGGTCGGGATCAACATCGTCGATCTCGGCCTCGTCTACGCGGTCGATCTGACCGGCACCGAGGTGAGCATCGAGATGACGCTCACGACGCCCGGTTGCCCGCTCCACTCCTCGATCGAGGAGGCGGTCAAGCGCACACTCTTCTCGCTCCACCCGGAGCTGACCGAGGTCCAGATGAACCTGGTCTGGGAGCCGCGCTGGGGTATCGAGTTCATCACGCCGGAGGGCCGGCGGCAGCTCGGCTGGTGACGCCACGCGCAGGAGGCGAAGTCAATGACGACAACCGCGCAGAGTGACGAACCGATCCTCGCTTCGTGGAAGATCAGCGAGGTCTTGCAGAAGCACCCGGAGCTGCTCGACACGCTCGTCGAGCTCTCCCCCGCCTTCAGCAAGCTCCGCAACCCGATCATGCGCAAGGTGCAGACGCGACTCGTCACCGTCGCCCAGGCCGCCGGCATGGCCGGGCTGGAGCCGGCCGCGCTGACGCGCGCGCTCAACGAGGCCGCCGGCATCACCGCATCCACAGAAGCAGCCGAGCCAGCGGACGCGAGTCATGGCCCGGCAGAGGCGCCGCCCTGGGTCGCCTCCGCGCCCCATTCGACCGAGATCGACGTGCGGCCAATCATGGCCCGCGGCGAGGAGCCGTTCAAGGCGATCATGGCCGTAGCCCGGCCGGTGCCGGTCGGCTCCGCCTTCCGGTTGCAGGCCGGGTTCGAGCCGCTGCCGCTCTACGACGTCCTCGCCAAGCAGGGCTTCGCCCACTGGGCCTACCAGCGTGGCCCCGACGACTGGGAGATCGTCTTCTTCCGCGAGCGGCCGGCGCAGGCGGCACAGCCGCATTCTTCTCAGGCACCCGCACCGCACGGGATCGATTGGGACGCGCCGACGACCTCCGAGGTGACGATCGACGTCAGTGAGCTGGTGCCGCCGGAGCCGATGGTGAAGATCCTGCAAACGCTCGAAACTCTGCCGCCGGATGCGCGCTTGCTCGTCCATCACGTCCGCCGCCCGATTCACCTCTATGACCGGCTCGACGAGATGGGCTATGCTCACGCCACCCGCGAGCTGGCGCCAGGCAAGGTCGAAGTGCTGATCCAGAAACCAGGCACGACCGCGTCATGATGGGGCTCAGCTCGCCGAACGCGCCGACGCTCGACCTGCCCGCGCGCTTCATGGCGCTCAGCGTCATCTCGCTCGTGATCATGGCGGTCACGGCGCCCTGGACGCTGCCGCTGCTGCAAGGGTCGTTCGCCGACTTCGACCTGCTCGCCTTCGTCCACCTCAACACGCTCGGCTTCGTCGGCGCGATGATCATCGGCGCCAGCTACCAGCTCGTCCCGGTCGCCTTGCAGACCCCGCTCGCCTCGGCCCGGCTCGGCCGCCTCTCGTTCTGGCTCTACCTGCCGGGGCTCGTGATCTTTCTGCTCGGGCTGCTCCAGACTTGGCTCTACGTGCTCGTCACCGGCGCCACGCTGCTCGTCATCGCCTTCATCCTCTACATCGGCGTGGTCATCACCACCTGGCGGCGAACTCCACGCCGCGACGTCGTCGCCTGGCACATCCTGCTCGGCCTGGCCGGCGTGACGGCGGGCATGTCGCTCGGCTTCCTCCTCGCGCACAACAAGACGGATGGGATGCTCGGCGGCCACGTGCTCTCTGTTCTCGCCGCGCACGTGATCCTCATGTTCGGCGGCTGGGTGCTCATCACCTTCATGGGCGTCGCCTACCGCCTGATCGGCATGTTCACCCTCTCCGAGCAGCAGTTCCGGCCCCGGCTCGCCTGGGCCGCGCTGACACTGGCCGAGGCCGGCATCTGGCTGCTGGCGATCCGCTTCCTCTTCGAGCTGCCATCGGTTATCGGTCAGATCGCGGCGGCGCTGCTGCTCGCCGGGCTGCTCTGCTTCGCCGCCCAGCTCATCCATCTCTACCGCCGCCGCATGCGGCGCGGCTTCGACATCCACATCCCCTTCGCGGCCACCGCGGCGCTGCTGGCGCTGGCCAGCGTGGTGTTGCTCGTGATCGGGCTGGTCACCCACCAGAGCCCGGTCGCGCCGATCTGGATCGCCGCCGGCTGGCTGGCGCTGCTCGGCGGCGCCGAGACCGCCATCCAGGGCTTCTTCTACAAGATCTCGACCTTCCTCGTCTGGCTGAAGCGCTACGCGCCGGTCGCCGGTCGCGAGCCGGTGCCGAAGCTCGAACAGCTCTACAACAAACGGTTGGCGGTGGCCGGCTGGGCGCTCTGGACCGCCGCGATGGTCGCCGGCACGATCGCGATCCTGGCCAACTGGGATGTGCTCGCCCCGATCGGGCTGCTCCTGCTGGCCGGCGTGCTCTGCTTTCTCGTCAACGTCGTCGCCATCGCCCGGCACTGGCTGGTGTCGGGACGATCGCGCCTGATCGGTCACCTGATCACTCGTAACGGAGCGCCATGACCGTCATTACCCGCCATCGCCTCATCCGTGAGGACGTTCTTATTCGCCATCCCGGCCAACTCCGGCCGGTCACGCGCGGGGAGCCCGCGCAGCAGGAGGTTCCATTCATGTCCGGTCACCAGATCACCGAGGAGACGCGGTTGGATGTGCGGGAGATCAGCCCGCGGGAGCGTCACCCGCTCATCTTCCAGACGTTCGACGACCTGAAGCCGGGTTCGGCCTTCGTCCTCGTCAACGACCACGATCCGAAGCCGCTGCGCTACCAGCTCGCCGCCGAGCGCGAGGGCACCTTCGAGTGGGACTACCTCGAATCCGGCCCGGAGACCTGGCAGGTGCGGATCGCCAAGACGAAGGCGAGCTAGCAGGATGCTCTTCAGGGCCGCGCATTTGCAGGCGCGCGGCCCTGAAGGGACCGCGACCAACTCGCCGAGCGGGGCTAAAGACCCCGCGCTCAACCGACAAAGCCGGCTGAAGTCGGCTGACGAGCACGTGATCATCCGCGTTTGAGGCACCAGAACGCCGAATAGGCGGACCTGCGTCTCCGCCGGATGGGCCGAGAGCAAGCTCGGCCCCTACGTGCCAACCTGCCCCACCGTCATTCTGAGCGCAGTCGAAGAATCTCTTGAGAAGGTCCGCAGACCGACGAAACCGCCGCCGCGGCGTCCTCAGTGCGCGACAATCCCATTTTGCCCGTTCAGGCGCTCGCAATCACCGCGAGGAGATCGGCAGGAGGCAACCGGTGTGAGCGACCAATCACGTGCCCTCGAAA
>JAICKJ010000384.1 GCA_025928015.1 Thermomicrobiales bacterium
CGGAGGCAACCCAGGACAAGATCGTCTCGCTGATGGTCGGGCGGGCGTTCACCCATCGATTTCCCGATCGCGCCCCGCTGCCCGCGGATACGCCCGCCCGGCTGGTTGTCGAAGATTTACTCGTGCCAGGCGCGCCGAGCGGCGTCTCGTTCACGGCCCGTCGCGGAGAGATCGTCGGCTTCGCCGGGCTCGTCGGCGCCGGGCGCACGGAGCTGATGCAATGCATCTTCGGCGTCGATCGGCCGCTGGCCGGGCGGATGATCCTCGACGGACAAGGTTATTCGCCGAAGAAGCCGCGCGATGCGATCGCAGCCGGCGTGTATCTCGCGCCCGAAGATCGCAAGCGTCACGGCCTCGTCCTGCCGATGACGATCGCGCAGAACACGTCGCTCCCCGACATCGCCAACTACACCCCCAGGGGCTGGCTCAACCGCCGCCGTGAGGTGCGCGTCGCGCAGGCGGAGCGCGAACGCATGGCCATCAAGGCGCCCACCGTGCAAGTGAAGACGGTGAACCTCTCGGGCGGAAATCAACAGAAGGTCGTGCTCGGCAAGTGGCTGGCGATGACGCCGAAGGTGCTCATTCTCGACGAGCCCACGCGCGGAATCGACGTCGGCGCCAAGGCCGAGATCTACCGCCACATGGCCGACATGGCCGCCGCCGGCATCACCATCCTGATGGTCTCCTCCGAGATGGAGGAGGTCATCGGCATGAGCGACCGCGTCATCGTGATGCACGAGCGACGAATGATCGGCATCCTGCGGCGCGAGGAGCTGACGCAGGACCGCATCGGCGCGCTGATGACCGGCCGCGTCGAGCAGATCGAGCACGACCGCCCCATCACCACGGATACCGCAGCATGATCGGCCTTCGACGCGAATTTGGAATGCTCGTCGCCCTGGTGCTCATGTGCCTGGGCCTGTACCTCTCTAATCCTGACTTTCTGAGTCAGTCCAACATCGTCAACACGTCGCGACAGATCTCGATGCTGGGGATCTTCGCCGTCGGCACGGCGTTCGTGATCATCACGGGCGGCATCGACCTCTCCATCGGCTCGATCATCGGACTGACGGGCGTGATCATCGCGCGATTGTCATCGCCTTCGTTCGACGGGCTGGGCCTCTCGCTCTGGATCGGAATCCCCGTCGCGCTGGCAGTGGCGGTGCTGATCGGATGGATTCAAGGGGTGCTGATCACGCGGCTCGATCTTCAGCCGTTCATCGTCACCCTCGGCGGGATGCTGCTGCTGCGCGGCGTTTCCCAAACGATCGTCAAGGGCGGCACCATCGGCTTCGGCTCATCGCGTTTCACCGAGCTCTCCGACAGCGGCTTGCTCTTCTGTCACGGCGATCCGCTGATCAGCTATCCGGTGATCATCTTCCTCGCCATCGTGCTGATGGGGGCGTACGTCCTGCACTTCACCGTCTTCGGTCGCTACGTCTACGCGATCGGCGGGAACCGCGATGCGGCGGCGTACTCCGGCATCAACGTCAAGCGCGTCGAGACGCTCACGTACGTGATCTCGGCGGGACTCGCCGGCGTCGCCGGCGTCTGCTACGCCGCCTACATCGGGCAGATGTCGCAGCAGGTCGGCATCGCCTACGAGCTCTATGCGATCGCCGCGGCAGTCATCGGCGGATGCTCGCTGCGCGGCGGCGAAGGCACGATCTTCGGCATCATCATCGACTCGGGGATCATGCGCGTCATCGACAACGGCATCAACATGTTCCAACTCAAGTACCAGACGCCGGACGGCCAGCACCGCATCTGGCGGCTCGATCCGAACTGGAACTTCATCATCATCGGCGCGGTGATCCTGCTGGCGGTCATCGTCGATCAGCTCGCGCACATCGTGCAGCTCAAGCGCCGCACCCGCCGCGTCGCCGCCACCGGCAAGGGCGAGGCGCAGCCGCCGGAGCCGGGAAACCCCAAGCTCCGGCCGACGGAGACGTAGTCCCGCAGGTGAACCGCGCAACAAAAACCCTCACCGACTGGCGGTGAGGGTCTGTCTCAGCTCCCCGATCGTAACTCTTCTCAAAACGCAGCGTGCCGTTCAGACCCTCATTCTTGCGTCAGAAACGAGGATTTCAAAGAGCGCCGTTCCA
>JAICKJ010000195.1 GCA_025928015.1 Thermomicrobiales bacterium
CCGCCAGAGCTCGGACGTGTCCGGGAAGCCGTGGAGGAGCAGCACGGCCGGTCCGGCCCCTTCGTCCCGATAGGTGAATCGGAGCCCGTTGGCCACGACCTCGTGCATGAGTGCCTCCTGAGTCTTGTGCGGCCACGACTGCACGCTCGCTATCCGGGTGAATGATGAGGGTGCCGGCAAGCGTATCGCCCTCCATAGGCGTCGCCCCCATTCGCTCATCCAACCGGTTTTTGACTTGATCCCGCAGCGATCTTAGCACCGACACGCCGCGCCGACAATTGTCGTCAGGAGGGTGATACGAACGGGTGTTCGCGCTGTCACGAGTGAATGTACACTTGACGGCATGAACGAGGCGGTTGACCGAGCGGAAATCGAAGAGAACACCGCAATGACGAGCGAGCCGCGCTTCGCGGTGGTCGCGGTCGATGGCTTACTGACCGGCGGCGCCAGCGGCAGCGGCGAGCTGACGTACGAGGTGCCGGCGACAATGGCTGCCGGTCTCGCCGTCGGACAGCTCGTGTGGGTGCCGCTGCGCAAGTCGACGGTGCTCGGCGTCGTCACCGCCCTGGAACTTGAGTCACCACCCTTCGAGGCCCGCGCGGTCCACGCGCCGGTCGAGCCCGGCTTTGTCCTCGGCGCGGACCGACTGGAGCTGGCTCGTTGGCTGGCGCGCGAGTCGGCCTGCACGCTCTTCACCGCCCTCGCGCCCTTTCTGCCGCCTGGCGTCTCCCACCGGGCGGTCGAGCACATCCGGCTGCGTCCCGGTGCGGACGAGATGTACGATCTGCTGACCCGCGCCCAGCAACGCCTGGTCGATCTCCTCGCCGAACGCGGCGAGCTGAGCCTGGAAGCGGCCCAGAAGGCGACGGGCCAGACGCTGACGACCGTCATCCCCAAGCTCGTCGCCGCCGGGGTGATCGAGCGCGTCGCCCGGGTCGCCTACCACGAACCGCAGGCACGGAGCGAGCGCTACATCCGCCTGCTCAGCGACGACCCGGCCCCCGTCTCCCGCTCCGCCCGGCAGGAGTCCGTGCAGGCCGACCTGATCCGCCGGCGGCGCATCAGCGGCGATGCTGGCTTGGTCCGCGCCAGCGACGTGTTGAGCCGCACCGGCACGGACGCATCGGTCCTCCGCGCACTCGCCGGCAAGGGCGTGATCGAGGAAGTGAAGCTTCCGGCTGGGAAGGAGCCCCGCCAGCGACCCGCGCCCGCGCCGACGCTGACGCCCGCCCAAGCCGCCGCCTTCGAGCGGATCGAGGATGCGCTGCGGCAGCGCGACCCGACGCCGTTCCTGCTCCACGGCGTGACCGGCAGTGGCAAGACCGAGATCTACTTGCGCGGCGTCGCTCGCTGTTTGCGCGAGCGGCGCGCGGCCATCGTCCTCGTCCCGGAGATCGGGCTCGCCACCCAGATCGTCGGCCGCTTCACCGACCGTTTCCCCGGTCAGGTCGCCGTCTTGCACTCGGCGTTGTCCGACGCTGACCGCTTCGCCGCCTGGCGTGGGATCGAGGACGGCACGTACAAGGTCGTCGTTGGCCCGCGTTCCGCGCTTTTCGCGCCGGTGCGCGATCTCGGTCTCATCGTCCTCGACGAGGAGCATGAGAGCGCCTACAAGCAGGACAGCGATCCCCGCTACCACGCCCGGGCGCTGGCGACGACGATGGCCGCCCAACACGGCGCCGTGCTCGTCCTCGGCAGCGCGACGCCGGCGGTTGAATCCGCCTGGCACGCCCACAACGGCGACTATCACCGCATCTCGCTACCGAGCCGCGTCGGCCCGGCGCTCGCCACCGGCCCGTCCTGGTCACACCGCTCGGATCTGGAGTTGCCGTCCGTCACCGTCGTCGATATGCGCCAGGAGTTGCAACGGGGAAGCACAGGCCTGCTCAGCGGGCCGTTGCAGGAGATGGTCAGCGACGTCCTGCGCCGCCGGCAGCAGGCGATCCTGTTGCTGAACCGGCGCGGACTGGCGACCGTCGTCCTCTGCCGCGCCTGCGGTCACACGCTCATCTGCCCGCTCTGCGACATCCCGCTCGTCTACCACGAGGATCGCAAGCGGCTGATCTGCCACCGCTGCAACTTCCAGGCGGCCGCGCCACCCCGCTGCCCGGAATGCGGCGGCGCGCTCAACTACTTCGGCGCCGGCACGCAGCGGGTCGAACAGGAGGTGAAACGGCTCTTCCCGGATGCCCGCGTCATGCGCTGGGACCAGGACGCCGTCCGTCAGCACCGCGGCTACGACGCGATGCTCGGCCAGGTCGAGCGCCACGAGATCGACCTTGTCGTCGGCACTCAGATGGTCGCCAAAGGCTTCGATTTGCCGCTTGTCACCGCGATCGGCGTGATCCAGGCCGACACGATGCTCCACCTGCCCGATTTTCGCAGCGGCGAGCGCACCTTCCAGCTCCTCACCCAGGTCGCGGGCCGGGCCGGCCGGCGTGCCCCCGGCAGCACCGTCATCGTCCAGAGCTTCACGCCCGAGCACTACGCGATCCAGGCCGCCTCACGCCACGACTACGACGGCTTTTACGCCGAGGAGATCGACTTCCGGCGCGTTCATGGCTTCCCGCCCTTCACGCGCCTTGTGCGCTACCTCTACCGCCACCAGAACGAGCAGGCGTGTGTCGCCGAGGCCGAGAAGATGGCCCAGGCGCTCGCCCGCCACGCGCGGTCACGGGCGCCGGGCGCCGACATCGACTTGCTCGGACCCACGCCCGCTTTCGCCAGCAAGGTGCGCGGCAAGCACCAGTGGCAGCTCGTCCTCCGCGCCGTCGATCTCGAACCGCTCCTGGACGATCTCCCCATCCGACCGGGTTGGAGTGTCGACATCGATCCGCAGAGCATGCTCTGACCCCACCGCACGATCGGCGTTGTCCACATCAGCGATAATAGAGAGTGATGGAGTACGCGTTGTAACCGTTCAATGGAGCATTCATTCGCATGGCACTGATGAGAATAGCCGTCGAGGGCGAGCCCGTCCTGCGGACCAAGGCGATCCGCGTTCGCAACGTAGACGAGAGTCTGCGCAAGCTCGCCGGCGACATGTATGAGACGATGATCGATGCGCCGGGCGTCGGGTTGGCCGCGCCGCAGGTCGGCGTCTCGCGCCGGCTGATCGTCGTCCACGTCCCCGAGAATTACGACGGCGAGGTGAACCCGGAGTACAACTTCCGGCTGGTCAATCCGGAGATCGTGCGCGGCCTTGGCCGGCAGGTCGGACAGGAAGGGTGTCTCAGCATCCCGGGTTGGGTCGCGGACGTCCCCCGCTACGAGACGGTGACGGTCAAGGCGATCGACTTGGACAACAAGCCGGTGCGGATCAAGGCCCGCGGCCATCTCGCCCGCGTCTTGCAGCACGAGATCGACCACCTCGACGGCATCCTCTTCCTCGATCGGGTCGAGGACAAGAACACCATCCTGCAGGTGACGGAAGAGATGTACGAAGAGGTTGCCCAGTAGGACTTCGCCGGCTGCCCGGACTGTGGCGGTGGAATTACCGGACGATGCTCACCGGCGGATGCACCTCGTGGTGGACGGCGGTGATGATGTCGTAGATGCCATCGATCGCGTCGTCCAGCTTCCCGGCCTCGTTGAGCACGACATAATCGAACTCGCCGGCGCGGGACACTTCCTCACAGGCGGTCGAGAAGCGCTTGATCAACTTGGCCGGCTCTTCGGTCTTGCGCGCATGCAGCCGGCGCAGCAGCTCGTTCATCGACTCGGGCGCGAGGAAGATCGAGACCGTGTTGCTGATCCGCCGGCGCAGCGTTGCGGCCCCCTGGACATCGACCTTGATAATCACGTCCTGGCCGTTGCGCAGACCGGCCTCGACCGGACTGCGCGGCACGCCGTAGTGATGGTCATAGACGATCGCGTTCTCGAGAAAATCGTCCGCCTCGATGCGCCCGAGGAACTCCGCGGTCGTGATGAAGCGGTAGTGCACGCCATCGATCTCACCATTTCGGCGCTCCCGCGTGGTCGCGGTCACGACGTACTGGGCATCCGGGATGCGAACCTGCAGTTGCTCGATCACCGAGTCCTTGCCAACGCCGGAGGGACCGGAAATGATGAAGACGCGCGGCGTGCTGGTGGTCCTGAGGCCGGCGAGGAGCGGATCACCCTCTGCCACCAACCGCTGGACCGTTGCGTCCGTGAGCAGCGTCTCCAGGGGAAGGTGATCGACGCGTTCCGGTGACGGTCGGTCGTTCATGCGCGACGTGTCGCTCACGGGATCAGCAATCGCTTGGTCAATCAACGTCGTCCTCGCTCCTGAGCGGTTTCTCTCGCCCGCTCGTCCCCGACGGGCAATGGAAAGGTAGTGTACCCGACCGTGTTTGATGTCTTGACGTGTGCCGCGGTCGCCGACGAGCTGCAAGCGCAGATACTCGACGGGCGAATCCAGCGTATCGGCTTGGTGGATCCGCTCACGATTGGCGCGGAGATCTACGCCCGGGGGCGCCGGCGCGGGTGGGTCGCGAGCGCGGATGCGCGCCGGGCACGGGTGCTGCTCGTGGATGCGATGCCGTCGGTCGACCCCAACCTGATCACGCCGTTCGGCCTGTTGGCGAGAAAGTACCTGCGTGGCGCCATCGTCACCGGCATCGAGCAGCCGCCCCTCGAACGCATCCTGCGATTCAGTATAGCGAAGCGCCTCCCACCGCTCAAAGACGGCCGCGCGCGCTCATCCCACGATGCCGAGGAGGAGCAGGACGACACGGAGGACGAGGACCTGGCGGTCTATACCGACGAGGCGAACATTTTCCGCATGACCGTGATCGTCGAGGTCATGGGCCGGCACAGCAACATCATCCTCGTCGGGCCGGACGGCCTGATCATGGAGAGCGTCAAGCGGGTCACGCCGCGCATGAGCCGCGTTCGCCCGGTCCTCCCGAAGCAACTCTACACGCCACCGCCGGCGCAGGACCGGCCCGACCCGCGCCACCTGACCTCCGCTGGCGCCGAGGCGCTGCTGACCGCCGGTTCCCGGGACGCGCAGCTGGCCGACAGGCTCGTGCGCGGTTTGCGTGGCGTCAGCCCCCAGATCGCGCGGGAGATCGCCTTCCGGGCCGGCGGCGCCATCGACGCGCCGCTCGCACAGGTCGCGCCGGCCGATCTCTCTCGCGAGACCCGCGCGCTCTTCGAGCCGCTCCTGACCGGCGACTGGCGGCCGTGCCTCTACCGCCGTGACGGCGAACTGGTCGATTACGCCGCCATCCCGATGCTGCATCTGGCCGCGACAGGCGAGGGGAACGAGGTCGCGAGCATATCAGCGGCGATCCGCATCGCCGATGAGGAACAAAGTGGCGCGCCGACGCCGCAGGACCACGCCCAGCGCCGCGACCGGCTCAATGCCCAGGCGCGGGCGGCGCAGGCGAGGATCGACGGCCGGTTGCACTCGCTGCGGGCGCAGGGCGGCCGGGCGGACGCGGCCGAGGATCTGAAACACCGCGGCGAGCTGATCTACGCCTACCTATGGCAAATCCGGCCGGGCCAGACCGAACTGGACGTGGACGAGGAGCGGATTCCGCTCGATCGCACCCTCTCCGCCAAGGAGAACGCGCAGCACTATTTCGAGGAGTACCGGAAGGCGCAGAAGGCGGGCGCGACGATACCGGAGCGAATCGCGGCGGCCGAAGCGGAACGGGGCTACCTGGACCAGCTCATCACCCAGATCGCGCAAGCGGATGGCTTCGCCGCGCTCGAAGGGCTGCGCGACGAGCTGGAGGCCTTCCTCGGCGCGGGCAAGCCCGAGACTGGTCAGCACAAGCGGGCGGGCGCCAAACAGTCGCTCCGCCGGCCGCAGGCGCTGACGGACGCTCACGGCAACGCGATCTACATCGGCCGTTCCGGACGCGAGAACGACCTCGTGACCTTCTCGATCGCGGGCGCGGACGACACCTGGCTGCATGCCCGCGGCGTGCCGGGCGCCCATGTCATCGTCCGCTGGCGCCAGCCGGGCGGCGAGGACGAGGAGACGATCGAGACGGCCGCAGCACTGGCCGCCTGGTATTCCGCCGCCCGCGATAGCGGCACCGTCGACGTCGATGTCACTCAGCGCCGGCATGTTCGCAAGATCAAGGGTGCCGGTCCTGGCATGGTCACCTATCGGCAGGAGCGGACGATCGCGGTCCCGGCGGGCGATGAAACGGTGCTGAAGCGCGACGGGCGGCTCGATTGAGCCGCCCGCTAGCGTTAGCTATTTGCGCGGCTGTCTTTGCTAGACGTCGTCCGTGCTCGAGTCCGCCACTACCGCGTTCGCGCCGCGGAAGGTGGTCTTGGCGAAGACTTGCGAGAGGATGATGCCGAACTCGTAGAGGATGAGCAGCGGGATCGCCACGATCGCCATGTTGAACGGGTCCGTGCTCGGCGTGATGATCGCCGCGGCGATCAGCATCAGGATGATCGCGTACTTGCGCCAGGCCCGCATCTTCTTCGGCGAGATGATGCCGATCTTGGCGAGCACGAACATCACGATCGGTAACTGGAAGGCCGCGCCCAGACCGATGATCAGGGTCAGGAAGAAGTTGACCAGCTCCGGGCCGTCCGGCTGCCAGACGAAGACGCTCGTGTTCCAGTTCTTGAGGAACCACAACGCCTTGGGCGCCGCGACGAAGTAGGCGTAGGATGCCCCGAGCAGAAAGAGCAGGGAGACGAAGGGCAACGAGATGTAGATCAGCCGCTTTTCTTTCCGGGTCAGGCCCGGCGCGAGAAACGCGATGATCTGATAAATGATGAGCGGCATCGCGATCGCGACGCCGATGTAGGCGCCTACCTTGAAGGTGAGGGTCAGCGGATCGGTTGGCGAGCGAATGTCGACTTCGCCGACGGCGCCGGCCTTCTCCGCGATCTGCATCAGGACGTGCGGCGCGGCCCAGAAGCCGAAGATCATCGCCAGGCCGACGGCGAGGACAATCTTGAGGATGCGCGACCGCAACTCCTCCAGGTGCTCCTGGAGGGTCATCTCGGCGAACACTTCCGGTTCCGGCGAATTGGGATCAGGAAGCCGCGGGACCTTCAGATGCAAGATTGGTTTCGGGACTCTGATCGATCGCGCCATGGAATGATGCCTCTTCTCTCGCTGACGGGCGGTGCGAGCTGCGAATGGTGGGCGCGATAGATAGGTGATCGGCGCCTGTCGCGGCGCGCCGGGAAGATTTCGACCTGGCCGGAGCGGCGAGCCGCCGCTCCGGCCAGCGCAGCCTGCCTACGACTGCGAGTGGGTGTCGATGTACTTCACCGCATCGCCGACGGTGCGGATGTTTTCCGCGTCCTCATCGCTGATCTCGACGTCGAATTCCTGCTCCATGGCCATGATCACTTCGACCAGGTCCAGTGAATCCGCATTGAGATCGCCGATGAACTCCGCCTGCGGTGTCACCTGGCTCTCTTCTACGCCCAAACGCTCGGCGACGATGCCCTGCACGCGCTCAAGTGTCGTAGCCAACCTCGCATCCTCCTCAACGACACGTCCCGCCTCGCACCCGGAGCGTCGGAACGTGTCTCACTTCCCGATTACCCATGAGTGTACTGCGTTGATGCAACCTGCGTTGCACTCCACGATTCGACCATCCGCATCGCATCGGCGTGCGATTCCGGGCGTCAGCGCATCGGGGGGATGATACACGACGGCATCTCCCCTGCGCAGGACGATTAGCCCTCCGGCGCGGCGTCCGACGCGGTGCGTCCGACGCGCTCAGCGATCGTGCCCAGCACGCCGTTGACGAACCGGCCGGAATTTGCGCCGCCATAATGCTTGGCGATCTCGACGGCTTCGTTGATTGCCGCCTTCATCGGCACCTCCGGCCGGTGCAGCAGCTCGAACACCGCCAGCCGCAAGACGGCCCGGTCGGTCCCGGCGAGTTGGGGAAGGGGAAAGGCCGGCGCCGCCTCGGCGATGAGCGGATCGATCTCCCCCAGGTGCTCCGCCGAGCCGCTGACCAGCAGCAGCGTCAGCTCCTTGACC
>JAICKJ010000205.1 GCA_025928015.1 Thermomicrobiales bacterium
CAATACGATCGCGGGCATCGTGAACGGAGATCTGGCTGACTGCCCGTCCTCAGGCGAGTGACCAGCGCTCGGCGCCGTCCTTGATTGTGTGCCGGACCTTCCCCGCGCGGACGAGGTGGTTCAGGTAGGCGGCAATCGTCGGCCGCATGAGGAAGTAGGCCGGATCGTCGGCGATGACGATGCGGAGTCGCTCGAACAGCCGGGTACACAGTGTGTCGGTGTTGTCCGGCTCGTCGCGGAGCAGATCCACCAAGGCGCTCATCGCCCCATCAATGACTTCGCGATTGCGCGACACCAAGCGGTTGATGCCCTCCTCGGCTGGGCCGTGTCCCGGCACGACGGTCGCGCATTCCACCTTTGATGCTGTTTCCAATGCCATCAAATGGTCGGTGAGTGAGTACAGGTACGGCACCTTGTACTTGTCGAGCGCGGCGTCGGGGAAGACGACATCGGCGCAGAAGAAGACGCCGTCGACCAGGATGCCCTGCTGGTTGACCGAGTGACCCGCGAGGTTGATGACCTCAACCGTGAGATCGCCGAAGGTCATCTCGCCGTCCGTGAGCAGGTGATCGACCGGGCTGGCATCGGCGAGCAGGAAGCGTCCGCGCATCGTGTCGAGCGGGTCGGCGCCGCCGAAGAGAAAGATCGGCTGCAACAGCGGATAGCGAAGCACCGCCTCATCGAACGGCGGCGCCCAGACGGGCGCGCCAGTGCGCTTCACGACCGTCGCGTTGCCGCCGAAATGGTCGGCGTGGGCGTGGGTCGTGATGATGCCCTTCACTTCCGCCTGGAGCTCGTCCCGGACGACCCGGAGTGCCTTCTTGGCGGCGCTGTCGTTGAGACCTGTGTCCACAAGCACGACTTCGGCCGGCCCCGTGCGCAAGAGGCCGATATTGACGCCGCCCGGGATGAGTCCCACTCTCTCCGTGATCGCCTGATACATCGCTGCTATCCGTTCTCGTCGAAGTTCGTATCGCCGCCGTCCGGACTATACTCGCAGCGGTTGAAGTGTCGCGAGGAAGGGAACGGAGGGGGAGTTGGCGCTGAGGCACGTTGTCGCGGTGAGTCAGTTCGACCGGCCAATGATCGAAGAGCTGTTCGACGAGGCGGACAGGATGCGGTCCCTGCCGGCCGATGCGCGGCCGCTGGCGGGTAATATCCTCGCCACGCTCTTTTACGAGCCATCTACGCGCACGCGATTGAGCTTCGAGTCGGCGATGTTGCGGCTCGGCGGGCAGGTGATCTCGACCGAGAACGCGCGGGAGTTCTCCTCGGCGATCAAGGGTGAGTCGGTCGAGGACACGATCCGGATCGTCGCCGGCTATTCCGACGCGATCGTCATCCGCCACTATGAGCAGGGCGCGGCGAAGCGCGCGGCGGCGGTCTCGCCGGTGCCGATCATCAATGGCGGCGATGGTCCGGGTGAGCACCCGACGCAGGCGTTGCTCGACTTCTACACGATCCGCGCCGAGCTGGGCCGGCTTGACGGGCTGAAAGTGGCGCTGGTTGGCGATCTCCGGTTTGGCCGGGCGGTGCGGTCGCTGGCGCTGATGTTCGGCCTGACCATGGACACGGAGCTGCTCTTCGTCTCGCCAGGGGCCGTGCCGATGGGCCAGGATGTGCGCGATGCGCTCGCGGCCCAGGGCGTCAGATTCCGGGACGAGCCGGACCTGGCCGCGGCGATGCGGGAGGCGGACGTCATCTACCAGACACGCATCCAGCGTGAGCGCTTTCCGACCCAGCAGGAGTACCAGGACGCGCGCGGCATCTACGTCATCGACGGGGCGTCGCTGGCGGACCTCGGGCCAGAGGCCATCATCCTCCACCCATTGCCGCGCGTGGACGAGATCACGCCCGGCGTGGACGCGGACCCCCGCGCGGCCTACTTCCGACAGGCGAAGAACGGCGTCTACCTCCGCATGGCGCTGCTCGCGCAACTGCTGCGGCCGGACGAATAGCGGGTTTCCGGTTCGTCACATCCCTGATCTGTCATGCTGACCGCAGGGAAGAATCTCCCGGCGGAGCCGGTCCGCCGCCGCAGCGTTCTCGTGGCACTAATGCCGTCGCGCTCGTTCTAGCTCGCAACGCGGTCCCTGCGTGGCGGGCGTTCGCATTTGCCCACAAGGAGATCTCCTTCGGCAAGCAAAGGACAGGCTCTCGTACGCTCGGATTGACGGTGCAGCGCATTGGGAAGGACGAAATGGGTTGGACACCGAGGGTGGACGCACGCCGTGCGCCGCTACTTATGGGACTTTCCTAACGCTTGTAGATTGGCAATGACTCCGGGCCCTGGCGGTGGCGGGTCTTGACGCGATGCCAGCGGACGATCTCGGCGGCGCGGCGGTGAATGAGGCTGGACATGCCGAGGCTGGCGACGAGGATCGCGACGACGACGAGGACCTCAACGACGCCGAAGAGGTCGGCGGACGCGGCGGCGAAGAAGATCGGGATGAACGAGACGCTGTTGGAGATGGTGAAGAAGGTCGCGTAGACCCGCGCCCGCACGGTCTCGTGCGAGCGCTCCTGCAAGAGGGTCTGCGCCGGGACGAGAACAAAGGCGTTGCACATGCCGAGGAAGACCGCCAGGCCGGCCACCACCAGGGCCACGACCGTGACCGGCGCGTTACCGGGATAGAGCAGGTTCAGCCCGGCCCGTGAGAGCGCCATCATGCCAAGCAGGACGCCGGCCGCGGTGAGCGCACTGTCGATGAGCCAATCCCGCCCGACGACCCGGACGACCTTCGGCACGGTGAAGACACCCAGCAGGACGCCGGCGCCTGCTGGCGCAACGATGTAGCCGATATCCTCCTTGCTCAACCCAATGATCGCGGTAACGAAATCGGGACCGAGCGCGGCGATCATCAGGAAGGTTGTCGCGGCGAGCGTCAGGTAGCCAATGGCCTTCATCAGCGCCGGATCATGGAGGATGTAAAGCAGGCCCTCCTTGATGTCCTCCCACAGCCGCTGCATTGCGGGTTGCGTCGTATCGACCGTCACGTCCTTGGGAACCGGCGTGCGCGGAAGTGTCCAGACGACACCCGCGCAGACGATGTACGCGAAGATGGTGATCTCGAAGAGCCGGTCGATCCCGATGACCTTGACCAGGATCGGCCCGACCGCCGCGAAGCCGAGTAATTGCGCCGCCGTCACGGTGATGTTGAAGAGTCCGTTGGCCGAGAGGAGCTGCGTGCGTGGCACCAGCAACGGAATGGTCGAGCCCTCGACCGGGCCCCAGAACTGGCCGGCGATGCCGAAGAGGAAGGTGACGAGGTAGTAGGCGGCGAGGATTGTCTCCACATGCCATTGGGGCTGGATGACGAGGAAGAGGGCCACCGCGACCGCGCGAGAGAAGTTGAGGATGCTCATCAGCAACCGCTTGTTGAAGCGGTCGGCGACGACGCCGGCGACCGGGCCAAAGAGGACTGAAGGGAGCGAGAAGGCGAGGATGACGAGGCTGATCGCCGTGTTCGCCTGGGCGATGCCGTGGATGTCGACGACATCGCGCACGCGCAGCAGCAGCGAAAAGTTGATCATGTTCTGGCAGGTCTGGGTGACGGCCTGAACGAGCCAGAGACGGAGGAACGGACCGTTCCTCAGAACCGCGGAGACTGAATCGGGCCGATCCTTCGAGGAGCCTGCCGCCTGTGCCGGCGCCGAATGAGCCACCGCGGTCCCTTTCCCGTGAATCCGGTCAGATACTCCTCAAACGTCTGCCGCAGGTGTTGCGCGTTCTTCCGCGGGCGACTCTCCTGCCGAAATGGGAAAGTCCGGGCCGCGTTCGACGAAGGCTTTCAGCCTTTTCTCCAGCGTCCGGCGCGGCAGGAGCACGCGCCGGTCACACTGGAGACATTTCAGCCCGATGTCGGCGCCGACGCGGACGACGCGCCACTCGTAAGAGCCGCATGGGTGCGGCTTGCGGAGGCGGACAACGTCGCCAATATAGAACGGAACGGGTTCAGGGAGCGCCGGCATCGGTGGAGCGGGCTACATCAGACCGGGGATCTTCATCCCGCCGGTGAGCGCGCCCATCTTCTCCTCGGACAGCTTGCCCGCCTGCGCCATTGCGTCCTGCACGGCGGCCAGCACCATATCCTCGAGCATCTCGACGTCGTCGGGATCGACGACGCTCGGATCGATCTTGATCGTCTTCAGTTCCTTCTGACCCGTGACGACGGCCTTGACCACACCGCCACCAGCGGTGCCCTCGACCGTCGCCTCTTCCAGCTCCTGCTGGATTTTCATCAGGCGATTCTGCATCTGCTGGATCATCTTCATGTTTGGCTGTTGCATTGGAACTCCCATCTCGGATTGCGTGCCGCCAACCGGTTGGCGGGCCCGATTGCTCGTGTTGCAGGGGAAAGTATAGCCGCGCCGGTTACCGCTTCGGCGCGAGCGCACCATTGGCGGCGTGTTCCTGTTTCCAGCGTTCGGCGCGGGCGAGCATGTGCGTTGCGTTCGCCAGCGCGGCTTCGGTCAGTGGCGCGCCGTCAAGCATCAAGCCGATCTCCTCGGTCCGCGCCTCGGGTTCGAGCGGCGCGACGGTGGAGATGACGCGGCCGTCCGTCGCCGCCTTCTCAATCCGGAAGTGCTCGTCCGCGAAGGCCGCCACCTGAGGCAGGTGCGTGATGACGAGCACCTGGTGCGTGTCGGCGAGCGCCGCCAGCTTCTCCCCCACGACCTGACCCGAGCGGCCGCCGACACCGACGTCGATCTCGTCGAAGACGAGGGTTGGGGTCTGATCAACGCTCGTCAGCACGGATTTGACGCCGAGCATCAGCCGGGCGGTCTCGCCGCCGGAGGCGATCCGGCCGACCGGCTTCGGTGTCTCGCCCGCGTTGGTGGCGACGAGCAATTCAACGTCGTCGATGCCGGTGTCGTCGCAGGCGACGCGGGCGCTCGCGCCGATGGGCCCGATGCCATTGGGATCGGGCGTCGTCGTCATCCGGAACTCGATCTTCGCGGTGCCCATGCCGAGGTCGGCGATGGATTGCTCGATCGCGCGGGAGAGCGTGGTCGCGGCTTCCTTGCGGCGCGCCGAGAGTCGGGACGCGAGATCGAAGAGCGCCGCCTCGCGCTCGGCCCGTTCTCGCGTCAGATGCTCGATGTCCACGCCCGTGCCGGTCAATTCGTCCAGTTCCCTCTGCGCCGCTTCACCGAAGCGGAGGATGTCGTCGATCGTCGCGCCGTACTTCCGTTTCAGCGTGCGGATCAGCTCGATCCGGTCCTGCACCTCTTCGAGCCGCGCCGGGTCGTTCTCGACGCCATCAACGAAGGTACGCATCTCCGCGGCCACGTCGATGAGCGAAGTCAGCGCCTCGGTCACCTGCTCCTGAAAGCCGGCGGTGGATTCGACGATGCCCGCAAGGTCACGGAGGAGGCGGTCGAGCTGCCGGAGCTGGTCGAGCGCGCCGGTCGCGGTCGCCTGCTCGGGATCGCCGGTCAGCAGTTGCAATGCGCCGAGCGTGTCGAGCTGGATGCGCTCGGCATTGGCGAGCATCGAACGCTCCTGGTCGAGCGCCTCATCCTCGCCGGCCTGGAGCTGCGCCGAATCGATCTCATTGATCTGGAATCGAATCATGTCGACGCGCTGCTCACGCTCGCGGGCGTTCGTCGCGATGCCGGCGATCCGATGTTTCAGCGCGACGAGCTCGCGTTGCCGCTCGGCCACCTCTTGCCGAAGGTCGAGCGTGCCAGCGAAGCGGTCGAGCAGGTTGAGCTGAACGGCGGGTTTGAGCAGCGAGAGATGGTCGCTCTGGCCATGGATATCGACGAGCCCGGCACCGATCTCGGCCAGCGCCACCATCGTCGTGGCGCGGCCATTGACACGGGCGACAGAGCGCCCGTTGGCCTGGATCTCCCGACTGAGGATGAGCTGGTCATCATCGGGCTCGATCCCCTGATCGGCGAGAAGGTTCTGGATCGCGGTTACTCGCGGCCCATCGAGCGCGAAGACTGCCTCGACTCGGGCGGTCTTCGCGCCGGTGCGCACCATGTCAGCGTTGACCCGCTGGCCGAGGACTGCGCCGAGCGCGTCGATCAGGATCGATTTGCCCGCGCCGGTCTGGCCGGTCAGGACATTGAGCCCAGCCCCGAAACGGAGCTGGACTCGCTGAATGATGGCGAATTCGGTGATCGTGAGGTCGAGGAGCATCCTGCCCGGAATCGTCTCTCATGCGGCCTCAGCGGGCCTGATCGGCGGTCCTGTTGCCGCGATGGTAGCACGATCGTCAGGACTCCTTGCCGTTCAAGGCGGCGAGGACGTCCCGCGGGAGCATCGGGATGTTGGTCAGCCGGATGCCAGCGGCGTCCCTGATGGCGTTGGCGACCGTCGCCGGGCCGGGAATCGCCGGCGGCTCGCCGACACCCTTGGAGCCATAGGCGCCGGCGTCCGAGGCGATCTCCACCAGCACGGTGTCGATCGGCGGGATCATCGACGCGCGCGGCAGCGCGTAGTCCATCAGGCTTGCCGTCAGCACCTGGCCCTCGTCGTCGTACTCGATCCCTTCGTAGAGCGCCCACCCGATGCCCTGCGCGACGCCGCCATGGATCTGCCCCTCGACGGTGGCCGGGTTGATCGCGAAGCCGACGTCCTGCGCCGCCGCATAGGCGGTGACGTGGACCTCGCCGGTCAGGTCATCGACTTCGACCTCCGCGACGTGGACGGCGAAGCCGGGGGCGCTCTCGGTGATCGCCGACGCGCCGCTGCCGAGCACCGGCTCGTACTTGCCGCCGAAGCTCATGCTCATCGAGGCGATCTCCTTGAGCGTGATCTGCGAGGTCGGCACGCCCTTGACGCGCACCGCGCCATCAGCGACCTCCAGATCCTCCGGCGCGACCTCGAGCTGAGCGGCGGCAATGCGCTTGATTTGGCGCAGAGCGTCGTCGGCCGCCTGCGCGACCGCCGGTCCTACGGTGTACGTGATCTTCGAACCGCCGGTGCCGCCGGCGTAGGGCGCGGCGCTCGTGTTGGCGGTCGAGACCCGGACATCGTCGACTCCGACCCCGAGTCCCTCGGCGGCGATCTGGGCGAACGCCGTATTGGTGCCATTGAGATCGACCGAGCCGAGGACGACCGTCAGCTTGCCGTCCTGATCGAGACGGCAGATGGCCGTCGCCGGTTCGAGTCCGCCCGGCCAGCCGCCAACCGCGAGTCCGACGCCGCGACCTTGCTTGTGGCTCTCTTCGCGCTTCTGCCAGAGCGGATGCGCCTTGATCGCCTCCAGCGTCTGCTTCAGGCCGATGCGGGGCCAGGGCGCGCCGCTGGGCCGGGCGTCGCCCTCCTCGACGCAATTGAGCAGGCGCATCTCCATCGGGTCGAGATTCAGGCGCCGGGCCAGCTCGTCCATCGCTGACTCGATTGCGTAGGTGCCCTGCTGGGCGCCGGGCGCGCGGTAGGAGCCGAAGCTCGCCTTGTGCGTCTGGACTTCGAAGCCGACGATGCGGAGGTTCGGGAAGCGGTAGTAGCCGCCGAGGAGCATGGCGGCGATGCCCAACGGCGAGCCAGAGGCCGAGCCGGCGTCGAAGACCAGCTCTGCGTCGAGCGCGGTCAGTGTGCCGTCGCGCCTGGCACC
>JAICKJ010000128.1 GCA_025928015.1 Thermomicrobiales bacterium
CCAACGCGCCCCCCCCCCCCGCCCCGCACGCGAACCGCTCTGCGGGCTGGATCGTCTGGCGCCCGAGCCCTATACCCGGCGCGGGGGGGGGGCGGGGGCGCTGGCCACACCCGCCACCCCCGCCGAGGCCGTGCGGCTGGCCCGGCGGCTGCACTGGTTCTGGCACCTGCGCGGACACCTCGGTGAGGGCCGCCGCCTGATCGACGCGACACTCGCGCAGTCTGGCGCATCCGACGACACCGCCGACCGCGTCATTGCCGGCGCGGGCGCGGGATTCCTGGCGCTGCTGCAGGGCGATTATGCCGAGGCGCACGCTCACCTGAATCCGGCGATCGCGCTTGCCCGCGCCGAGGGCGAGGATCAGGGATTGGCGCTCGCGCTCATTGCGCTCGGGCTCCTGACTCTCCTGCACACCGGCGATCTCGCCGGGGCGCGTGCCGCCTGCCTGGAGAGCGAAGCGGTGTTTCGGGCCATCGATGGCCGCTGGGGATTGGCGTTTTCGTTGCATACCCTCGGGCTCGTCGATATCGCCGACCGGCAGCTCGATGATGCCCGGGTGCGGCTCGATGAGGGGCTCGCCATCGCCCGGACGCTCGGCGACCGCTGGTTGCTGGCCCGCCTGCTCCACTGTTCGGGTGAAGTCGCGCGGGGGATGGGTGACTTTATCCGTGCCAAGGCGTGGTTCGCGGAGGTCGTCGCGCTCTACGGAGAGCTCGGACACCCCAGCACCTCGTTGAGTGTGCTCTATCACCTCGGCTGGGTCGCGATGTGCGAGGGCGACCGCGCGGCCGCCGGGACCTGGCTCGCGGCGGCGCTCAAGCAAGGGGCGAAGCTCGGTGACAAGCGCACCATCGCCCAGTGCCTGGCCGCGCTTGCGGAGCTGGCCGGGACCCCGTGGGACGCCGCCAGGCTCGCCGGCGCGGCCGCGGCGCTGCTGGAAGAGATGGGTGCGTCGATGTGGTCGACCGATGGGGACCGCCACGAGCGCTTCCTCGCGACTTTGCGCGCCGGCTTCGGCGAGCCGGCCTTCGTCCGGGCCTACGAACAAGGCCAGCGTCTGCCGGTGGATGAGGCCGTCGCGCTCGGTCTTTCATTCATAGCCGGTGGCGATGACGAGCCGCCAATGACCGCGCTCCAGGAGCCGGCGCCACCCACGGCGGCGCCCGGCCGTCAATCCTCGCTGGACCTGGCGCCGTTCGGCGCCGCACTGAGCCGGCGCGAGTGGGAGGTCGCCGAACTCATCCGGCAGGGCTATTCCAACCGCGAGATCGGCGACCTCCTCTCGATCTCGACCGGCACGGCCGAGCGGCATGTCGCCAACATCTTCGCCAAGCTCGGGTTCCACACGCGCGCGCAGGTCGCCGCCTGGATCGTGGCCCGCCAGCCGGGCGATCCGACTTCACCGTAACCCCTCACCGTATACAACGGCTGAATTGCATAGATATGTACATGGAATCCGGGATGTGACGCCGCGATCGGTGGCGTAGCGTGGGCATCGGGTCCCAACTGTGCCGGCACCAGGCGATGCCGATCGCCGCTTGCGATCGGACGCTCGGGTGCGAGCAAGGGAGTACACGATGTCCATCGGCGATCACTCACGGTTTTCCTGGCGTCCGCGCGCCGATCGTCGCCGACTGCTGAAAAGTGGCGGTGTGCTGGCGGGCGGAACATTCTTCGGCGGCGCCTCCGCTGCGAGCGCCAACCCCGCATCCACGACCACTGCGCCAAGGAGTGCGACGATGCAAACGATGCCGACCTGGCGGCCCGATCCGACCCTCTACCCCTCGCCGCGCTCTGCCATGCAGGCGCCGCCGGAGACGTTCGGCTACGTGGTGCGCGTCAATCCGAACGACGATGGCAAGCCTGACGCGATCTGCACCATCGATCTCGACCCGACGTCGGGAACCTTCGGCACGGTCGTCGGCGTGGCGGAGATGCCGCACGCCGGCGACGAGCTGCACCACTTCGGCTGGAACTCGTGCAGCTCGATGCTCTGTCCCAGCGCCCCGCACCCGCACATGGAGCGGCGCTACCTCGTCGTGCCGGGCTTGCGCTCGTCACGGCTCTATATCCTGGACACCAAGCCGGACCCGTTGCACCCGCACATCGTCAAGACGATCGAGCCGGAGGAGATTGCCGGCCGGACCGGTTATGCGAAGGGACATACGGTCCACTGCGGGCCGGATGGCATCTACGTCAGTGCCCTGGGCGGGCCGGATGGCGACGGGCCAGGCGGTATCTTCGTGCTCGATCACGAGACGTTCGACGTGCTGGGCCAGTGGGAGATCGACCGCGGTGAGCAGGTTCTGGCCTACGACTTCTGGTGGCACCTCGGGCACGACACGATGATCACCAGCGAGTGGGGCACGCCGAAGATGGTCGAGACCGGCCTCCAGCCGGACCTCCTGCTCAACAGCCAGTATGGTCATCACCTGCATTTCTGGAACCTTCGCGACCGGAAGCTCACGCAGACGGTCGATCTCGGCAAGGAACACCAGATGGCGCTGGAACTGCGGCCGGCGCACGACCCAACCAGGTCATACGGCTTCGTCAACACCGTGATCAGCCTGGCGGACCTCTCCGGCTCGATCTGGCTCTGGCACCGGCCGGAGGGCAAGGACGGCGACTGGGCGATCCAGAAGGTGATCGACATCCCGGCGGTGCCCGCGACCGAGGACCAGCTGCCGCCCGCGCTCCAACCCTTCAAGGCGGTGCCGCCGCTCATCACCGACATCGAGCTGAGCCTGGACGACCGCTTCCTCTACGTCTCGTGCTGGGGCACGGGCGAGTTGCGCCAATACGACGTCTCCGACCCCTTCCACCCGGTCCTGACCGGCACGGTGAAGATCGGCGGCATCGTGGCGCGGACCGGTCATCCGGCGGTGGACGGGCCGCTCAACGGCGCGCCGCAGATGGTCGAGGTGAGCCGGGACGGGAAGCGGGTCTACGTCACCAACTCGCTCTACATGCCGCTGGACGCGCAGTTTTACCCGGAAGGCATCAAGGGCTGGATGGTGAAGATCGACGCCGGCACGAACGGTGGCGGCATCGCGCTCGACCCTGAATTCTTCGTCGATTTCGGCGCGTTCCGGCCCCACCAGGTGCGATTGCAGGGCGGCGATGCCTCGACCGATTCGTACTGCTTCCCCTAGCGGTCCACACGCGAGGTCGTGTCATGCCTGATCTCAGCGCTTCCTGGCCCTGGCTCACGCTGGTCGCCATGGGCGCATTCCACGGACTGAACCCGGCGATGGGCTGGCTCTTCGCCGTCGCGCTCGGCCTGCAGGAGCGACGGCTCCGCGCAGTACTGGCCGCGCTCGGGCCGATCGCGCTCGGGCACGCCCTCTCCATCGGCCTCTTCGCGGTGGCGGTCGGGCTGCTCGGGCTCATCGTACCGCAACGGTTGCTGCTGATCGTGGGCGGGCTCGCGCTCCTGGCGTTCGCTGGTTACAAGGTGGTGACGCGCTTTCGCTGCGTGCGGTGGGTCGGCATGCGGGTCAGCGCGGTCCAGCTCACGTTCTGGTCGTTCCTGATGGCAACGGCCCACGGCGCGGGATTGATGCTGATCCCGGCGCTCGTGCGGCTGGAGCGCAGCGGCGCGGCCGTCGCGGCGGCGCAGGACGGACACGCGATGGATCACATGGACATGTCGATGCCGATGGCGATGCCCATGCCGATGCCGTCGCATGCGCCGGCCACGGGCGGCGGCGATCCGATTGCTCCGTTGCTGGGAGCGGTCGCGGTGCATACGGGAGCGCTGCTGCTGGTCGCCGGCATTCTCGCGGTCGTGGTCTACCAGCGCGTCGGCGTCGAAGTGTTACGGCGTGCGTGGGTCAATCTCGATTTCATCTGGACCGGCGTCTTGACGATCACCGGCGTGATCACGTTGGGCGTCGGGCTCTGGCAGGTGCTGATGGGCTAGGCACTGCCTGGCCCGGCACCCTTTCGTCGAGATCGGGGCGGAGAACGACGCTCTCCTGCTCGTTGGGGTCGGTGCGGGCGAGGACGGCGGTGACCGGCTCGTCCGCCGTATTCATCGGCAGATGCGGCACGCCGGCGGGGATGTAGAGGAACTCGCCGGCGCGCACCGTCAGATGCTCCGCGAGGCTCTCGCCGTACCACATCTCGGCCTCGCCGCTGAGGACGTAGATCGCCGTCTCGTGGTCCTCGTGCAGGTGGGCGTTGGCACGGCCGCCGGGCGGGATCGTGAGCACCATCATGCTGATGCCCCGCGCGCCGGTGTTCTCGGCGCAAATCCCCTCGAAGTAGCTCAGCCCCTGCTTGCCGTGGTAGGTCGATCCGGGTCTGATAACCCGGCAGGTTGGCGCGCTCATGGTTGGCCCGCGGGTCAGCCGCGGGCCCAGACGGCGCTGGCGTGCTGGCAGAGGTCGGACTGGGCGCGGGCGAAGGCGCGAATGTGGTCGGCCAGGCTGTAGCGGGTCTGCTCCTGCTCGCGCCGGCGGTTGACCAGGTGCTTCTCGACCAGCGACCCCAGCCGTTCGGCGATGCCGTGCGGCGAGACGTGGCCGCCCGTCGCCATCGCGGCGCGGCGGTAGACGACCTCATCCGAGAAGTCGCCATCGATCGTGGCGAGCAGCCGGAGCAGCCACTGCTCATCGGCCGGGAGCAGATCGTAGCTCCAGCGGACGCTTGCCTCCAGGCTCTTGTGGCGCTCCGGCAGGTCGGCCGGACCGTTATCCCGCAGGCAGGTCAGCGGATCCCGCATCTCGCGGGCGATCTCCGCGAGCGACCGGGTCGTCAAGAGCGACGCGGCGTGCTCGATGCGCAGCGGCACGCCCTCCGCCAGCCGGCAGATGGTCGTGATGTCGGCGCAGTTCAGGGGCGTGAGGGGCAGGTCGATCGGCAGCCGGCGGGCGGTCTGCAGGAAGAGCGCGGTGGCCGGGGCCTGCTCGATGGCCTCCGCTTCTGGAAACCAGCACGCTTTTGGCAGGGCGAGGGGCGTGACGAGGAATTGGTGCTCGCCGCGGATGCGCAGCGGATGGCGGCTGGTGATGAGGAGCCGGACGTTCGGGCAGGCGGTGAGCAGATCGACGATGCAGCCGTTGAGGGGGAGATGCTCGACGTTGTCGAGCACGAGGAGCATGGCGCGCCCGCGCAGGGCATCGATGATCTGGGGTTGCAACGGCTGGTCGCGGGAGACGGTGACGTTGAGGGTTTGCAAGAGTTTCACGAGCGCCTGGGACGCGTCCGCGGCGTCCTCCAGCGCAACGAAGGCGACCTGATGATTGAAGGCGCGGTCGAGGGCCGTGGCGAGGGCGAGGGCAAGCCGCGACTTGCCGATGCCGCCCGGGCCGATCAGGCTGATCAGCCGCGTGTCCGATGAGCGGACCAGGCGGGCAAGTTCCGCTCGCTCGTGCTCCCGGTCGATGAGCGGCGTGAGCGGCACGCGGAGTGGTTGTGGGACGCTCGGCCGGTGACGGCGCGCGCGGGGGCCGCGGGCGTCGAGGATGGCACGGGCGGTGTGGTCCGGCAGGCACAGGGCCGCGACCAGGGAACGCAAGGTGGGCACGTTGGGCGACTCGATCACGCCGCGCTCGATATCGCTGATGCCACGTTCGCTGATGCCAGCGCGTTCGGCCAATTCGGCCTGGGTCATGCTGGCGGACACCCGGGCGTTGCGCACAAGCTCACCGAGTGTCGAGGGGGACGTCGCGGCGACGCGATACGGGGCGCGCTCTTCCATCGTCCACATGATCGACATGGCGGATATCTCCATCCTTCCTTGCCTGGATCTCTGGACCCAGGCGGACCGATAGCGCGCAGGGCGCCAGCGGTTGGTGGTCACGGGCACACCGGCCACCGTGTCGACCGGCTCCGGCCCCGTCCCCGTCCCCGTCGAGGCGCGGATGACCAGGATCTGATTGTCGGCTGCGCGGCGTCTGCGGCCTTCCCACTGACAAACGCCCGCGTGGTTTCACGTGATCATCGATTGCGGCCGCCAGGCCCCCGATCGGGCGGCGCTGGCGATTACCGGATTATGCTATGAACGAGCAACGGTTCACACAGGCCACCATAGCCGATGCGCATGCCGCTGTCGCCCTATCGCTCCCGTCATTCCCCCGTAATTGCAGGAGGGGCGGTTGATTGCACGGACTGTCTGCCACGTTGTTGCACGAACTCCACATGGCCCCCAGCCTACCGGCGCGATTGCAGGATTCCCAGATAGGCATTCTACGGGTATATTGCCGGCGTGTCACCTCGGCCAGCAGGCATATGCAATGAAGAATAATGGAGGTGCCTCCGATGAGTGAGGTGTCCCTGGAGCAGCGACGGCAGATCGGGGCCTACCTGCGATCGCAGCGATTGCGGCTTGACGGCCGACTGCATGGCCCGGCGCGGGACCGGCGCCACGTCGCCCACCTGACGCAATCGGGGGTAGCCGAGCTGGCCGGCGTCTCGGAAGTGCTCGTCGCCCAGATCGAGACCGGGCGCTATCCCAATCTCAACGAGCGGGTGCTGGGCAAGCTGGCGCGGGCGTTGCGGCTGGCGCCGCATCAACACGCGTATCTGCGAAACCTCCTGTGGGCGCCGCTCGCGCCGAACCCGCCGGCGATGTCGGATCTGGCGCCGGGAGCCTGCTCGGTCGTCGATGCCGCCATGCCGGTGCCGGCGTTCGTTTCCGATTGCTGCTTCAATCTCCTCTACTGGAATCCGGCGCTCGTCGCGATGCTTGGCGACTTCGCGCGCCTGCCGACCGCGGATCGGAACGTCATCTGGTCGATGTTCACCGATCCGGCGATGCGCCAGCGCTGGACGGACTGGGAGGGGAATGCGCAGAACCTCGTCGCGGCGCTGCGCATGCAACGGAGCATCTTTCCCCAGTGGGCGGCGGAGTTCGACTCGCTCGTCGAGTGGCTGCGGACCGCGAGCGAGCAGTTCGCCGCCTGGTGGGAGACGACCGATCCGCTGCTCAACCCGGTCCACGACAAGGAGTATGACCATCCGGATGTCGGACCCCTTCGCATCTTCCAGACGGCGGCGAGCGTGACGGGGGCGCCGGAGCTGGCGATTGTCCACATGACGCCACGGGACGAGGAGACGCGGGCGAAGTTCGCGCTGCTGGCCGAGCGGGTCGCTACAGGGGAGGCACTGGCCGTGCCGGGGACGGAGCGAGAGCGCCTCGCGGCCGACTGACGCCTGACGTCCGCGTCGCCGATCCGGATCCCTCGATTCCCCGTCATTTTCCCGTCATTTTCCGGACGCGCCACTCGTTGACCCCGGCAGCCAGGGGACTACAATGTGTCGTGTGGATGATCGACATGACACGGACCGGTTCGCACGCGCTGCTGGCAGGGAACGACGATGACTCGTCGCTCTCCGTTCGGTGAACTCGTTTACACCTATCGATCGCGACTCGGCCTGAGCCAGGAGGCGCTGGCGAAGGAGATCGCCCGGCTCGCCTCCTCCGGTACCGGTGGCATCGAGGGCACCGTCTCGGACAAGACCATCTTCCTGCACGAGCTGGAGCACGAGCATCCGGCCACCTACACGATCCCGCGCGCCGGGACGATCAAGGTCTACGCCGATGCATTCCGGTTGCCGGAAGATTCGGTCGAGCGCCGGGACTTCTTCGCGGCGGCCGAAGAGTCACGGGCGCTGAAGAAAGCGAGCAGGGAGGCCGGCAAGGAGACGCGCCCGCCCGCCCCGGCATTGACCGACGATTTCGTCCTGCGGGGCCGGGAGCTGCCATGGGCGCGGTTGCGGGATGAGCTGGACGCGGTGCTCGATGGCCGGCCGCGGGTGGCGTTGGTGCGCGGGGAGGCCGGGATCGGCAAGACCCGGCTGTTGCGGGAGCTGGCGCGGCAGGCTGAGCGGTCCCATGGCGATCTGGTCGTCGCCTGGGGGCATTGCGTGGCGGCCGCCTCGGCCGGCCCGGCGGCATCGCCCTACCATCCCTTCCGCGAGATCCTCGCGCTGTTGATCGGCGATATCCAGGGAGCCGGCGCCGGGCAGCTCGTCTCCCCCACGACCGGCTCGCGGCTGCGTGACCGCGCCCCACGGGCCTTCACGGCGATGATGGAGCGCGGGCCGTATCTCTTTGGACCGCTGCTCGATATCGCCGATGCGCGTCTGCAGGCGGAATCGCTCGGGCTGGTCAGCGACGCCTGGCGCGAGCAATTCGACATGCTGATCGCCACGCGGCCGAGAGAGAGCACCGAGGCGGGCATGCTCCACGAGCAGGTCGCTCAGGCGCTGCGGCAGATCGCGGTCGATGGACCACTCGTCCTCGTGCTCGACGACCTGCACTGGGCGACGGCCGAGACCGTGCGGCTGCTCAGCGTCCTCCTGCACGCGGTGCTTGAGGGCACGCCGGTGCCCATTCTCGTGCTCGGCTCGTTCCGTTCCCACCTGCTGACCCAGACGAACGGCCTTGGCCCGCACCCGCTGCCGCCGGTGCTCCGGGAGACGCAGCGGCTCTGGGGAGACATCGTGATCGATCTGGCCGGCACGACGGCACCGGACCAGGGGCGCGCCTACGTCGATGGCCGGCTCGATCTCATCCCCAACCGTCTCGACCGATCGTTCCGCGAGGAGCTTTACCAGCAAACAGAGGGGTTGCCGATCTTCGTCGAGAATTCGCTCCGCGCGTTGACCGACAGCGGTCAGCTCCGTCCTGGCAGCGACGGCGCGCTCGTACTGACCGGCCGCATGCGGGACATCGACATGCCGACAACCAGCCGGGCGATCATCGGTCGGCGGCTCGACGACCTCGATCCGGCGCAGCGGCGGGCACTGGAGATCGCGGCCGTGCAGGGCGAACAGTTCTTCGCGGAGCCGGTCGCCGCGTTGCTTGATCTCGAACCCGTCGCCTTCGCCGATCTCTTCGACATGCAGCTCGTCGACCGCCAGCAACTGCTGGTTCCCGGTGGCACCGTCGCGGTCGCCGGTCAGCGGCTGCACCGTTACCAGTTCGCCCACGCGCTCTACCAGGACTACCTCGGCGACTCGCTGGGGCAAATCCGGCGCGAGCAGCACCTGGGGGCGACGGCGCGCGCGCTCGAAGCGGTCGCTGGCGAGCGCCCGACACACCTCGCGGCGATCGTCGCCGATCTCTACGCGCGGGCCGGACTCAATCCGGAGGCCGCGGCGCAGCACAAGGTGGCCGGCGAGTACGAGCTCGATGCGTTGAACCCGGACGCCGCGATCCGGCATTTCCGCCGGTCAATCGCGCTGGCCGACCGGCAGACCCAGGCGGAGATGGTCGGGCACGCGATGATCGGTATCGGGCATGGGCTGCGCAAGATGGGAGCGTACGAAGAGGCGGTGCTGCAGTGCAAGACCGCGCTCTCCTACGGCCGCGCCCTCGACTCGCGGCAGTTGACCGCCTACGCGGCCGTCTTTCTCGGATTGCTGCACTACGACCTGGGGGAGAATACCGTGGCGGAGCAGGAGTACCGGCAGGCGCTGCCGATCCTGCGGGAGCTGGGGCAGCAGCGGGAGGAGAGCCGGGCCGAAGGGTTACTTGCGCACGCGCTCCACGGGCTCGGACGCTACGACGAGGCGATCGACGCGGCCAGCCGGTCGCTGGCGCTCGCCATACGCGCCGGCGACGACGCGCTGGCGGCCGAATCGCGGCTGGCGGCGGCGAACTGCCTGAACGACCTCGGCCTCTACGAGGAGGCGATCGCGCTCTATGAGCACGCGATCGAGCTCTACCGTCGCGGGCACGACCGGCGGGGCGAGGCGATCTGCCACGCGGATATCGGCCTGTGTTACCTCAACATGGCGAAGTGGGCGCGGGCGATGACCGCGCTGGAGCGGGCGCGGGAGACGACCGACCGGCTCGGCATCGTCCGTCTGATGCCCCATGTGTTGCTCTATCTCGGGCTGACGCATGAGGGAACCGGTGACCTGGACGCCGCCGGCCAGGACTACGCCGGATCGCTGATGTTGCGCCTGACCTACCGGCAGTATGCCTTTTCGATGGATGCGCTCGCCGGGGTGCTCCGGGTCTGTCTGGCGACCGGCCGGCCGTGGCGGGCGCGGCGGATCGCCTGGGGCATCGCCCGGTGGCTGGAGGAGCACGGTCCGGAGGGGATCGAGGAGCCGTTCCGGGTGGCGGAGAGCTGCGTCGCCGCGCTGGATGCATTCGGCGAGACTGAGGCGGCGCGCCGCCTGCTGGGCGCGAGCGTCGCCGTGCTCCACGAGCGGGCCGCGAAGATCACGTCGGCCGAGCACCGCGCTTGCTACCTCCACAACGTCCCCGCCAACCGCGCGCTCCTCGCCCGCGCCGCGTCGCTCGACGGCCTCGCCAAGGGTTAACCGCGTCCCTTTCCCCTTCAATCCGGATATCTGTCGCAAAGCCACATGGTTCGAACTACGTGGGTGAGCCTGTGGATCGTGTGTGGCGATCCTCACCGATGCGGTGTAAGTGGAAGGTACGGACCGGTCGATACAGTGTGACAGGAGCGAACCATCATGGCGCGGCGGTTGCTGCTCTTTTCCAGTCTGTTCGTCATGTTGCTGGGCGCGATCCCGCTGGCGGCGTCGGCGCAGGGCGGGATGTGGCGCGCGCCGGTGTCGGAGACGACATCCGCGACGTCGCCCGGGGTCGTCATCACCGCGACGCTGACCGAGTACCACATCGCGCTCGATCCGGCACAACCGAAGATCAAGGTGGGGCAGCATGTCCTCTTCATCATCCACAACGCGGGGAAGCTCGCTCACGAATTCATGATCATGAGCGACCAGATGGCCGGGATGCAGGGGATGACGATGGGGCAGATGGATGCGATGTCCGTCGCCACGGTCGAGCCGGATCAGCTCCATCCCGGCGCCACGGTCAAGCTGAATGTCACGTTCGCGGATCCGGGGACGTTTCGGATCGCCTGTCACCTGCCGGGACACGAGGCGATGAAGGCGTCGATCACGGTCAGCGCGTAGCGGGGAGTCGCGCCGCGTAGACCTCCAGGATTGCGTTCATGGCGTCGCTGGTGACGCCGAGCACGACCGGCTCGATGTTGAGCCGGCTCCCGAGCGCGCCGGC
>JAICKJ010000333.1 GCA_025928015.1 Thermomicrobiales bacterium
CGCGACAGGACGGCGGGCCGCGTTTGGGGTATCATGAGCCTCGAAAATGCAGCCCGACGCGGGCGACCGGTCGGTGGGGGCCGGATTTTCCTGCTGATTCCACTGATGAAGATGCTCATGAATCACGCGCTATGCGCACACTTCCCGGGATCGATGCGCGTGGTGGCCCAGGCAGGATTGTGATAATATTCGCAATCAAATTCGAGGTGGGATGTGGCTCCGGATGACCGCTCACGAAACATCGAGCAGGCGCGGATCGCGGGGGTTGCCACCGGGCTGGCCTGGTCGATCGTCGTCACCCTGCTCGTCCTGATCGGCGGCGGCATCGCGCTCGACGCCAAGCTTGGCACCACACCCTGGCTCACCCTGGCTGGCGTCGCGCTGGGACTCATCTCCGCCGCCTATGAGCTGTGGGAGCTGGCGCGCATCGGGGACAAGACCAAACCGTCCGGGCCGCTCGGGCGCCGCCTCGAACAGCGCGCAATGAGCCGGACTACGCCGGCGGACGAACGTGAGACTGATCGCGAGCCGTAAGGCTCACCGGCGCGAGGCACGCGCCAACGTTCCGGAAACGGATCCAGGGATAGAGGAGTAGTGCCTGAATCATGGATGTCCACGTTTCGATTGCCGCGGAAACGCTCTTCCACGTCGGCCCCATTCCCGTCACCAACTCGATGTTGACGATGTTCATCGTCATGGCCCTGCTGCTGATCGTCGGCCGGCTGATCGCCGTCCGCGCGAGCATCATCCCGGGCCGAGTGCAGGGCGCTTACGAGGAAATCGTCGAGTTCATGCTCGGCCTCGTCGAAGGGGCCGCCGGGCGCACGCTCGGACGGCGCCTCTTCCCGCTCGTCGCCGGGCTTTTCATCTTCATTCTCTTCGCCAACTTCTCGGGGCTCGTTCCCGGCTTCGGCACGGTCGGCTACTGGCATGAGGAGACGGTCAACGCGAACGGCGACGTCGTCGCGACGGCGCCCCACAGCAATGAGGTCGCCCAGGCTGGCACCGGCGATACATCCGCGCCCAAGGCGGAGGGGACGCACAAGGAGAAGGTGCTGGTGCCCTTCTTCCGCTCGCCCGATGCCGACATCAACATGACGCTCGGCATGGCGTTGGTGACCTTCATCGCGGTGCAGATCTACGGCATCAGGTTCCATGGCGTCGGCGGCCGGATCAAGCACATGGCCGATCCGCCGTTCCTCTTCCCAATCGAGGTGATCTCCGAGTTCTCGCGCATCATCTCGCTCTCCGCCCGTCTTTTCGGGAACGTCTTCGCCGGCGAAGTGCTGCTCGGCATGATGTACTCGATCGGCGCGGCGATCAAAATCGCCGTCATCCCGTTCCTGTTCCCCGTGGTCTTCATGTTCCTGGAAGTGCTCTTCGGGGCGATTCAGGCGCTCGTCTTCGCGCTGCTGACACTTGCGTACATCGTGGTCGCGGTGGGCGACCATGCCGGCGAGGAGGAGCACAGCCACGTGCCGGACGCGACGAAGGAGCTGGCTGCCACGCCGGTGCCGACGAGCGCCGGCGACTGACCATCACACTTTGCGAGTTCGACCCCCGGCGTTTTCGGTTCGACCGGCAGGGTGACCTCGATCGAAACCGGTTGGCGGATGTAGGTGAGGTGGCGCGGTGCCGCCTCGCGACAAGGTGAGGGGGCCGTCCCAGATGGCAGGCGCCCAAGAGGAGGGATTCGTCTCGTGACTCCTGATATGTTTCGGTACATCGGCGCGGCGGTCGCCATCGGCATCGGCGCGATCGGCCCTGGCATCGGCATCGGTATGGCGGTGCGCGGCGCGATGGAGGCCATGGGCCGCAACCCGGAGGCGGCCGGTGACATCCGGACGACGATGATCATCGGCGCGGCGCTCGCCGAGGCGGTCGCCATCTACGCGTTCGTTATCGCGATCATCATCAAGTTCACGTAGTCTTGCAGATCGATGGGGCGGCGCGGGCGCACATGCCCGCGCCGCTGTTCCATCACTGCCGGGGCCTCGGCCCCACCGGGCACCGGCCCGGCTGTCGTCGCGCAGAGGGGATCCACGAAGGAGTAAGACGCCTATGGGCGCGATTGGCATCAATGGATGGCAACTGATCGTCCAGATCATCGCGTTCCTGATCTTTGTCTGGTTGCTCTGGCGGTTCGCGCTCGGGCCGATCATCAAGGTGCTCGATGAGCGCCAGGACCGCATTCGCGAGAGCATGTCCGCCGCCGAGAAGATGCAGCAAGAGCTCAAGGAGACGCAGGCGCGCAACGAGCAGGCGCTGGCCGAGGCTCGCCGCGAGGGCCAGGAGATCATCGCCAAGGCCCGCCAGAGCGGCGACCAGATGATTGCCCGCGCCCAGGAGGAAGCCGGCGTCCAGGCGGACGCCTACCTCAAGCGCGCGCAAGATTCGCTGCGGCAGGAGACCGATCAGGCGCGGCAGCAACTTCGCCAGGAGATCGCCGATCTGGCGACGATGGCGGCCGGCCGCATCATCAACAAGGAGCTCGATCCGGCCGCGCAGACGCAGTTGATCAAGGACACACTCGCCGAAGCGTCGAATGGCCAGATGGCGAAGGCATCGTAAGACGGAAACGGGGAACGACGGATGGCAAGAGGATCGGCCAAGCGCTTCGCGCACGCGATCGTCGAGCTGGCCCGCGAGGAGAAGAGCTTCGACGCCTGGCAGCACGATCTGCATGAGCTGCGCGCCGCGGTCAGCGACGAGACCGTCGTGACGTTTCTGGGCAGCCCGAACGTCTCCGCCGCCGAAAAGATCAAGACGATCGAACAGGTGCTCGGCGATTTGCGGCCTGAGAGCCGCAATCTGCTCCGGATGCTGGTCGAGCGCCGGCAGACGGATCTGATCCCGGACATCGCCGATCTCTTCGACGAAGCCGTGCTCGAAGAGCGCGGCATCACGCTGGCCAACATTACGACCGCCGACAAGCTCAATGAGCACGGCCAGGCGGCGGTTGGCGAGCTGTTGAAAGTGATCACCGGCAAGGATGTCGAGATCCGGGCGCACACTGACCCGAGCATCATCGGCGGTATCATCGTGCGGATGGGCGACCAGTTGATCGATGGCAGTGTCATCAATCAGCTCCGCCGCCTGCGCGCGCGGCTCGCCGCCGGGTGAGCCCTTTGCAGTTTGAACGACAGGTAGTTTGTAACACGCACACCAAGCACCGGCGCGGGCGGCGCTGAGGCCGCGTAAGAACGGAGCGAGCATGGCGGTACGCGCGACCGAAATCAGCGATCTGCTGAAACAGCAGATCAAGGGATTCTCCGACCAGGCCACGGTCACCAACGTCGGCACGGTCATCGGCATCGGTGACGGTGTCGCCACCGTCTACGGCCTGACCCAGGCGATGCAGTCGGAGATCGTCCAGTTCCCGAGGACCAACAACGAGGGGCTGGTCCTCAACCTCGAAGAAGATGTCGTCGCCGTTCTCGTGCTCGGCGACTACACCGTGATCGAAGAGGGCGATCAGGTCCGCACGACGGGCGAGATCGCCTCGGTTCCGGTCGGCGATGCTCTGCTGGGCCGCGTCGTCAACGCCCTCGGCGAGCCGATCGACGGCAAGGGCCCGATCCGGACGGACAAGACCCGCCACATCGAGCGGATCGCGCCGGGCGTCATCAAGCGCCAGAACGTCGACACCGCGCTGCAGACCGGTATCAAGGCGATCGACGC
>JAICKJ010000051.1 GCA_025928015.1 Thermomicrobiales bacterium
CCCGTCCGTGCCGGCGGTCTGCGCGTATTCCGCCAGCCCCTCATCCAGCCAGACCGGCGGCGCATTCCAGGGATTGTGCGTGGCTTGATAGAGGATTTGGTGACTGGCCTCGTGCGGCATCACCCGGCCGAGCTCCTGCGCGTTCCCGTCCGGAATGATCGCCGTGGTCAACGCGAATTCGGGATAGGAGAGGCCGGCCACCGCTTCCCGCGAGTTCTGTTGTCTCGCGCCGGCGAAGTCGGTCGTGTTCGGGTAGATCCAGACCTGTATCGGCGTGACCTTCGCCAGCCCGTAGAGTCTTTGCAAGCTGTCGATCGACGTCTGCGTCGAAGTCGCGATGTTCTGGGCGAACGCGGACGAGATGCCGTGGTAGTGGATCGTCGCGTCCTGCGTCTGGATGGACGACCAATCGTACCGGTTGTCATACCAGCGAACCGTCCACCGGGCGCTGTCTGCCTGCTGCTGCCGCTCGCCGTGGAAACGCCAGAAGCAACTCAGGTCTATACCGGCCGGCATGAAGTTGGCCTGGAGGTCGAGCCGGTAGGTGAGTCGGATCGATTTCCCCGGCACGGGCATGGGCACCAGCGCCAGGTGCTCGGTCTGTTGCGTTGCCACCCGGCAAAAGAGCTCGATCCGGGTCACGGTGAAATCGGCGTTTCCCGCCAGCGTGAAGTCGATGCCGGCGGGGAACGCGATCGTTTCGCTCTGGTGGGTGATCGTGACCGCGCCCGCCCTCGCGGCCGGCGTTCCCTGTGCCCACGCGTTGTCCGGAATCGTCAGCGTGGCGACAAGGAAGCAGACGGCGAGGATCAGGGCGTGTCTCACGCCGGCAGTTCTTCCGGGGTTACCTGCTGCTGCACATAGGCGTCGATGAACGGGTCGAGATTGCCGTCGAGCACGCCCTGCGTATCACTGACGCTGACCGACGTGCGGTGATCGGTGACCTGCGTATATGGGTGCAGGACGTACGAGCGGATCCGGCTGCCGAATCCGGCCGCCATCAGGTTCCCCTTGAGTTGCGCCCGCTCGGTCGCCTCGGCCTGCAGCTTCCGCTCCAGCAGGCGAGCCCGCAGGATCTTCCAGGCGGTCTCCCGGTTCTGGAGCTGGCTGCGCTCGTTCTGGCAGGTGACCACGATGCCGGTTGGCAGGTGCGTAAGTCGGATCGCCGACGACGTCTTGTTGACGTGCTGCCCGCCGGCGCCGGACGAGCGATAGGTGTCGACCCGGACATCGTCCGGATTGAGGTCGATCTCGGTGTCATGCTCGATCTGCGGCAGCACCTCGACCAGCGCGAAGGCCGTGTGGCGGCGATGCGCGGCGTCGAACGGCGACAACCGGACAAGCCGGTGCGATCCGCCCTCGCCTCTCAGGAAGCCGTACGCGTTGGTCCCCTTGACCTCGATCGTCGCGTTCTTGATCCCCGCTTCCTCGCCGGGCGTCGTATCGAGCAGATCGGCCTTGAACTCGTGGCGTTCCGCCCAGCGGAGGTACATCCGCATCAGCATCGACGCCCAGTCCTGCGCGTCGACGCCGCCCTCGCCGGAATGCACGACGAGGATCGCGTCGGATTGATCGTGCGGCTCATTGAGCGCCAGTTGCAGCTCCAGCTCGCTGACTCGCGCGGCCAGCGCCTGCTGCTCCTGGGCGATCTCCTCCTGCAGCTCTGGCTCGTCATCGACGAGCGGCGCCAGATCTAGCAGGTCGTCGATCGAGCGCTCCAAGCTGTTCCAGGATTCTATGCGTGATTTCAGGATGCCGAGCCGGCGCATCGCCTGCTGCGCCTCGTCCTGATCCTGCCAGAAGGAGGGATCGGCGCTGCGGCGTTCGAGATCCGCGACTTCGCGCGCGTCATTGGCGAGGTCAAAGACGCCCCCGAAGGCGATCGACCTGTTGCCGGGTCTCGTTCAGGGAATGGATCAGTTCGTCGCTCGCTGCCAAAGTGCGTTCTCCTGTGATCGTGTACATCGTTGCCCCGTGCCTGCTTGGACGCGGCGATCGAAGTGAAGTATACGATTGGGGGCGCAGCCCGATCTCAGGCGCGGCCCCGATCTCGGGAGCGTTGATCTCTTTTGGACGTTGACATGGAATTCAGCCGCGCCGAGGGCGTGATCACGGACGTCTACAATCATCCCACCGGTGTCCATCTCGTCGTCTACCTCGAAACCACCAGGCGAGTCGAGGTTGTCCGGGATGCCCGGGTCAACGGCGCCTGGGAGACGCGAACGCGCGAGGCACTCGTCTGGCTCGCCGACCAGTTGACCCAGGACACGATCAGCAACGAGCTGGCCCTCCAGGGCTGGGAGCCGATTGGCACGAGCGACCGTCAGGAGCGAATCGCCGGCGACGACGCGTTGCCCCGCTCCAACGCCTACGTGCTGCGCCGTGTGTAATCGCGTGGTCGGGGTCTGATGGAGACGCCCAGGGGGCCGCTGCCGAAGCTGCCGTTCGTCCTGCTCTTCGCCGCCTTCGCCGTGATCGCGTTCGGCTACGCGATCCATCTCGGCAGTCCGAAAGGCGATCCGATCGACGCGCCGAAGCCGACATTGCCACCTTCGGCCGTGCTACCGCTCTCGCTCGAATCTGGCGCGCCGGTCGCCATCGCCCGCGCCCAGCAATGGCGCGCCGACGCCAGCCTCGTCCTGGTCTCCGAGCAGATGGATTGGATCGACGGCACGCCGGCGGCGAATGGCCTGCCTCGGGGAGGTGCGCTGCTCTACACCTTCGCCTCGCCGGGCACGACCCACACCGGCCGCGAGACCTGGCAGATGCTGACCGTGATGGTCTCGCGCACGACAGGCACGATTTACCACGAGGAGACCAGCGCCTGGCAGGTGGAGCCCGGCCCGCCGATCTCGTTCGACAAGCTGCCGGTCACCTCCAATACGGCCTTCAGCATCGCGCAGCGGATCGTCGGCGAGCGCTACCGCGACGCCTGCGCGCCGCTGCGCACGCAAATCCAGATCGTGCTCGACACAACCGATTCCGCGCATCCGGCCTGGACGGTCGTCTACTACGACCAGCGGTCGAACACGGCGAACGACATTGTCGTCCGCATCAGCGCCGAGTCGGGAAAGACGACAACGAAGTTCACCGGCACGCCCGCCGCATGCGCGCCTCCGGCCTGAGCCCTACCAGATGTCCTCGCCGGCGAGACGCTCGTAGAGCGCGTCGAGCTGTTCCTCGCTGAACACCTGGATGGTCAAGGTGCCACCTTCGCCGCGGGAGGCGCGTTTGAAGCCGACGCGGGTGCCGAGGGCGGAGCGGAACCGCTCCTCCACTTGCTGCTCCTGGCTGTCGCGCTTATTGGCGGATCGCGTCGCCGGTCGGCCCGTTTGCAGCCACCGTCGCACAAGCTCCTCGGTCTGCCGCACATTGAGCTGCCGCTCGACGACGGTTTGCAGCGCGGCGAGCTGGTCGGTCGTGTTCGGCAGGCCGAGGAGTGCGCGCGCGTGCCCTTCGGTGATCTGCCCGGCGGCGATTGCCGCCTGCACCTGATCCGGCGCCGCGAGCAGCCGCATCGTGTTCGTGATCGTCACCCGTGAGCGCCCGACCCGCTCCGCGATCTGGGCCTGCGTCAGCCCGAACTCCTCGCTCAGCTTGCGGTAGGCGTGCGCTTCTTCGAGCGGCGAAAGATCGGAGCGGACGACGTTTTCGACCAGGGCGATCTCCAGCATCTGCTGCGGCGCGAGGTCCATGATCACGACCGGCACCGCTTCGAGTCCCGCCAAGCGCGCCGCGCGCCAACGTCGCTCGCCCGCGACGAGCAGGTAGCTGGCGGGTGCCTCGCCGGCGATCACCAGCAGCGGCTGCACGACGCCATGCGCCCGGATTGACTGGATCAGCTCCTCCAGCTCGGCGCGGCCGATGGTGGTTCTTGGTTGGTACGGATTGACATCGATGGCATCCACCGGGACAGTGCGTAGCCCACCGGAGCCGTCGCTGCTCCCGCTGGGCTCGGCAGAGGCGGGTGTCGACGTTGGGATCAAGGCGCCGAGGCCGCGCCCCAAACCGCCGCGCCGGTGCGTGGACGTCCCCGGCTGGCGCTTCGCGGGCGCGCCGCGCCCGTCGCCGCCGCCATCGCCGTTTGCCATTGCCACCGGAAAGCTCTCCTTGGTCTCGCCATCGTTCCGATCCAGAGTCGGGCATCGCTAGTCTAGCATCGGCGCTGAGCCCTGATTCTATTCCCGGCGACCTCGCCCCTGCCCCTATACTTCCGGCGATCGACGGCCAGGCAGCGACGGCCGCTGCCTGTAGTGGAAAGCGCTGGTGTGGATACTCTCGAGGAACTCATTGTCGGGGTCGTGCTGGTCGCGGCCGCGCTCGGTCTCGTCTACTGGGCCAATCGCGCCCGAACCGATCATTCGGCCGATGTCGGCCTCTATCTCCTCTTCGGATTTCCCGGCGGGCTCCTGACGGTGGCCGGGATTGCCGGTCTGGTCAACGGGCAGCATTGGGGCGCGTTGCTTCTCGGCCTCGGCCTGGCGCTCGCGTTGCCGCTCGTCAAGCAGTTCCGGGCCGCGCTCGCAGATATTACCCCGATGGATCCGTCGTCGCCGATCGATATGTCCGGCCTCGCAATCCTGCTAGCGGTGATCATGATCACCGCCTATTCACTGCGAAACTCCAGTCCGGCCGACACGGGATCGGTCGGCGCCGGTTCCCTGATCGTCAACCTGATCATCTTCGTCGCGCTAGCCGTTGTCGCCGTCGGCTACCGCATCCACCGGTCGGGACGTGAGACGCTCTGCCGGCTCGGACTGCATCGCCCGTCCGCCAAGGCGGTGGCCTTGGCGCTGCTCGCCGTGATCGGCTGCTTCATCATCAGCGTCGTCGCGAGTCTGGTGACGAAGTCGCTGCAACCCGAGCTGTTCGATTCGTTGCAAAAGTCCCTGCCCGATCTGACCTCGAACATTCAGAATCCGTTGGGAGCGGCGCTGCTTGGTCTCACCGCTGGCGTTGGCGAGGAGATCTTCTTCCGCGGCGCGATCCAGCCGCGTTTCGGCATCTTCCTCACCGCGGCCCTCTTCGCCCTGCTGCACGCGCAATATGGTTGGAGCTGGATCATCGCCGGCTTGTTCGGGATTGGTATCCTTCTCGGCATCGAACGAAAATATCTCGGCACCCCGGCGTCGATCATCACGCACGCGGTCTACAACTTCCTGGTTGTGCTCTTGCAAACGCTCTAGGGCATGGACCGCGCCGGTGCCGGTCTCGCCAGAAGGACAGGGTGATCGATGGAGCTTGTCGAGATCCGCGACCTGGATGGTCCGAACGTCTTCATGCTGGAACCGGCGATCAAGATCGAGTTCGCCGGCGAGCCGGATGGGGCCGCTATTGAGCGGATCGACCGCGCCATCGAGCGTTTGTCCTCTTCCGTGGACGGCCCGGCCGTAACCGATGATGCCTGGTCCGGGGTGGAGGCGTTGATCGCCGCGCTGCACGCTGCCGCCGGAGTGCCGCCGCCCCGGATCAGGAGCGGCCCACTCGAAGAGCCAGATCATCACGTTGTCGCCTTCTCCTGGGAGCGGCGGCGCTTTGCGAAAGCGCTCGCGCGCGCGGCCACCGAAATCGCCCTGGGCAAAGAGATCGATCTCGACTCAGCCATCGACAGATTGCGAGAGTTGCGCGAGGAACTGGACGAGGGTGAGGACCATCCGCTGGAAGTGCTGGACCGCGACCGGACCCTGCCCGTGATCGCCATCACGGGCACCAATGGCAAGACGACCACGACGCGCCTGGTTTCCTCGATCCTCCGCGGGACCGGACGTCACGTCGGCTGGACCTCCTCCGTCGGCGTCTTCATTGACGACCAGCAGGTGCTGGAGGGCGATTACACCGGTCCTGCCGGCGCGCACCGCGTCTTCGAGGAAGAGGATCTCGATGCCGGCGTGCTGGAGACCGCGCGCGGCGGGATGCTGCTGCGCGGGCTGGGCTACGAGAGCAACGACGTCGGCGTCGTGACCAATATCAGCGCCGACCACCTCGGCTTGCAGGGCGTCTTCTCGGTCGAAGGGCTGGCGCGGGTCAAGGATCTGGTCGTTCGCGTCACCAAAGCCGATGGCTACGCGGTACTCAACGCCGACGATCCGCTCGTCCTCGGCATGAAAGCACACGTCCGCGCACACCCCTTCCTGATTTCTCCTCGGGACGACAATCCGGCCGTGATCGCGCACGTCAACGCCGGTGGCTGGGCGCTCTTCGTGCGGGATGGCGAGGCGATCTGGGCGCACGACGGGATCGAGGAGCGGCTGCTTCGGTTGAGCGAGGTGCCGATCACTTTCAGCGGCCGCGCCGGGCATATGGTCGAGAATGCGTTGTGCGCGGCCGCCGCCTGCCTCGGCTTCGGGCTCGCGCCCGACCAGGTGCGCGATGGCCTGCGACTGTTCCGCAATCGCGCCGATCAGAACCGGGGCCGCCTCAACGTCTACGACGTGGACGGCTTCACCGTCATTGTGGACTACGCGCACAACGAGGCGGGGCTGCGCCACCTCCTCGGCCTGGCGCGATCGTTCCTGAATGGCTCGGGCCGGGTGATCGCGCTTGTGGGCACGGCCGGTGACCGTGACGACAACTCGCTGCGCGGATTGGGACGTCTCGCCGGTGAATCGGCCGACGTCACGATCATCAAGGACTCCACGCGCTATCTCCGCGGCCGGCAGACGGGCGACATCCCGCGCCTGATCGCCGAGGGCTACCACGAGGCGGGTCGGCAGGGCGAGGTCGACGCGGAGCCAAGCGAGCTGGCGGCCTTTCATCGCGCCACCGGGATCGCCTGCCAGGGCGACGTCATCGCAATGATGTGCGTCGAGGACTATGACGAGATTCTCGCCTGGCTGGATGAGCGCGGGAAGGCGTTGTCGTAACGGCAGGATGGGGATCGGTATGCCTCCGCGCGAGGGAGGGGGTGTCGCGCGGAGGCATGCCGTCAGGATGTGAAGTCCAGGTGGCTAACCCTGGACGTTGATGGTCCCGCGCATCCCGGAGAGGATGTGTGGAAGACAGAAGTAGTCGTAGGTGCCGTCGACCGTGAACGTGTGGCTGAACGTCGCGCCCGGCTGCAGCAGGCCGGAGTCCCAGACCGTGGCGCCATCAGGCACCTGTGAATACTGCGGGAACTGCTTGGCGACCGGGTTCTTCGCCGGATCATCGGTCGATGAGTGCGGCAGCGCGCTATCGTTCACCCAGGTCACCGTCTGGCCCTTCTGAATGGTCAGCTCGGCCGGTGAAAAGCGCAGTTGATTGGTCATGTGAACCGTGACTGCGCCCGACTTCGCCGCCGGTGACGCGACCGGGCTCGCCGCCGCCGGGGTGGCGGACTCGCTCACGTTGACCTTGAAGGTGACGGACTTGGAGGGATCGTACATCGTGTGGTCGTTTTGCGCCGTCTCGATGCGGACCGTGTGCTCTCCCGGGCCCCAGGCGCTGAGGTCGAGCGTGAACGCATTGGTGCCCGGCATCAGGACCAGACCGGCCAGTGACTTGGGCATCTCCTGCGTGTCAACCCAGACGTGGTAGTGGCCATACCCCGGAACGTTCGTCTTGCCTTCCAGCTCGGTGCGGGACAGGAAGTTCTCCGGCTTGACCTGCACGTCGAACTGTGGCGGGACGGTTGCGCCGTCTTGCGGGCTGACGAGTGAGATGCTCGGGGTGCCGGTGTAGTTGGCGACTGGCAGCGGCAACGGTTGCGCCGGCTGATAGTTGATCTTCACCGCCTTGGCCGTATCCATCATCGGCACGTGAGTGTTGCTCGCCAGCACCACGGCGAGGGTGTGTTCCCCAGGCGTGAGCCCGTTGGCCGGAACAATGAAGGAAGTCGTGCAATAGATGTTGGTCAACTGCGCGATGGTATCACCATCGACGAAAACCAGCGCCTGTCCCTGGCCGGCCACGTCATCGTGGCCCGACGAGGCGCAATCGAGCGTGAAGTTACTCGGGTTGATCTGCACCAGAATGTCGTTCGTGTCGATCGTGGCGCCGTCACCAGGCGAGATGAGATCGAACGAAGGCGTGCCCTGCGCACTCGTGTTGCCGGCGAGGGGCAAGAATGCGAGCCCGGCCAAGGCAAACGACACGCATAACAACAAACGCGCAACCAGCGACTTTCTCATCTCTGACCTCCTTGCGGCGCGCGCCGTACCCCATCCGGCGGCGGCCGGTTCCATATCCGATCAGATTGGTCGGACTTATCTCCAGCATCGAGCTTCGGGCGATGGTTGTCAAGCCGGCAATTGGAGCTTATGGGCATAGATGCCGGATATACCTGCGCATCGTGGATACCATATTGGCGATGGGCTTACCGACGGAAAGTTCTGGGGCATGAAATGTGCATTGACAATCGTTTTTGACCAAGAACGATCGCCGCGTTGGCAAGTGCGTCACCATCGTGGTGCGATCGGCCCGCCGCTGGCGGCGTGACATGTCCGGCGATTGACGCCCGTGCGCTGAGTTGGTAGGCTGCGGGTGACTAGTTAGCCATTGAATAGGTCAATGGGTCGCCATTTCAGACGAAGGCAGTGCGCAGATGCAGACACAGGTCGCGACAATCGGGAAACCGCTGCACCTGGCTGACAAGCCGAGCCCGCTCACTGGACCCCGGGACTCCTTCGGCCGGGCGATGAACTACCTGCGCATCTCGCTCACCGATCGCTGCAACTTCCGTTGCCTCTACTGCATGCCCGCGGTCGGCATGAAATTCCAGCCCCGCGACGAGTTGCTGACCGATGAGGAGCTGATCCGGCTCGTCGGCATCTTCGCCAAAAGCGGCTTCACCAAGTTCCGGCTCACCGGTGGCGAACCCACCGTCCGTCCGCATCTGGTCGATATCGTCCGCGGCATCAAGTCCTTCCCGGGTGTCCAGGAACTGTCGATGACGACCAACGCCCTCATCCTCGGGCGCATCGCCGCCGATCTGAAAGTTGCCGGGCTCGACCGGGTCAACGTCAGCATCGACACACTCGACCCGGTCCGGTTCAAGATGATGACCCGCGGCGGCCGCCTCGACCTCGTCTGGCAGGGGATCGAGGCGGCGGATGCCGCCGGGATGAAGCCGATCAAGCTCAACACCGTCGTGCTCAAGAACCAGAATGACCTCGACGTGATCAAGATGGCCGAGCTGACGCTGGCGCACGACTGGCAGGTCCGTTTCCTCGAAATGATGCCGATGGAGGGTGTCGGGCCGGTCTACGACGAGAGCCTCGTCACCTCCGAGGAGACCCGCGCCCGGCTGGAGGCGCACTTCGGGCCGCTCAAGGAGCTGGAGAGCAACCCGTCCGATCCTTCGCGCAACTGGCGCATCCCGGGCGCCCCGGGCACGATCGGCTTCATCTCGCCGATCTCGGCGCCCTTCTGCGAAACGTGCAATCGGGTCCGACTCACCGCCGATGGCAAGCTCCGCCTCTGCCTCCTTTGGGCGGATGAGGTCGACTTCCGCGACATGATGCGCAACGGCGCGACGGATGACGACTTGCTTGCCCAGTTGCGCGGCGGCGTCTGGCGCAAGCCGTGGGGCCACCGCATCGCCGAAGGCGAGCGCAACACGGTTCGCGGCATGTCGCAGATCGGCGGCTAGGCCCCCGCTCTCGCCTCGCCCCCAGTCATCCCGTTCCAATTCCCGCCGCGAAGCGGGCTGATGTGTGGTGCATAATTCAACCGCGCGAGCCTTGGGCGGGCTCGTAGACAGGCACCACATCAGACCACGAGAGGACTTCGATGGCGACCGACACGCAATCGCTGCGGAGCGGCGCGAGCCCGCTTGACCGCTTCTTCCGGCTCCGCGAGCACGGCACCAACATCAGGACCGAGGTGCTGGCCGGGCTGACCACCTTCATGGTCATGTCCTACATCATCGCGGTGAATCCGGCGACATTGAACTTCAACGGGGCGCTCGGCACGACACGCGTCGCGACCGTCACCTGCCTCGTCGCCGGTGTCATGTCGATCGCGATGGGGCTCTACACCAACCGGGCGATCGCCCTCGCGCCCGGTCTCGGCATCAACGCGATCGTCGCCTACACGCTCGTCGGCAGCATGGGGCTCACCTTCCCGCAGGCGATGGGCGTTATCGTCTCCGAAGGCGTCATCATCACGATCCTCGTCCTGCTCGGCGTGCGGCAGTACGTGGTCGACGTCGTGCCGATGGTGCTCAAGCAGGCGATCTCGGTGGGCATCGGGTTCTTCATCCTCTTCATTGGCCTGAAGGACGCCGGGCTGGTCACCTTCCTGTCCGGAAACGACACGCCTGCCGGCACGACCACCGGCCTGCTCAGCCTCAGTCCGCTGAATACCTGGCCGATTTTCGTGGCCGTCATCGGGTTGCTCGTCACGATCGTCCTCGTCGCCCGCAACGTCCGGGGCGCCATCCTCTGGGGCATGCTCTTCGCCACGGTCCTCGCCTTCATCGTGCCGGGCAACGTCGCGGCCTTCCCCGACCATCCGCTCGAGGGGCCGGATTTCGGCCTCGTCGGTCAGTTCAGCTTCGGCTTCATCGGCAAGCTCGGCTTCCTGACCGCGCTCCTCGCGGTGCTCAGCATCATGCTCGCCGACTTCTTCGACACGATGGGCACGCTCATCGGCGTCGGCAGCCAGGCCGGCTACCTCGATGAGAAGGGCGACTTTCCCGACGTGAAGAAACCGCTGCTGATCGATTCACTCGCCGCCGCGGCCGGTGGCGCCGTCAGCGCGTCATCGGCGACGTGCTACATCGAGTCGGCCGCCGGCGTGAGCGTCGGTGGCCGCACCGGGCTCGTCACCGTCGTCACCGGCCTGCTCTTTCTGCTGGCGCTGCCCTTCGTCGCGCTGGTCAGCGCGATCCCGGCGGCGGCGACCGCGCCGGCGCTGATCATCGTCGGTTTCCTCATGGTTGGCGTGCTCTCCGAGCGCGAGGTCGTCACGATCTCCGGTCAACGCACCACGCACAGCGGCGTCAACTTCGCCGAGCTCGAAGAGGGGCTGCCGGTCGTCCTCACCGTGCTTGTCATGCCGCTGACCTTCAATATCACCAACGGCATCGGCGTCGGGTTCATCAGCTACGTCGTCGTCAAGGTCGCGAAGGGCAAGTGGCGCGAGGTGCATCCGGCGCTCTACCTCGTCGCGCTCGCGTTCCTGCTCTACTTCCTGCGCTGGGCGCTCTTCAACGCGAAATTCTGAGTCCAGGGGAGGACCATGCCGCCAATTCACAAGATGGTGATCGATCTGGCGCAAGCGCCGGAGGTCGTTGCGAAGCTTCAACCGCAGTTTCCGGGCATCGAATTCGTGCCGGTCAAAAAAGATGGTGCGCTGGCGGACGCGATCCCCGGCGCGGACGCGCTGCTGACGTGGCATCTGACGCAGGAGGCATTGCATCGGGCCGACCGGCTGCTGTGGGTGCAGGCGGTATCCGCCGGCGTCGACCGATTCCTAACGCCCGGGTTCCGGGACCGGGGCATCCTCCTGACGAACACCAGCGGTGTCCACGCGATCAACATCGCCGAGCACGTGCTGGCGCTGATGCTCGCCTTCGCCCGCCGGCTGCCGCAGCATCTCGCCGGCCAGCGGCGGCACGAATGGCAACACGAGACGGAGCGGAACGACCGCCCTGTCTTCGAGTTGCATGGCCAGACCGTGCTGATCGCCGGGATGGGCGACCTTGGCAAGGCGCTGGCCGACCGCGCGCAATGCCTGGGCATGGAGGTGATCGGCGTGCGCCGGCATCCCGTGCCCGGCGCGCCGTTCCGCGAAGTGCTGACGGACGACCTGCTGGGTGTCCTGCCCGAGGCCGATCACGTCGTCGATACGCTGCCGCTGACACCGGCGACGCGTGGACTCTTCAATGACGACGCATTCAAGGCGATGAAAGCCGGCGCGTACTTCTACAACGTCGGCCGCGGCCCGACGACAGATACCGATGCGTTGATCCGGGTGCTGCAATCGGACCATCTGGCCGGCGCCGGGCTCGATGTCGTCGATCCCGAACCGCTGCCCGACGATTCGCCTTTGTGGGAGATGCCGAACGTCATCATCACCTCGCACACGTCCGGTTCGACGCCGTTCATGCAGGAGCGCATCGGGTCGCTCGTCGCGGAGAACATCCGCCGCTTCATCCACGACGAGCCACTGCGCAATGTCGTCAATCAGTCCGAAGGGTATTGATCAGTCGTCAGTAGCGGGCTGGACGCTCGCGCCGGGACCGAACGTGCAGAGCTGGATGCGATCTTCGGGTGTGTTCGGCGGAAACGCCCCGCCGAGCAGCCCGGCCCGAATCGCGTCGAACTTCGCCCGCTCGAGCAGGATCAATGCCGGTCCGCCCTCGCCGCCACCCATCATGCGTGCGCCGAGCACGCCATCGAGCGTCAATGCGGCGGCGACGATCTCCTCGACGCGCGGATGGCTGATCTCATAGTCCTGCGCGGATGATCGCCCTGATGCCGTCATCAGGCGGCCGAATGCCGGCCAGTCACGCCGCGCGATCGCCGCGATACCGTCGCGCACCCTGCGGCATTCGGTGTAGACATGCCGGGCGCGCTTGAACAGCGTCTCCGGCAGCCACGCATCGTGATGCGCCTCGATCTGCGCCCACTGATCGTCCATGATGCCCGCCAGTGTTGCAGGAGGATCAGTCAGACGCTGCTGCAAGAGCCGCAGCGCTTCCTGCGACTCCTTGACCCGCTCGGGATAGGAGGAGGATGCCAGAGAGCGGCTGACGCCCGAGTCGGCGACGGCGAAGGCGTACGGCCCCAGGTCGGGGTGGAGGATGGTGAAGGTCGTCGTCGCGCCATCGTAGGCGATGACGTCGCCCGCAACCGAGGCCGACTGATCCATCGTCCCGCTCGGCACGCCGCAGCGGTGCTCCGCGTCCTGCGCAGCAAGCACGATCTCGCGTTGAGTCAACCCGTGATCGCCGCCGACCGCGTTGATGAGCGCGACGACGAGCGCAGCGGAGGAGCTGACGCCGAATCCGGGCGGCACGTTGCCCGCGACCGAAAGCCGGGCGGAAGGCACGATGGAGACACCACGCGACAATAGCGCGGCGATGACGCCGCGCAAGTAGTCCGCCGGCGCTGGCTCGCCGGAATCCAGGCGCCAGTCGCCGGTGGGTTGCGTCTCAATCGCGTGGACGGCCGGATCGATGTCGCTCGCGAGCAGAGAGACAGTGCCGTCTTCTCCGCTGGGATCGACCAGCGCCACCACCACCCGGTCGATCGCGGCGGCCAGCACCGGGCCGCCGTTGTAATCGATGTGATTGCCGAGCAGCTCCAGCCGGCCGGGCGCCTGCGAGACGAGCGCCGGCCGCCATTCCGGGCCGAACGCCTCCTGGCCCTCAATGAGCGCGCGTTGCCTCGGATCAGCGACCGGCATCTCCCAACCCCGTCCCTTGGTGCCGTCAATCGACGCTAGCGGCGCATCTTGACCGTCTTGTACGCCTCGGCCAGCTCGAAGGGCTGGTCCTTGGCGACCTCCTTCGACCGCTCGCGCAGCATCTTCGCCAGGTCGTCGCGCCCGCCGACCTGGCTCGCGTGGGCCTGCAATGCGTTGATCTTGTCGTCGAACGTAGCCGTGATATCGACATAAAGATCCGGCTGCTCCGCGCCGAAGTACCAGATCTCCTTCGTCTTGTGCGGCTCGAGCCCACTAGCCAGATGCTCGGGGAAGTAGAGGTGATCGCGCGCCGTCGGGTAGACCGAGTCGTGCGTCGCCAGCCCCACACCACGGTGGTCCGGGTGGAAGGCGTAGGGCCGGAAGGGATCGTGGGTCACGACGACGTCCGGCTTGTATTTGCGGATCATCCGCGTGATCTTCTCGCGCAGGCTCAGATCGGGCATCACCGTCCCGTCAATGACCCGCAGGAACTCGATGTCGTTCACGCCCAGCCGGTGCGCCGCCTCCGTCTCCTCGCCCTCGCGCTTTTTCGCGAGTTCGTCCGATGAGATGTCGCGGTCGGTCGTGCCCATGTTGCCCGAAGTGACCTGCACGATGACGACGTGCTTCCCTTCCTTGGCGAACCTGGCGATCGTCCCGGCGGACGAAAATTCGGCGTCGTCCGGATGGGCGACGACCCACATGAACGTCTTCAGCTCGTCCTCGTGGTGCTCCGGTTGCTGGGACATCGTTCTCCTCACCCTGCTTGACCCATCGAATCGCCGGCGACCGGCGTCGTTTCAACCGGACCATTCAACAACCGACGCAGCTCTTCGGCAAGCACCGTCAAGTCGCATTCCACCTGCTCGCCAGTCTTCAGGTCCTTGATGCTGACCTTGCCACGGGCGATCTCGTCCTCGCCGGGGATGATCGCCAGCGGGATGCCGCGCCGGTCCGCGTACTTCAGTTGCTCGCCGAGACTGCGGTTGCTCAGGACCGAGAGATCGACCCGAAGCCCCTGTTCGCGCAACTCCCGCGCCAGATGCCCGGCGTCGGCCAGCGTCTTTGGCAGGCTGACCATGAATGCCTGGGCGACCGATGGCGGCGACTCCAGCAGATCGAACTGCTGGATGACCTCGAGGATGCGCTCGATACCGAGTGACATGCCCGTCGCCGGGATGTCACGTCCCAGGAAGGTGCCAACCAGACCGTCGTACCGGCCGGCGCCACCGACCGAGCCGATCTTCGGCTCCTTCACGACGGCCTCGAAGACCGGGCCGGTGTAGTAGTCGAGCCCGCGCGCCAGCGAGAAGTCGAGCCGATACGCGTTCTCCGGCACGCCAAGGTCGACCAGGTAGTCCATCAGTTCCCGCAGATCGCGCAGCGGCTTCTCCGCGCCGGTGACACCGGCCAGATCACGCCCGGCCTGGTCGAGCAGCTCGTCGGCTGAACCACTGGCCGAGATCAACTCCAGCACGCGGGACGCGGCGTCCTCGCTGACTCCGGTCTCGATCAGCTCGCGTGTCACCGCGCCGGGGCCGATCTTGTCCAGCTTGTCGATCGAACGGAAGAGCGTCCCGGCCTGCTCATCCCGCATCCCGGCCAGGTGGCCGAGCGACTGGAGCAGTGCGCGGTGGTTGATCAGGATCTCGGCGTTGACCAGCCCGATCGCCGCCAGCGCCTCGGCCATGACCGCGATCGCCTCGGCGTCGGCGAGCATCGAGGCGGATCCGACGATGTCGGCGTCGCACTGCCAGAACTCGCGGAAGCGGCCGCGCTGCGGCTTGTCCGCGCGCCAGACCGGGGCGATATGGTAGCGCTTGAAGGGCATCACGAGGTCATTCTGGTGCATCGCGACGAACCGCGCGAGCGGGACCGTCAGGTCGTAGCGCAAGCCGACGGCGCGCTCGCCCTGGTCCTCGAACTGGTACATCAGCTTCTCGTTCTCGCCCGCCTTGCCGGTGAGGATTTCGAGGTACTCGATTGTCGGCGTCTCGATCGGCTCGAAGCCGTGCTTCTCGAAGACGTCCCGGATGATGCCCAGCACCCGCTGCCGCAGCAGCATCTGTCTCGGCAGGAAGTCCCGGAATCCCTTCAGGATTTGCGGTTTCGGTTTGCTCACGCGATCACTCCACCCAACTTTCGCATCACTTCGTCAATTCATGGACCACGTGGGCCAGCTCCGGCCCGATCAGCTTGTCCATCGCCAGCTTGACCGCGTTCGACGACCCGGGTGTGCAGAAGATGACGGTCCCATTGACGACACCGGCGGTCGCCCGGGAGAGCATGGCCGCCGCGCCGATCTGCTCGAAGCTCAGCATCCGGAAGAGCTCGCCGAACCCGATCATCTCCTTCTCCAGCCGGCGCGTGATCACGTCGTACGTCGTGTCGCGCCGCGCGATGCCGGTCCCGCCATTCGTGATGATCGCCTGGATGTCGTCCCGGGCCGACCATTCGGCGATCATTGCATTGATCCGGTCCGGCTCGTCCGGCACGATCTCGTAGGCGGCCACATCGTGCCCGCGCCACGTCAATTGCTGGCGAATGAGTTGTCCGCTCGAATCGGTTTCGGCCGTGCGGGTATCGCTGATGGTCAGAATGCCGCAGCTCACCGTGGATGGCGCCTCGGAACGATGCTGCTCCACGGATGGCGATTTCGCCATCTCGCCTTCAAATCCCCGGCGTGGATCGTATGACGTCACGAAGTCTCCTCCTCATGGACAGGCCTGGCGTCGTGCCTCGCACTATCATGAAGCGATCAATGATGATGGTTGAGAGACGCGGAGTGGGGCGCCGCCAGCTTGCTCGCCCGGTCGGCCAGCGACCGGACCTGGCGCTCGGCGAGCCGGCGCCCACCGGCTGGTCCCGGATCGGAGTAGCGGGCGTAGAGCAGGGCGAGGATCGCCGCGGCGACGATGAAGAGCCAGGCGATGACCATGAACACGTCCGACGCTGCCCCGGACAGGTCTTCGGTGACGAAGACGGCGGCCACGGCGAAGAGGCAGGAGGCGAGGAAGCCGACGAAGAGCTCCAGCGGCTTGCGCGGCAATCGACTCGCCCTGGATTGCACGATGGGGCGATCGGTGCGCCAGGCGATGAACCATTGCAGCCGGGCGATTGCGTCGTCGCGCCGGGCGCTGGTGAGCGCCCGCTGCCAGGCGCTGACCGCGGATGGCCAATCCTCCCGCTCGGCGGCGGCATCGCCGCGGCTGAGCGGATCGTCCGGTGTCGTCTCTGCGGCTGGCGCGGCGGTCGGATCGTTCATGCGAGCATCTTAGCGCACCGGCCCAATGGATCGCACCATGGAGGGCCGTTATCCGGAAACGATCGCATTCTCGAAGTGCTCGATCGAATCCACGGCCCCGTTCCAGCCGAGCGTGATCGCGACGATGTCGCAGCGCCAGATCGCGTCCGCGTACCTGGGATGCCGGGCCACGTACCATTCGCCCGTCTTCAGCAGCTTGCGCGTTTTCGCCCGCGTGATCGCCTCCGACGCGCGGCCGGACGCATCGCCACGCCGCGTTTTCACCTCGATGAAGACGATCTCGTCGCCGTCCTGCATCACGAGGTCGAGCTCACCCGAGGCGCAATGCCAGTTCGCCTCGATGAACCGGTAGTCGCGTGCCTCCAGGTAGCGCCGCGCCGCGCCTTCGCCGGCGTGACCCAACTTGAGGTGCGCGTCATCCGTCCCCATCCTCACCGCCGCAGACGAGCCGGACCGGCGCGAAGCTGCGCCGGTGCAGCGGGCAAGGGCCAAATTCGGCCAGCGCCGCCAGATGGCTGGCGACGCCATAACCCTTGTGCTTTCCGAAGCCGTAGACCGGCCAGGTCTCGTCGCAGGCGGTCATCATCGCATCTCGGGTGACTTTCGCGACGATCGACGCGGCCGCGATCGTCGCGGATCGCGCGTCGCCGTCGATCAGCCCGACTTGCGGCAGCCCGAGGTCGATCACCATCGCGTCCAGCAGCAGCGCATCCGGCGTGTATGGCAGCGCCAGGACTGCCTGCTCCATCGCCAGCCGGTTGGCTGCGCCGACACCGATCCGGTCCAACAGCTCGCGCTCGATCACGCCGAGACCCACGCCAATAGCCCGCGATCTGATCTCGGCGCAGGCACGTTCTCTCGCCGCCGGCGTCATCAGCTTGGAATCGCGCAGCGCCCCCCAGAAGGCCGCGTCGGCCCGGCGCGGGCGCGGCAGGATCACGGCGGCCGCGACCAACGGTCCGGCCAGCGCGCCGCGGCCGACCTCGTCGACCCCGGCGACAAGCTCGATTCCGGCGCGCCAAAGATGCCGCTCGTAGCGAATTCCCATTGCGGCTTGGTGTGCAGCTGCCTTCCTGACCATGGACGGAGTGTACGGTACGGCGCGGAGACCGGGAACGCAAAACCGGGACGCGGTTACCGCGTCCCGGCTTTTTTCGACTCTGTGGAGAAGAAGGCGAAGGTCTAGTTGAACGTTGACCCCTTGACGGGGTCGCGGCGGCGCTCCGTGATCCGGGCGGCGCGGCCGGTCAGCCCGCGGAGGTAGTAGAGGCGGGCCCGGCGGACCTTGCCGTAGCGGGTCACTTCGATCCTGTCGATGCGCGGGGAGTGGAGCAGGAATGTCCGCTCGACCCCGATGCCGTGTGAGGCGATGCGGCGGACGGTGAAGTTCTCATTGATCCCGCCGCCACGTCGGCGGATGACGATGCCTTCGAAG
>JAICKJ010000280.1 GCA_025928015.1 Thermomicrobiales bacterium
AAGAGACGCCTTCCGGCCATCTACTGCTTCACCGCGCCGGCCATGCCTTCGATGAAGTAGCGCTGGAGGAAGAGGAAGACGACGATGACGGGCAGCAGGCTGATGGTCGAGGCGGCCGACATGTCGGTCCAGCTCGTGAAGTTGTCGCCCTGGAACGAGTAGACACCGACCGCCAGCGTCCGCAGCTCCGGCCGGGACAGCGTCAGCACGAGCGGCACAAGGAAGTCGTTCCAGCTCGCGATGAACTGGAGGATGATCGTCGTCGCGATCACCGGCTTGGCCAGCGGCAGCATGATCTGCCAGAAGATGCGCGGGAAGCTGGCGCCGTCGAGCACCGCCGACTCCTCCAGCTCGCGCGGCATCTGCCGAAAATAGCCGGTGAAGAGCAGGATCATGATGATGTGCGCGCTGCCGCTCTCGGCCAGGATGATGCCGAGCAGCGAGCCGTCGAGATGCAGGAAGGTGATCAGGTCGAAGACCGGGATGATCGTGTACCCCTGCGGCAGGAAGACGAGTGCCGCCAGGAGGCCGATGATGACCTTCTTGCCGATGAACGACTTGGTCCCGAGCACGTAGCCCATCGTCGAGGTCGTGAAGACGACGATCGCCACGCCGGCGGCGGCGACGATGACCGTGTTGAAGAAGTACTCGCCGATGTGCGCCTGCGTCCAGGCGTGCGAGAAGTTGTGCCACTGGAGCTTCGCCGGGATCAGCCCGAGCCCGGAGAAGATCTCGCCCTCGGTCTTGAACGCGGCGGAGATCATCCACAGCAGCGGGTAGATCCAGATGAAGCTGATCGGAATCAGCAGCAGGTAGGTAACCAGCCGGCGAACCTGGCCGCGCCGCTGGAACTGGCGCCGCCAGCCAGTGACGGGGGCGGCAGCGGTGGCGCCGGCGGCGGGGCGAACGGCGGGCGTCGCGCTCATGCCTCCACCTCCTTCGGCGTGCGCAGCTCATTGCCGTAGCGGCGGGCGACGATCAGGCCGAGCGTGATGAGCATCACGCAGAGGCCGAAGATGATGCCAGCGGCGGAGGCGTAGCCCAGCCGCGGCTCGGTGAACGAGCCCGGCGTGGCGCCGAAAGCGTTGCGGTAGATATAGAGCTCCATCGTCTCGGTCGCGAAGAAGGGGCCGCCGTTCGTCGCGGCCTGGATCAGCGCGAAGACATTCATGTTCCCCACCGCGACGATCAGGAGGATGATCAGCCCGAACGGCATGATCAGCGGCACCGTCATCGTCCGGAACACGCGCCACTCGTCCGCGCCGTCAACGCGGGCGGCGTCGAGCACGTCCGGCGGGATGGTCTGCAACGCGGCCAGCCAGTAGATCAGCGGCTGGCCGAACCATTTCCAGACGCCGATCGCGGCCATCGTCCAGAGCGCGGTGTTCGGGTTGCCGAGGAAATCGACCGGCTTGTTGATGATGTGCAGCAGGATGAGGACCTGGTTGACCGGCCCGTTGAAGGCGCCGAAGACGAACGACATGACGATGCTCATGATCGCCGTCGTCGTCACGACCGGGATGAAGAAGAGCGTCCGGAAGATGCCGGCGAAGCGGAGCGCGGCCTCGTTGAGGATGATCGCGATGAGCAGCGAGAGACCGACCTCGAACGGCACGGTCGCGATCATGAAGTAGAACGACCGCTTGAACGCGTTCCAGAAGTACGGGTCGTGGATGATCTCGCGGTAGTTGTCGAGCCCGATGAAGGTACGATCGCTGGTGATCCCGCTCCAGTCGAGGAGCGAGTAGTACCAGGAGGCGACGAGCGGGTAGACGGAGAAGAGCGAGATGAGCACGACCGATGGGAGCGCGAAGATGTAGCACCAGCGGTCATTCCACAGGCGCTGCCAGACGCTCTTGCGCCGGAAGGCACGCGGGGCCACCGTCGCGTCGATCTTGGCCGTTGCCGAAGAGGCCATCAATCCCTCGTTTACGATCAATCAGGGGGCTTGGGGAAATCATCCCCGCCATTCTGAGGGTGAAACCCGAAGATTCCCCGCGCGAAGCGCTTTTCCGACGTCGAGAGCGTTGCCCGTTGGCGCTTCACCTCGCTGTCATGCTGAGCGGAGCGAAGCATGTCCTGAGGAACGAAGGAAATCTCCTGCCGCAGCAGCCTCCGCGTCCGGCACGAACGCTCATCTCAGGCAATAACGAGGGATTCTTCGGCCTGCGGGCCTCAGAATGACAGTGGGGCGAGCCACCAATCGTCGTCAAACGTGACGGCGGGCGGGGCGCCAGCAGCCTCCTGGCGCCCGTTCCGCCTCCCCCTCCTTATTTCTTCTCGTAGAGCTGCGTGTAGTCCTTCTGCGGGTCCCAGTCGGCGAAGACGAAGTCCTCGCGCGAGACCTTGGCGCCCTTCGCCTGGGCCGCCTTGATCGCCCGGTCGAGTTCCTTCTCCGCCCGCTCCTGCAGGTCGGTGAAGGACTTCGTCACGTCCTTGAGCTGCCCGGTGAAGAGGCCAACCATGACGTCGTTGTAGCTTGGCGTCAGCGGCTTGAACTCGAGCTGGACCTGCTGCACGTCGGGATTGCGGACGGACGGATCCGGCCGCAGCCGCGTGTACTTCTGGGCCAGCTCCAACGCGGTCTGGGAGAGCGGATCGAGCTTGACCTTCGACAGGACGTCCGGGAAGGCCGGCGGGTCGCCCGCCCCGACGAAGTGCGCCCAGGCGGTCTGCCCCTCCAGCGTTCCCATGTAGTTGAAGATGTCGCCGACGACCGGTCCGAGCTTGGTCTTGCTGAAGTACGACCAGGTGTTGGAGCCGCCCGGCCCATAGGAGACCGGCGTGATGTGGCTCGGGTCCTTCTGTGGCGTCAGCGCCACGCCGAGGTGGAAGTCCGGGTTTTGCTGGGTCCAGGCGAGGATGTTCCACGGCCCCTGCAGAATCATCGCCGAGAGCCCCTGCGGCATGCGGCCACGCGCGCCGGGGTTGTCGAGACTGGCCATGCCGGGGAAGGTGCTGCCATCGTCCTTGATCGCCAGGATCAGCTCGGCCGCGCCGACGAATTCGGGCGCGGCGACATTGTATTTGCCCGTCTTGTAATTGAACGGAACGCCGTTGAGGTTGTCGCCGATGGCGCCAGCGAATTGAGCCAACGCGCTGATGACACCCGGCAGCGCGCCGTTCTGTGTCACACCGCCGATGAGGCCGTAGTACTTGCCCTTGCCCTGCTCGGTGGCCTTCTTGGCGGCGGCGCGGAAGTCGTCCCACGACATGACCTTCGCGGACGGATCGTAGCCGGCCTCGCCCATGTAGTCCTTGTTGTAGAGCAGGAGGTTGTTGATCCGCATGTTGCCGGTGGCGGGGTAGCCGTAGGTCTTGCCCTCGAACTCGTTGACACCGGTGGCAAACGTGCCAGCCGGGAAGCGGCCCCGGACCTCCGCCCAGTTCGGCACGATGTCGTCGAGCGCGCCAATCCAGTTGTTCTTGACCGCCTCGGCCATCGTGATCGTGCCCGGGAGCTGGAAGACGTCCGGCGAGGAGCCGTTGCGGAACCCGAGGGTGATCACCTGCTGGATCTGGTTCCAGTTGGAGCCGTCGTACTGCACCTTGATATTGGAGTGCATCTTCTCGTAGGCGGGGAAGAAGGCCTTGAAGAAGACGGCCTTCTGGTCGCCGCTGTCCATCCAGCGAAGCTGCACGTCATCCGACGGCAGCTTGGCGCCGCTGTCGGGGATCTTGAAGTCGTAGTTCGCATCTTGCGCCAGCGCGCCCACTCCGCCGGCGCGGGCGAGCATCGCCGCCGCGGCGGTCGCGCCGCCGGCCTTGAGCAAAGTACGCCGGGAAACCGTGGCGGGCATGCGCGCCCGATCGTGCTCGACCATGATCGAATGACCCTCCAGAAAACGTTCTCAACGTCCGGCGGATAGATGGCACTGGTTCGATGTGTTGACCTTAATGGGCTCGGGTGAATCGTGTCAATAGCCCCAAGCAAGGATGTCCCGGTCGCCTGTGCTTGGCGCGTGACGTCCCTCCGTGCCATGCGCGACAGGGGGTATCCAAGGCCGGCGAAGAACGGCACAATGGCGCCGCCAGCCGATCGGCGGTCATCGTCCGGGAAGAGGAGAACCTGATGCAGAGCGCGTTGACGCACCTGGAATGTTCATTTTGCGGCAAGGAATACGCGGCCGACCGGCTGATGACCACCTGCCCGGCCTGCGGCAAGGTGCTCTTCGCCCGCTACGATCTGGCGGCCGCCGCCAAATCGATGAGTAAAGAGGCATTGTGTGACAGGGCGTGGACGATGTGGCGCTACCACGAGCTGCTGCCGGTCCAGGATCCGGCCAACGAGGTCACCCTCGGCGAGGGCGGCACGCCGCTCCTGCCGCTGCCGCGCCTCGGCGCGCGTTATGGCATGGCCAACCTGCTCGTCAAGGACGAGGGCGAGAACCCGACCGGCAGCTTCAAGGCCCGGGGGCTCAGCTCCGCCGTCTCGAAGGCGAAGGAGCTGGGCGCACGAGCGTTGGGCATCCCTTCGGCCGGCAACGCCGCCTCGGCGATGTCCGCCTACGCCGCGCGGGCCGGGCTGCCGGCGCACGTCTTCATGCCCCAGGACGCGCCGGCCGTGATGAAGGCCGAGTGCAAGGTCTACGGCGCCGAGGTCACGCTCGTGCCGGGGCGGATCAACGACGCCGGCAAGGCGCTGAAGGCGACACCGGGATCCGATCAGTGGTTCGACGTCTCGACGCTGAAGGAGCCGTATCGGGCCGAGGGCAAGAAGACGCTCGGGCTGGAGCTGGCCGAGCAGCTCGGCTGGCGGGTGCCGGACGCGATCATCTACCCGACCGGCGGCGGCACCGGCATCGTCGGCATGTGGAAGGCGTTTCAGGAGCTGGAGGTGATGGGCTTCATCGGCGGCCAGCGGCCGAAGATGATCGTCGTCCAGGCGGCCGGTTGCGCGCCGATCGTCCGCGCATTCGAGCAGGGCACCCGTCA
>JAICKJ010000378.1 GCA_025928015.1 Thermomicrobiales bacterium
ATTACGGGCCGTTTGATTCAGGTGCGTGGCCGGAAGAGTTGCGTGATGCACGCAAATTCCCCGATACCCACGGCTGGGGCTATGCCGGGTTGGCGCATCCGACGCATGTCGTGCAAACGCCTTTTGAGCGGGCACGCGTGCTCGGCGGCTGCTCGGCGCACAACGGCTGCGTGACGCTGCTCGGACATCGCCGCGACTACGATCACTGGGCCGAGCTGGGCAATACGGGTTGGGACTGGCCCTCGGTCGCGCCCGCCTTCGAGCGCGCCAAAGCGGCATCCCGCGTGTTGCTGACCTGAACGATCCGGATGACACCGACGGCGTTTCTCCCTCGCCCGCCAATATTTATGAAGGAACGCGCTGGAACACCGCCTTTGCCTACCTCGATCCGGTGCGCTCGCGACCGAATCTGACGATCATCGGCCGGGCGCTGGTCGATCGGGTGGAGGTGCAGGGCGGACGCGCCGTCGCCGTGCAGGTGATGATCGATGGCCGGCGACAGCGGATCGCGGCGCGGCGCATCGTGCTTTCGGCCGGTGCCTACGGCTCGCCGATGATCCTGCTGCGCTCAGGTATTGGCCCGGCCGACGAGCTGGCTCCGCTCGGCATCGAGACGGTGCATGCGTTGCCGGGCGTCGGACGCGCGCTGGCCGATCATTCGGCGGTGCAGCTCTCGATGCGGAGCGCCGAACTCGACCGCGAGATGCGCGCCTTCGAGACGAATCACTGGCTGCCGGACGAACAATGCCTTTCGAAGACCCGTAGCCGGCGCTGTCGAGAGGCGTTCGATCTGCATATCTACTCGGTGAGCGGCTGGCTGCCCGAAGAGAACGCCTGGAAGTACAACGTCTTCGTCTCGGTGGTCAATCCGCAGTCGGTCGGCACGGTCAAGCTCGCTTCGACCGATCCCGAGGCGCCGCCGATCCTCGATCATGGTTTTCTCAGCGATCCGGACGGCTACGACCTGGCGGTCATCGCCGACGGCGTCGAAATCGCCCATGAGATGCTGGCGGCCTCGTCGCTGGCGAAGAAGCTTGGTCCCGACGAACGGCTCGGCGCCGCACCGTACAGCCGCGCCGCGATCGAGCAATTCGTCGAACGCACCGTCGGTATCTACTGGCACCCGGCCTGCAGCTGCCGCATGGGTCCGGCAAATGACGAAACGGCCGTCGTCGACGCCAGCGGCAAAATCCATGGCCTCGACAATCTCTACATCTGCGACGCCTCGATCTTCCCGGCCATCATGCGCGCCAACACAAACCTGCCGGCGGCGATGCTGGCCGAGCAGATGGCGAAAGGAATAGCGACGTTCTGATAAAATGGCTCATGAGGTAGAAACCCATGAGCCATCCGGAGAGTGATTCGTTTCACGAAGAGACCAGCAGCCAACAGGAGATCGTTGGTCAAGATCCCTGGCTGGAAGAGTTCGCGCGCGCACCATACGATCCCCTCATCTCCGCGCGTGCCACCGGTCGCCTGACCGGACTCGCCGCGAAGCGCGCCTACCGGTATTGGTGGATGCGCCTCGCGGCGTTCCTCGTTGGTCTCGGGATGGTAAGTGCCGCGGTTGGAACCGCCTACGTGTCCATTCGCGGTCTCTCGATCGGCCCCGGCCCCCTCATCATCGAGATCCCCTTCGCGCTCGTCGGCGCTCGGCTCATCTGGAGCGCGGTCCGCCGGTCATAGCGATCCTGCGTAAGAGCGCTCAGCCGACGCACCTCATTGTAGGGGTTTGATTGATCAAACCCGGCGCGCCGTTCAGGCGGCGCCCGTCCTCCCCGTCGCCTGGCACCCTCGTTGTCATTCGGCACCAACCTTACGCGTCGTGCGCTACGCGCACATCGGCTGGGTTTGATCAATCAAACCCCTGCGGAGACCGGGGCCTCGGTCCCGTGGCAGCGCTCGATGTCCGCTATCCTTGACGCTCTGTCCGTTATTCCGTACACTCGCCCGCATGGAGGTGCCGAATGGGCAGGCGAGTGTCGACACCAGAGATCGAGAGTCAGGTTCGCGGGCGGCGGATAGCAGGCGGGCTGACCCAGGCGGAGCTGGCCGGGCGCGCCGGATTGACGCGGCAGGCAGTGAGCGCCATCGAGGCGGGGCAGTACGTGCCAAACACGCTGGTCGCCCTGCGGCTGGCGGGTGTACTCGGCTGCGCCGTTGAGGATCTGTTTCGCGTTCCGGATCGCTCGAATCGGCTAGATGCCGAACTGATCGGCGAGCTGCCGTCTGCTCCGGCGCGGGTGCGCCTGGCGCGGGTTGGTGATCGCTTGCTGGCGCGACCGCTGGCGGG
>JAICKJ010000209.1 GCA_025928015.1 Thermomicrobiales bacterium
CCACTGCCGCCAGTACTCGCGGTCGTGCCGGTAATGGAGCGTCGAGAGCGCGACGATGCCGGCGTCGAGCCAGGGGTTGCCGACGTCCTTGATCCGGCTCACCGGCTGGCCGCACCCCTTGCAGGCGATCTTGACCGCGTCGATCCAGGGCCGGTGCGGCGTGTGCCCGTCGAACTCGTCCCAGCCGGCGACGGCTCGCTCCTTCAGCTCGGTTTCTGACCCGATCACCTCGAACGTGCCGCACTCCGGGCATTCGTAGATTGGCAGCGCGAGGCCCCAGTACCGTTTCTTGGAGATCATCCAGTCGTCCATGTTCGCGAGCCAGTCCAGCTCGCGATCCTGGCCGAACGGCGGGATCCAGCGGATTTGCTTCGTGACCTCCATCAACGGCTGGCGCAGTTCGTCCATCGCGATGAACCATTCATCGACCAGCCGGAAGACGAGGTCGGTGTTGCAGCGCCAGCAGACGGGATAGCGGTGGGTGTACTGCTCCTTGCGGTAGAGCAGCCCCTTCCGCTTCAGGTCCTCGGCGATCGGCACGCTGACATCGTGAACATACTCGCCCGTCAGCCAGTCGAAGCCATCGACGTAGACGCCGAACTCGTTGATCGGCGCGACGACCGTCAGTTCGAGCTCCTTGGAGAGCGCGAAGTCTTCCTTGCCGCAGCCAGGCGCGATGTGGACAATGCCGGTGCCCTCGGCCGGATCGACGTCGTCCCAGGCGATGACCCGGTGTTCGACGCCCTGCTCGGCCGTCAGCTCGTCGAAGGGGCCGTCATACGTTCGGCCAACAAGCTCGCTGCCCTGCAACGTCCCGACCGTCTCGTACGCGCCGCGGAGCGCGTTCTTCGCCGCGCCCTCGGCCATGTACATGATCCGGTCGTCCTGCTTCACCTTGAGGTAGGTGAGATCGGGATTGACCGCCGCCGCGACGTTCGACGTCAGCGTCCAGGGCGTCGTCGTCCAGACGAGCAGACTGGCGTTCGCCTCGTCCTGCAACGGGAAGAGGACGAAGACGGAGAGGTGGGTCCGCTCCTGGTACCCCTCGGTCACGATCTCGTGCTCGGACAGACCGGTGCCGCAGCGTGGGCACCAGGGCATCACGTCGTGCCCCTTGTAAATCCAGCCGCGCTCGTAACACGTCTTCAGGAAGTACCAGATGGTGTAGTTGTTCTCGTCCGACATCGTGAAGTAGGAGTTGTCCCAATCCATCCAGTAACCGAGACGGATCGACTGCTCGGTCTGCCGGCCGGCGTACTTCAGGACGCGTTGCTTGCACCGCTCGACAAACTCCGCGATGCCGTAGGCCTCGATGTCCCGCTTGGACTTCAGCCCGAGCTCCTTCTCGACCTCCACCTCGACCCACAGGCCCTGACAGTCGAAGCCGTTCTGGAACCGCTGCTTCTTGCCGAGCATCGCCTGGTAGCGCTGGAAGACGTCCTTGTAGGTCCGGCCCCAGGCGTGATGGACGCCCATCGGGTTGTTGGCCGTGATCGGCCCGTCGATGAACGAGAAACGCTCGGCGGCCTCGTCGTTCTTGTGCAGGTACTTCTGCACGATCTGTTCTTTGGTCCACCAGGCGAGCGTCTCGCGTTCCATCTCCGCGAAATCGACCCGCGTGGAGACCGCGGCGAAGGTGCGTGGGGTGGTTTCAAGCATCGGGAAGACTCCGCGCCACGACGGCGTTCAAGAGGCAAAACAAAACCCGTCCAGTTGAGGACGGGGGAAGCCGCGGTACCACCTCAGTTGGCCGCGACGCGGCCCACTCGGTGTCCTGGCGCTACGCACCAGGACGGCCGCGATATCGGGCGGCACCCGGCTCTGCCTACTGGCAATCGTTCAGCGAGCGGCTCCGGAACGATGTCCGCGGCGAACGCTCTTCGATCCGGCTTCCATCGTCCCGGATTTGCTGGTCGCTCGTTCGCCCGGCGCGGTTTCCATCATCGCCATTCCAACCTGAATTCTCCGTCAATTCTAGCATCGCGCGGACCAGAATCACCATCGGGCGCTTGCCCATGTCGCGCATATGCTTGACACATCCGCGTCGGGCACAGTAGCTTCGGGCCGACGAATCATGACGCCATAACTCAGGGATGCCCCCGAAGGGGCTGTCGCGAGGGCCGCGACGAGCTGAGCCGGCTGATCTACGGCGCCCGCGTCAGCATAATCGTCGCCTTCGCGATCACCGGCTGGGTCGGGCTCGCGCGGCTGGTGCGCGGTCAGGTGCTCAGCCTGAAGGGCAAGGAGTTCATCGAGGCGGCGCGGGCCGTCGGCTGCCCGACCGGCCGCATCCTCTTCCGCCACATCCCGCCGAACACCCTCGCGCCGATCATCGTCTCGATCTCGTTCGCGATCCCGTCCTACATCCTCGCCGAAGCCAGCCTCAGCTTCCATGGCATCGGTATCCGGCCGCCGATGCCGAGCTGGGGCAGCATGGTCTACCTCAGCTTCCCGATCATCACCTACCTGCCCGCCTTCGTGATCATGCCGACGGTGCTGATCGCGCTGATCATGATCGCCTTCGTCGGCGACGGACTCCGCGACGCCCTCGAGCCCCAGATGTCCGGCCGTTAGTGTCGCGATCAGCCTACTTGCCGCTTGCCAACCCGCCCCGCTGTCATTCTGACGAAGGAGGAATCTCCCGCCGCAGCGGTTCCCGCTGCCCACATACGTATCCGTGGTTGACGCCAACGAGAGAGATTCTTCGCACTGCGGAGCTCAGAATGATAGGCAAGAGCGCGCTGTTACCGCCCGCGGACCCGCAGCAAGAAGAGCTTCGCCTTTCGATAGACGGTGATCAGTGCGATCAGATAGCTCGTGCCCAGCAAGTAGGAGGCGAGCACGTCGGTGAACCAGTGGTGGCCGAGGTAGACCCGACTCGGTCCCACCAGGCCGATCATCGCGATCAGCGCGCCGCGCAAGACCCGGCGCAGCCCAACCGGCCGCACCCACGTGTGGACCAGGTAGGCGAGGAACCCGTAAACGCCGAGGTAGTTGAGGACGTGGCCACTGGGGAAGCTCGACCCGCCGATGTTCGCCGCGACCACTCTGATCCGCGTCTCATTGGCGCTCGGCCGGGCACGTCGCATCGACCGCTTGACGAGGAACGAGATGCCGCCGGTGCCCCATCCGAGAAATTGAAAGATCGCCTCCAGTGGGTAGCCCAGCAGCGCGATCGCCAGCGCGATGGCCGGTGGCAGAATCCGGCTCTGCGGCGGAAACCCGGCCCAGGAGACGATTCGCATGAGCCGGTCGAAGACGGGATGGTCCTGCTTCTGCATGCGCAACGTGATGGCCGCGTCCGCCGCCGCGCTCCGGTTCTTTCGCACTATGCCGTAGAGGATCGCGAATGTGGTCAGCGCGACGCCGATCACGGTCAATCCGGTCCGGCCCCGCGTGAAGAGCGGTGCCTCGCGCCGCATCGACGGTGAGATGGCCACGTCGTTGATCGCGGCTCGTGACTTCATCAAAGCATTCCGTTTCCCCATTTGCCCCCGTTCCCGTCTCATTTCGTCAGATCAGCGTCCCAACTTCGTCAGCATACCAAGCTGTTCGCCGACGCGCCGACGGCCCACTACACTTGTCGCTAAGGAGTGGCGATGCACGCGAGCAAGGCAATCGAAACGCGCGGAACCGGCTGGCTGATCGTGCGACGCATCGGTGAAGTCTGGCTCTGGCCGGCGATGCTCCTCATTGCCTTCGGGCTGTTCACGCTCTGGCCCGGCTCGATGATGGTCAAGGCGCACAACGTCCTGCACGGCCTCTGCGCCCAGCAGCCGGGGCACTCGGTCGTCATCGGCGACCAGATGTTGCCCTTCGACGCCCGCATGACCGGCATCTACGGTGGCACGCTGATCACCTTCGTCTGCCTCGCGGCCGCCGGGCGGCTCCGCCAGCAGCGCGATCCGGCGAAGTGGGTGTTCGCCCTCTGCCTCGCGCTCATCGGCGCGATGGGCCTCGATGGGTTCAACTCGCTCCTCACCGACCTCGGTCTCTGGCACCCATACGAGACGACGAATCTCGCCCGCCTCATCACCGGCGCCGGTGCGGGCGTCGCCATCGCCATCGTCCTGGGCTGGCTCTTCGCGACCACGGTCTGGTCCGCCGGCGAGCGAGGCGCGGTCATCGAGCACCCGAGTGAGATTCTGCCGGTCCTCGTCGGGTGTGCCGCCTGGATCGCGCTCATCGAGTCGCGCGCCGGCTGGCTCTACCTGCCGGTCACCTACGCGCTCGTCCTTTCCGCCTGGCTGACGCTCTCGGCTCTCGTCCTGGTGTTGCTGATCCTGACCTTCCGGCGTGATCGCAGCTATCGCCGGCTGGCGAGCCTGCACGTCCCGGCCGCCCTCGCCTTGCTCGGTGGCCTGCTCCTCATGGCGGCGCTCGCCGGCGGCCGGTTCTGGCTCGAACACCGGCTCGGCATCCCGACGTCCATGTGAGCCGATTGGGCCTTTGCCCTGTGCTAGACTTGAATCGACGTCAACCGCGTGTGCTCCACTGGCCAACCAATGGTCCACTCACCGGTCGCTTTCAGCGGGCGGTGCTCCGCCCGGAATCAGGCACCATGCGAATCATTCGACACGACTCCTATATCACGAAGCGCAAGCGCCAGGCCCGCTGGATCTCCCTGATCGGCTTCGCCGTCCTCACCAGCACCCTCTTCATCGGCATGAACCCGACTTATCTCCTGCCGGCCTACGCGTTCATGTTGATCGGCTTCGTCGTCTTCAACATGGGCATGCAGCAGATGGGCAAGTGGTCGCGCAATCCGCGCAATGACCAGCTCATCGACCGCGCCCTCTCCAAGCTGAGCGACCGGTTCACGGTCATCCACTTCGCGCCGGTCGACAAGCGCCGCGTCGATCACGTCGTCATCTATCCGGGCGGCATCGTCACGCTCATCTCGCGCGAGATCACGGGACAAATCCAGGAGCGCGGCAGTCGCTGGAGCAAGAAGGGCGGCGGCTTCCGCCGGCTCCTCAGCTTCTCGGGACCACAGCTCAACAATCCATCACAAGACGCCGATTCCTCGATCGCCGCGCTGGAATCCTTCCTGGAGCAAAAACAGCTCGAGGTGGATGTCGAAGGCGCGATCGTCTTCGTTCATCCCCAGGTTCAGCTCGATATTCAGGACCCCGACTATCCGGTCCTGCATGCCGACGAGCTGCCGGAGTTCCTGAACAGCCTCGCGCCCGATCCGTCCTTCTCGGCCGCCGAGCGCGATCGCCTGGTCGAGCTGCTCTCCGACGGCGAGACCGTGCAGGAAAACGAGCAGCAGACGCGGAGGCGACCGGTCCGGCGCCGCGCCGCGTAGGCTGCCGATGAGCACGGTCGCCAGCCCATCCTTCTGCCCGGTTGCCACTGACTCCGGTTGGCGCGTCTGGGGGCAGGAGCCCGCGGCGCGTTCGTTCCAGCGCGCGGCGATCTCCGGTCCCCGGCACGCCTACGTCCTTGCCGGCCCGGACCACATCGGCAAGCGGCTCCTCGCGCAGGAATTTGCCCTTGCCCTCAACTGTCCCGCGGTATCGGAGACCGGCGTCCCGTGTCGCGTCTGCTCGATATGCCAGCGGATCGAGCGCGGCGTCCATCCCGATGTCTCGATCTTCAATCTCGATCGCCAGGCGCGGGTCGAGAGCGGCACCGGCAAGAACACCTCGCTCACGATCGATACCGTCCGCGCGATCGGGCACGATCTGGCCTTGCGCCCCTCCGAGGCGCCCTGGCGGGTGATGATCGTCGACGATATGGAGACGATGCGGGAGACCGCGCAGGAAGCGCTGCTCAAGACTTTGGAGGAGCCGCCGGCGGCCGCCGTCCTGCTGTTGCTCACCAGCGACATCGAGAACCTGCTGGAGACCGTCCTCTCCCGCTGCGTCGTGGTCAACTTGCCGGTCTCGCCGGTGCGGGCGATCGACGAGGCGCTTGTCGCCGCCGGCGTGGCCCCGGCGGAAGCATCGGAGCTGGCCCTTCTGGCCCGCGGCCTGCCCGGCTGGGCGTTCGCCGCGGCCAACGACGCGACGCTTCGCGCCGGCCGGCAGGAGATGCGCGACAATGCGCGCGCCTGGCTCGCTGGGGACGGCTACACCCGCATGGTTCGCGCGATCAAGCTCGCCGACGGGTTCGGCCAGAACCGGGATGAGGTCGTTGACTCACTTGTCTCCGTGATGCTGGAATGGCGTCACCTGCTTTACCAATCAGTCGGACTGGCGGACGACCTGGATATCCAGCCTGGGCCGCCGGCCCTGTACCCGGCGGCCGCGCTGGTGCGAGCCGTTGACTCGGTGCGCGCCTGCCTGGCAGATCTCGATGCCAACGTTCGTCCGCGTCTCGCATGTGAAACGATGGTGCTGCAATGGCCGACAGCGCAATGAATCCGGACACCCTGCCGTTCGCTCAACCGCGCTCCGTTGACGAAATGCGGGCCAACGCTCGCGCGCGCTTCCGCGACCGCATCCTCCACGGTGAGAAAGTGGGGGACTGCGGCTGCGACGATTCGGAGCCAGCCGATCTCAACGCCCCACGGGAGCACGTCGCCGGGGTGCGTTTTCGGGATTCCGGGCGCGTCTATTTCTTCTCCACGGACGATCCGGAGATCCAGATCGATGATTGGGTCGTGGTGCCGACGAGCCGTGGCCAGGAAGCCGGACGCGTGGTGATCGCGCCCCGGCAGATGAGCCTCAGCCAGCTCGAAGGCGATCTCCACCCGATCGAGCGGCGCCTCAATGATGAGGACATCGACCGCATCGAGGCGCTGAAGACCGAATCGGCCCGGGCGTTGCGGCGCATCGGCGCCTACACCCGGAGCAAGCGTCTGCCGGTGAAGCCGATCGCCGCCGAATACAGTCTCGACGGGCAATCGCTGACCTTCAGCTACTCGACCGGTGACCGAGTGGACGCGTCCGCGATGGCGAGAGCGCTTTCGGAATTGCTCGGCTGCGCGGTGGTCATCAAGGAGGTCGGACCGCGGGACGAGGCACGCTTGCTCGGTGGTCTCGGCCGTTGCGGCCGCACCCTCTGTTGTGCCTCCTGGCTGCCGATGTTCCCCGATGTCTCGATGGGGATGGCGAAGAACCAGGAGCTGTCGCTCAACCCGACCAAGGTCTCCGGCGTCTGTGGCCGGCTCCTTTGCTGTCTCTCCTATGAGAACGACCAGTATCGCGAGGCAAAGGCGATCCTGCCGCGGCTGGGTCAGACGATCGAGACAGCCGATGGTCCGGCCCAGGTCGTCTCGCTCCAAATCCTGCGGCAGCTTGTGACGATCCGGCTGTTCGAGACCGGCGAAGAGCGCACGGTCTCGGCCGATGAGCTCTCCGGGAAGAAGCCCGAGCCGGCGGTCGTGGCACCGCCCGTGCAACTGCCGGCGGACAGCATCGGCGCCGCTGTCGAGGCGGAGGTCGACCACGAAACCGATGTGGAACCGGAGCAAGCGGCGCCGCGGCGCCGACGACGCCGCGGCCGAGGTCGGCGAAACGGGAACGGTGCGGCGGAATAG
>JAICKJ010000371.1 GCA_025928015.1 Thermomicrobiales bacterium
ACTCGAAGTGGGGGATCGGGTGCGGCTGGCTCCCGGGGGCTGGATGGGGTTGCCGGACGGAGTTTCGTTATCCGTTGCCGAGATCGTGCCCGAAAAATATGTGGTGCTCGACGCCACGCGGGAGGATCGGCGCTGGAATGCGGTGTGGTCGTTCCACGTCCAGCCGCACTGGGAGGACCGGGTCCGATTACTCACCCGCACCAGGATCGGCTTACGCCACCCCGGCGAGGTGTTCGTCATGGAACTCGTCAGGCCGTTGATCGCCTTCGGCACTCGGGGTTTGTTGCTTGGACTCAAGCACCGGGCGGAGCGACTGGCCATGGCAGCTCCTGCCGGCGCGGCCGGTCGAGCGGTCACGGCCCGCGGAAGATCTCTCCAACGCCGGCAACGGTCCTGGGCCTATTGACCGCCGACGGGAGGTCCAACGGCCCTAGCATCGGCATCAGCGGCGCCTTATCTTCGGCATCAGACCGGAATTTCACCCGGATGCGAGGAGGATGCGATGGCCGCTGTGCGTGACATCGCCCGGCGGCAGCCCGCGGATGCCGGCGAGCAATTCGCCGGGGCGATTTGCTCGCCTGCGGCCATCACCAGCTGATCACTCCGGAGGGCGTCCGGCTCGGCGGTCAGGAATAGCGCGGACGCGAAAACAGCTATCGGACATCAATTTCGGAGGTCGCGACATGCGTGACGCCATTCCACTAGGGCGGATTGCCGGGTTCGAAGTCAAGGTCCACTGGAGCGTCATCGTGATCCTGTGGTTGTTCACCTGGAGCTTGGCTACCGCGTTACCCGACACCGTCAAGGGATATTCGCGGCCAATCTATTGGCTGGCCGGTGCCTGTGGCGCGGTGGTCCTGCTGGCGTCGCTGTTGGCGCACGAGCTGGCGCACGCGGTTGTCGCCCGCCGTAGTGGAGTGCGCGTGGGCGACGTGACGCTATGGCTGTTCGGCGGTGTGACGACGTTGCACGGGGAGGCGAAAACGCCGAAGGCGGACTTCCGGATCGCGGCGGCGGGCCCGGCGACCAGTCTTGCCCTGTCTGCGGGATTCGCCGCGCTCGCCGTGGTGCTTCCCGCCTTGGGGGTCGGAAACATCGCGGTGAGCGTGACGTGGTGGCTTGCCGTCATCAACCTCGTGCTGGGGGTGTTCAATCTGCTGCCCGGCGCGCCGCTGGATGGTGGTCGATTGGTGCGCGCTTATTTGTGGCGCCGGTATGGCGACAGCGTGCGCGCCGCGGTCGGGGCGGCGCGTGCCGGGCGGGTCGTCGCCATCATCCTGATCGTGTTGGGATTGGCAGAGTTCTTGGTGGGCGGCCTGGTCGGCGGCGTCTGGCTGGCGTTCATCGGCTGGTTCATCTTCGCCGCCGCGCGCGAGGAAGAGCTGCAAGTGACGACCCGTCAGGCCCTGGCCGGGGTGCGCGTCGCCGACGCGATGACCGCGAACCCGCGTTCCGCGCCCGGCTGGCTTACGGTGGAGGAATTCATCGAGCGTTATCTGCTGGGCGCCCCTCACTCGGCCTACCCGGTCGCCGACCGGGACGGATCGATCGTGGGGTTGGTCACGCTCAGACAGCTGCGCGACGTTGCGCCCGACCGGCGCTCCACGACCAGCGTGCGTGAGATCGCGCTGCCGCTGGAGCGCGTGCCGACCGCGGCGCCTCCCGAGCCTCTCAGCACGCTCATCGAGCGGTTGGCGACGGCCGGTCACTGCAGCCGCGCCCTGGTCATCGATGGCGGCAGGGTGGTCGGCATCATCACGCCAAGCGATCTCGCACGACTGATCGATGTTTACCGGCTCGCCCACCCGGGCCCAGGCGGCAGTGCACATCCTCAAGTCACGGAAAAGAACTCCAATGCGGCGTGATTCACAATCGGATCGATGCTGGGTATCAGCGCTCGGACATGGTCACAGAAGGTGCGGACGATGAGGACAGTCATCGCGGGTATCGATGGTTCACCGGCGGCCCTTACGGCCGCGCTCTGGGCTGTCGATGAGGCCATCAGTCGCGCTGTCCCGCTGCGCCTGATCTCCGTGATCAAACCGACACACCCGTCACCGGCCGACTACGCGCGAGATCTCGAACATGCCGAGAGGTCACTGATCCGGGCACGAGACGCGATCGCCGCCGGCCGAAAGGCCGTCACCGTCGAAACGGAGATCCCGCGTGCACCGGCGGGGGTGGCTCTGATAGAGGCGTCGCGCGACGCCGAGATGGTCTGCGTCGGCTCCGTCGGGATCGGGCGCTACGCCCGCTCGCTTCTGGGTTCTACGGCAACCGAACTCGCAGAAAAGGCCCATTGTCCGGTCGCGGTCGTGCGTACGGAATCCACACAGCCACCACCGGAGATCAACTGGGTCGTGGTCCGCATGACCGACGCGCCCGACAATGAGGTAGTCGTCAAACACGCCGTGTGGGAGGCGAATCTACGCAGGGCGCCCATGCTCATCCTGGGAGGCCGACCGGAGGAGCTCACCGAGGAGGCCGACGGCGCGTTCGAACGTCGCGTCCGGGAATGGCGCCAACGCCATCCCGAGGTTCGCGCTTATCCGGTCACGACGAAGTTCGCGATCGCCAGCTTCTTGCAGATGAACG
>JAICKJ010000035.1 GCA_025928015.1 Thermomicrobiales bacterium
GGTTGGGTGGAATCGACAATCCTGAATCCGCCGGCCACTGGACACACCTCGAAGGCTGTTGGATCAAGGGCAAAGCCGAGACCGAGTCCCTTGGCGTATGCCTCCTTTGCCGTCCAGATTCCGAGGAAGCGACGACGTCGCGCGCTCGGACCCGCGGTCTGGAGCAGCGATCGCTCAAAGGGGGTGAAGAAGTGATGCGCAATGACTTCGGGATCGACGACCGCCGAATCCTTCTCGATGTCGACTCCGACGGGAACTCCGCGCGTGATTGCGATCAGCGAGTCGTCGCCACAGTGAGAGAGATTGAACATGAGGTCATCATGGTTTCCCGCAAGCTCAGGCTTGCCGAATCGGCCGGTCTTGAGGACGACGTTGGCCGGCTCAACCCCCTGGATACGCCCCAGCAGTGTTCGCAGCGCGATCCTGGTCTGCATGTAGCGATCTCGATCGCGCCGGTGCCGGTAGCGCTCCGCCCGCTGCCATTCCTCGCCAGAGAGCGGCGCCGCGCGGGAATCGAGTGACAATGCATGCTCTACGACGACATGCCTGAGCACCAATCCACCCTTCGCGAGCGTCACATCTGTCCTTCGGGCCGGCTCGTATCGGACAAGAGAGATGTCGGACCCCATAGCGAGCTCCCCTGTTCGTTGGCAATGGCGTCGTCGCCGGTTTCCTCCGATTCTGCCTCCGCCCCATCGAGACCCGTTTCAACGAGCCAGGCGAGGTAAGCAAGGCCCTGGCCGATGGTGGCGAGATCAGCGGGCGTGAGCACGGTCGGATCGGTTTCCGCCCAGGCCGCCCGCACCTCCGCGAGATAGTTCTTGTATGCCGCGCGGATCTGGTTGCCTGCCTCCGGCCCGCGAAATCCGCTGCTGATCACCGCGCGATACGCTTCGAAAGCATCATTCGCCTCGGCAGCCGCCGGCTCCTTCGCGGCGTCGGCGAGCAGCGCGGCGTATGCGTTGTAGGCATCGAGCGCCCGCTGGTTGAGATCGGGCTCGATGGCGGCCCCTTCCAGGGCGGACATGAAGCCCTCATATGCGGCACTCAGACGGTCGGCGGTTTCCATCCCGCTCCTCCTCCCGCCAGAGCAGTCGCTGCCTGCGCCGCCAATCCAGCCGCGCTCTCCAGGCTCTGCCCAATCGCGTAGAGCGATGCGATGTCGACTGCCTCGGTGTCGATGTCCGTCCAGCCCTTCTTGGCCGCGCCGACGTACGTGGCGTACGCGCCCGACGCGTGCGAGGCAAAAGATCCCGTCCCATCCCCATCACTCGCGGAGGCGCGCCACGCTTCCTGCAGCGCGCTCGTAAACGCATCGTAGGCGTTCCGGAACGGCTCCAAGACGTGGGACGGCGCCGGCGCGCCGGCGCTCTGAGGCATCGATGCCTGGAGAGCCGCGAGCGCCGCGAGCAGGTTCATACCGTCGGGGCTGCCCAGGCCCGTGCAGGCGTCCCAGCCCGGTCGCGCGGCATAGGCCCCGTTGTTTCCGTAGATGACATCTCGTAAGACGCCATAGTACAGCGCGCCATAAAGCGTGGGATTGAAGAAGCCGAGCGGCTTGCCGAGTGCCTGGTTCAGGCGAGCGATCAGGGCGGACCACATCGGAGCTGTCGCGCTCGTCCCGCCAATGACCGCGAGATGCTTCCCGTCGAGGGTGATGATCACGACGCCCGTTTCGGGATCGGCGACCCCGGAAACATCGGGAATGCCGCGGCCAACGTGGTGGCCAGGGTTGACCGATGGCGGGACACCGACATGGCGCTGCCATGAGGGCAGCGGGAAGAACTTGCTGACGCCTCCGCCGGTGGCGCTGCCGGGCCCATTGTTCCAGACCGTCTCCCACGGACTGCCGGTCGGGGTGACGACCAGTTGGGTGCCACCACAGCCGAGGACATAGGGGCTCGAGGCCGGAAAGTCGGCATGTGCACGTCCATCGCCGGCCTGATCCCGTGAGCCATCGTCGCCAGATGCGCAACAGATCGTAATCCCGCGGAGCGCTGCTGCGTTGAAGGCTTCGTTGACCTTCTTGATCGCCGCTAGCGTCCAGGCGCTGCGCGGGTCGTCCTCGGGATTCCCGTAGCTACACGAGATCACCGACGGCTTGTTCCCGGTGTCGGTGATGACCGTGTTGATGAGATCGACCCAGCCTTGCTCCGTGAATTGGGAGAAATAGGCAACCAGCTTGGCCTTCGGCGCACAACCGCCAGCCATCTGGATGTCGAGCATCACCTCGGCGCTCGTGTCGAGGGGATCGGCGCCAGAGTCGTCGCCGGGGTCGTTTCCCTGACCATGGACGACCACGTCGACGAGCTCCGGCATCGGGAACTGAAGAACCTGGCCGAAGTAGAGCTCCAACGCCTCGCGGGAGTACCCGCCGTGGCTGTCCGGATCGTTGAAACAGAGAATCGCCACGCACTGGTTGGAGCCGTCGGTGCCGAGTGGGAATCGATAGATCTGCGAGAGGGCGGTCGGAAGGTAGGTGTAGGGCGGCAGACCGTTGGCCCGGACGATGTCCAGCCGCTGCACGGTCGGGACACCAAACACGGCTCGTGGGTCACGCCGTAACCGCGGGCGGCCGACTTGGCGGTCGTCCAGTCCGAAGACTGCTTCAATGATCGGGGCGAGATCCGCGGGGACCTTGATCAGCCCGGTCCGGCCGCGATATTCGCCTTCGGCGGTCGCGTATCGTTGTAGCTTGACGCCGAAGAAGGACTCGATTGCCTGGGTCGGTCCGGCGACCTCGATGCTTCGCTTCTCCGGGCTGGTCTTGACCACCTCCAGCCCGGCCTGAGTGACCGCGTCAGTGACCTTCTGGATGTCCGCCGGGTCGGCGCCGTAGGCAGCAAGGACTTCCGCGTCGCTCATCGTCGGCGGCTCGCCCACGCTCTCATTGACGTCCGGGAGGGGCGGAGAGTTCGGGTTCTTCCGAACGTAAATCGTGATGACAATCCGTTTGTCCGGATCGACGTCACCGATGACCCTGGCACCGGCAACGGGCGCTCGCTCACTCAATGGAAGGGGAATCTGCTTCTTCGCGGGGCTCATTTGACATTCCTCCGTATAAGGGATCGATGCGCGGTTCGGGAGGGATACGGAAGCTGATCCTTGGCACCGACTATCGCTTGGTTCAAGGATGCTTCAGACAGTGGGCGAGGCTGCCGCGCGGGTTCTCGCGGTCAGTGTGCGAACGTTCCGCTCTTCAATCAGGCGGCGGGCGCCATCAGGAGTTCCTTGCCATGGCGGACGACCTCGCCGACCAATCGATCGAAATCCTCGTGTCGACTGCGATGGTTCGTGATGGCGACTCGGATCACGGGTCGGCCGTGAAGGACCGTGTAGGAGGCGAAAACGACGCCTTCCTCTTGCATACGAGCGACGATCTCCAGGTTGAGCGCGTCTGTCGTCTCCGGCGAGAGCTCAGGCGAAGCAAACCGAAAACAAACGACATTGAGTGATACCGGCGCCGCCAGTTGCACGTATCGCTGCGCCTGAATCCTGGCCTCCAAATAGCGGGCTTGCCAAACGTTCTGCCTGATCTGGCACTCGAACCCTCGCGCTCCATGCGCCTTCAGGCAGAGCCACACCTTCAGCGCGCGGAAGCGCCGGCTGAGCTCGATGCCATAGTCGGCGAAATGCTGAACACCGGCATCGTGGTGCATCGGTGCCACCGCCAGATAGCTGGCGGTGGTTGAGAAGGTTCGGCGGTGTTCAGCGGCGTCGCGCACAAATACGCACCCGACGTCGTACGGCAGATACATCCACTTGTGGAGGTCAAATGCGAGGGAGTCCGCACGCTGGAGCGGGCCGATGGCCGGACGCATCTCGGGACAGAGCCACGCCAGTGCGCCGAAGGCGCCATCGACATGCAGCCACAGATTCCGTCGCTCGCAGATATCGGCTAGCTGATCGAGATCGTCGATGGCGCCGGTGTTCACCGTGCCGACGGTGCCAATGACGCAGAACGGTTGTAGTCCGGCTTGCTGATCAGCGTCGATCCTGGCATTTAGCGTCGCGAGGTCAATACGGAAGTTCGCGTCGACGGGGATGCGCCGCAACGCTTCGGACCCGAGCCCCAGCAATTCGACCGCCTTCTGGATCGAGCTATGCGACTCGGCGGAGCCATAGAGCACCAGGCGCCGCGGTGATGCCGCCAGGCCGCCGGCCCGCAGATCGCCGCACGCTTTGAGGTTTCTCGCAACTGCCAGAGCAATGATGTTGGACATGGACGAGCCGCTCGTCAGTATTGCGCTGAACGTCTGGGGAAAACCCAGGAGTTGCTTGAGCCAACGCAACACCTGCTCCTCGACCAGATTGGCCGCGTTTTCAAAGGAACTGACGCTCGGGTTCATCCCTGCCGCCAACAGATCCCCCAGGATGCCGAGCGGCAGACCGCTACCATTGACCCAGCCCCAGAACCTTGGGTGATTGTTGCCGCGCGAATAGGGCGACACATAGCGCCGGAAATCTTCGTAGGCGGCAGTGGCTCCTTCTGGTTCGACCGGGAGCTCCACATCCAACTGTTGGCGGCTGCTCTCTGGCACCGGTCGCCAGACCGGCTGGTCGCGCAACATCTGCAGGTCGTCGAACAGGTCATCGATGATGCGATGGCCAAGCGCCCGCAGCTCCCCCCAGTCTTCCGGATCGAGCGTCTGATCCAGATTTTCCGGTTGGTGGGACGTGTTCACTGCCTACGCTCCCGCGGTGGCTTGCGCCGCTCCGACGATGCCCGTGTGCCATGATCTGCGTTCGGCGGTGGGAGCCGTCTGCTCCACAGTGACGATGTCAGCGGCGGCTCTGCGCCGGGCATTCCACCGACCTGCGGAGAGGCCCCGAAAGGCACTGTTGGCGAACAGCGTCGTTCGGATGCTCCGGAGACGTCTGCATGCCTTGAGGCGGCCGATTCAGAAGCCTTGTTGGCTTTCCAGACCCCAAGATGGTGACGTTGTATATCTCAAATGGCCCCATGATTTGGCGTTGGCCCAATGCTATCACTCCGTGGGCATGAGTCAATAGGAGGCCACCGCCCTTGGCGAGCTGCCAACGCCGCGAGGCAGGCGGCGGTATCTGGTTCAGCGCCGCGCCACCCTGCTCCTCGCTGAGGGCGTTGCGCCGCCTGTGGGACATTTGGGGCATCGTGGCCCGCATGCCGAAGTCACGCTGTTTTTCCCTTGCCACCAGCCACTGGACGGAAGCTCGCCCCTGCCCTGGGCCGGGCGCACCGGCCCCCGCCGCGCGTTGTCCGAGCCGTTCGCTATCAGCTCCAAGATCTTGCGCGAGTCGAAATGGCCCAGGTATGCGCGTATCTTGCGTTGGTTGCGCAGAGTGTAGGGAGAGGGGTTGCGGCATTCTTGGGGATGCGCGCCGGCGACCCTGGAACGATCGTCAGGGCTGAAGCAGAGAAGGACCACAAGGGAGACCAACGGACCCATACGTGTGGGTGATCGCGGTCCACATTAGGCTGAGGCTGGGTGCTCCCACAGCGTGTCGTTCGCGGAAGATCAGGGTTTGGCTTCGTATCAGTCCGGCGCTCGGTTGTTTCACCCGGCTCCCGGGGCGGGATCACGCATCCTGCCCGTTTGCTCCCTCGCCGCTGGCGACGATCGCCGTCGCGGCCTGCGCGTTCCGGCGCAGCTCGGCGTTGATCTTCAGCGCCTTGGCGCCGAAGGCGTGCGCGCTGGCGTAGGAGCGCAAGTCGGGCAGCACCCGTTCGTAGGGCGTCTTCTTGACCGCGTCCCGCAGGAAGCGGTTGCTCACGGCCCCGAGCAGGCCGCGCTGGACGGGACCCCACCAGTACCCATAGAGGTGTCGCATCTCCTCGGGCAGCAGGTCGACCGCCGCCAGATTCATCACCCGAGACAGCAACTCCTTGCCGCCCCGCGGCACCTTGTGCGGAACCATGATGGCGCGAATGCGTCCGGCTTCGGCGGTGTAGGCGAGGCGCGGCATCATGCTGTCGATATACGCGTCGAGCTCCGCCACGGTGGCGGGCACGCTGTCCGGATCGAGTCCGACGAGCCGGGCCGCGATCCGCTGTTCGCACACGTAGCGATCCTTCTCGGCGGCCGTCAACGCCGGTCCCCAGCGATCGCAGGCGCGGAGCGTGGTCCATGGAATCGTGCAGTGGACCCACCGTAGCAGATCCGGCTCGTCGGCGGTGTATGGTTGCCCGGTCTCGATGTCGACCGCTTTCATGCGGCTGTGCAGGGCGCGGAGCGTCTCCCCGGCGCGCTCCGCCGAGCGGGTGTCGCCATAGGTGACGGTCAGCCCATATTCCGCGGTGAGTCGGCCCCGCAGCTCCGGGTTCCGCTCGAATGTCGAGGCCTGGGCGATGAGCCGCACCACGCGCGGATGCAGCATCTGGGCCAGCACGGCCGCCACCGTCCCCAACGAGACGGCGGGCGATGCCATGACGCGCCACGTCACGCTCTCCGGACCGAAGAGCCCGTCATCCGCCGGCGCCGGCGCGACTTCTTCGAGCCCTTTGGGACGGGCAGATGTTCCGGCGACTCCAGCATTGGCAGGCACACACCACCCCTGTTCATGAATGCAAGACGATGGACCCCAGAACCACAATGGCGGCACTATAACAGATCGTGCCCGGTTGCCATGCGGTCGCCGGCTGCCAGCGCAGGAGCGACAGTGCCAGGGATGTCGAACCGGAGGGTGGGGAGAAGCGATCCGGGATGATGAAGATGGCAGTTCAGCGGATGTCCCCTTTTGCTGGCGTGACTGCCGGCTGGGCGGCCAGGGCCGTTCCGTGGTTTTTGCCAGGGCGTGTCCTCACAACTCGCGAGGTGGTCGTGCTGCACCATCCGCGCCCCGAATCACCCGGCCACATGCTGCTCCTGCCACGGAATCGCACACCCGGGCTTGACGGCGCTCCGGGAGCGACCGCGTCGGCACTTGCCGCGATGCTGCGCCTGATCCCACCGCTTGCACGGGCGCACTTCGAGCGGCCAGCTAGCGTTATTGCCGTCGTCAACGGCGGTGCTCGCCAGGATGTGCGATTGCTGCACATGCATTTGCTGGCCGATACCGAGCTTGCCGTCTCATTGCGGACCGCCGAAGCTTACCTGATTCCTGCCTGCGATGATCTCGCGTTGACCCGCCAACCGCTGCAACCGCTCCATCTGTGCTATCGATGCGACCGCTTCGGACCGGTCGATATCATCGCGGAGGTTCAATCCCGGGTTGCGAAGGACCGATTGGCGGATGGTGGTTACTCGCTCTTGGCGCGTGCCGCGCAACCGGCGTTGCTGCACCTGATGGCGAATGGAGAGCCGAACGGGTACAGCAGCCCTTGATCGTGCCCACGGTCGGAGAGACCTCCCCGGTACAGCGTCTACGGGGTCACGACGACCTTGAGCACACCGTCCCGCTGGTGGCCGAAGAGGTCGTAGGCCTCCACAATGTCATCCAGCGCAAACCGGTGCGTCAAGAGCGGAGTCAGGTCGAGCCGTCCGTGACGGACCATCTCCATGAGCTGCCGCATCCGTTCCTTGCCGCCGGGGCAGAGCGTCGTGACGATCGCGTGATCGCCGAGCCCACCGACGAAGGCATCGGTCGAAATCGCGAGCTTGCCGGAGTAGATGCCGAGGCTGGAGAGCGTGCCGCCGGGCCGGAGCGACCGGAGGCAGCTCTCGAAGGTCCCTTGTGTCCCAAGGGCCTCGATGGCGACATCGGCGCCGCGCCCCTCGGTTGCCTTCTTGACGGCTTCAATCGGGTCCTGCTCCCGGAAGTTGATGACCTCGTCCGCGCCCATCCGTTTGGCCATCTCGAGCCGCTCGGGGATGCCGTCAACCGCGATCACGTACGATGCGCCCTTCAGGCGTGCGCCGGCGGTCGCGCACAGGCCGATCGGCCCCTGAGCATAGACTACGACGACGTCGCCAATGGTGACTCCGGCCTTTTCGGACGCCGAGATGCCGGTCGAGGCGATATCCGCGAGCAGGACCACGTCCTCGTCGCGGAGGTCATCGGGGATCTTCGTCAGGTTCGCCTGGGCATACGGCACGCGATAGTACTCCGCCTGGACGCCGTCGATTGAATTGCCGAGGCGCCAGCCGCCGCCAGGGACCCAGTGGTTGTGGGCGCCGGCACACTGAGCCGATTGGCCGTGCAGGCAGTAGTAGCAGGTGCCGCAAGGCGTGATGGCGCCGACCAGCACCCGGTCGCCGACGGCGTACCCCTCGACCCCCGGGCCAAGCTCGTGGATCACGCCGACGGGCTCGTGGCCTAGCACGCGACCAGGCGCGACGGGCCATTCGCCCTTGAGGATGTGCACGTCCGTGCCACATATGGTGGTCATTGTGATCTTGACGATGGCCTCGCCTGGCCCAGCGGACGGGATGCCCACCTCTTCGAGACGCGGGTCGTTAACCCCGCGAAACACCGCCGCTTTCATCAGGTCGGTACTCGTGCGTGTCCGTGACTGTTCGGCGTGGAGCACCATGGCGAATTCTCCTTGCGCGCGTCATGCGGACCATCGAGCCGACTCGACGGCCGACCGTAGGGCCATCGACCCGCGCCGCAGGTGCCGAACACGACCCCGGCGGTGCGAGGATCCGCCAACGTCATCGTAGCCACCCGGACGTCGCAGGCGAATACCAGCCGACGCGGCGAGGTTGCAATTGCGTATCAGGACTCGAGCGCATCAGCCCTTGATCGCGCCCGCCGTCAGGCCGGAGATGATGCGGCGCTGGAAGATGAGGACCAGCAGGACGAGCGGGAGCGTCGTGGCGATCGCGGCGGCGGAGATCTGGCCCCACGGCGTCGCCGCGGCGATGTCCGCGCCCTCGAACTGGGCGACGGCGACCGGCGCGGTGTACTGCGCCTGGTCGCTGATGAAGGTGCGCGCGAAGAGGAACTCGTTCCAGGCGGCAATGAAGAGCAGGATCGCGGTCGTGAAGACGCCCGGCGCCGCCAAGGGCACGACGATCTGCCGGTAGACCTGCCACCGCGTGCAGCCATCGACCCGCGCCGCCTCCTCCAGTTCCAGCGGCAGGTCGCGGAAGAAGGCGGTCAACGTCCAGATGCAGACCGGCAGCGTGAAGGTGACGTAGGGCAGGATCAGCGACAGCTTGGTGTTGATCAGCCCCCAGTCGCGGAACTGCAGGTAGAGCGGGCTGAGGATGGCGATACCGGGGAACATTGCCACGGCCAGCACGGTCGCCAGCACGACGTTCTTGCCCGGGAAGCGCAATCGCGCCAGCGCGTAGGCGCAGAAGGAGCCGATCAGGAGCGAGATCGCGGTCGCACTGGAGGCGACGATCGCGCTGTTGAGCAGCGACCGGGTGAACCGCGTCAGCGTCAGCACCTTCTCCCAGTTGGCGAGCACGACTCGATGCGGCCAGTAGGTGGCTGGCGACCGGTAGATTTCGGGCAAGTCCTTGAGCGATGTGATCACCGTCCAGAGAAAGGGCAGTGTGCAGTACAGCACGATGAAGATGATCAGCGCCGCGAAGGGCACGTGTCGAAACCCCTCCCGCCAATGGTGAGAGGAGGCTGTGCCTCTCATCGTTCGTCTCCCTTACCCACGGGCGCGCCGAGGATCTTGATGAAGATGAAGCAGACGACGAGGACGATCAGGAAGGTCGTGACGGCGAGCGCCGATCCCATCCCGAATGAGAGATTCTGGAAGAGCACGCGGTAGGTGTACATCGTCAGCGTCTCGGTCTGGAAGCCCGGACCGCCGCTGGTGAGTACGAACGGCAGGTCGAACATCCTCGCGACATCGATCAATCGGAAGAGCAGCACGACGAGGAGCGTCGGGCGCAGCAACGGCAACGTGACGTGCCAGAACGTCGCCCAGGCGGTCGCGCCGTCCAGCGCCGATGCTTCATAGAGATCGCCCGGGATGAGCTGGAGCCCGGCCAGGAGCAACAGCGCGGCGAAGGGCGTCGTCTTCCAGATCTCGGCGCCGATCAATCCCCAGATCGCCCAGTTCGGACTGGCCAGCCAGGGGATCGGATTCGAGATCAGGCGGAGGTCGCCGAGGATGCGGTTGAGGATGCCGAAATCGGTCTGGTAGATCAACTGCCACATCTTGGCCGCGACGACGGTCGTCAACGCCCACGGGATCAGCACCGAGGCGCGCACCGGCCCCCGGCCGGTGAACTCGCGGTGGATCGCCAGCGCGATCACCATGCCGAGGACCAGCTCGGCGAGGATGGACCAGAGGGCGATCGTGCCGCTGACCTTGAGCGCGTTGTAGAAGCGGTCGTCGTGGAGAATCGCCTGGTAGTTCTTGAGCCCGACAAAGGTGCGCGGCGTCGTGGCGAAGCGCAGGTTGATGTGCCAGAGGCTGAGCCAGAACGCGCGGGCGAGGGGCAGGAAGGCGATCAGCGCGACCGTCAGCATCGCGGGCAGCACGAGCAAGGCGGCGTAGATGGCCTCGGACGGCTCCTGCCGGAACCATCGCCGTCGCGCCAGGTGACCTGCGCCGCCGGTCTGGGCGGCGAGGCGTTCGCTGCTCGCGTCCATCGACGTCTCCCGCGACCAAGGGGCGGCGATGAGCCGCCTTCCGGTGCTCGTCGCTAGCTATTGAGGATCTGGCGCATCGCGTCCGCCATGTCCTTGATCGCCTGCTCCGGCTGCTTCTGGCGAGTCATCGCCGCGCCGTAGTTCGGCTGCAGCGCGTCCGAGGAGAGCTGGCTGTAGTAGGGCGTCACCGGCCGTGGCTTCAGCGCTTCGAACGCCGGCTTGAGCCGGTCGACGTAGGTGTACTTCTCCTTGACCTTCGGATCGTCGAAGACAGCCGAGCGCGCCGGCAGGTTGCCATTGCCGAGGTAGCGCGCCGTCTGCTGCTCGAGCGACGTGAGCCACTTGATCGCCTCGGCCGCCTCCTTCTGATGCTTGGAGAAGGCCGAGATGCCGAGGTTCCAGGTGCCGAGGCAGCCCGGTCCGGGCTTCGTGCCATCCTCCGACGGCAAGGTGGTGACGTCCCACTTGCCCTTCACCTTGGAGGTGGCCCCGTCCATTGAGCTGGTCGCGGTCATCCACGAGCGGAGGAAAACGGCGCCCCCGCTGGCGAAGGCGTTTTCGGCGTCCGCCGGAATGCGCATCGTCAGACAGGCTTCCGGAGAGATCTTTTCGTCATAGATATAGCCGACGAGCCGCTTCAGCGCGTCCACGCCGGCGTCGCTCTTGTCGAGAACGACCTTCATCTGGTCGTCGAGCAGGTTGCCGCCATAGCCCCAGAGGTATTCCAGCCAGGAGATCAACCCGCCCTCGGCCTGCGCCGCCTGGAAGATGAAGCCGGCCACCTGTGGCGTCTGGAGCTGTTTCGAAATCTTGACCAGCTCGTCATAACTCTTGGGCGGCTGCAATCCGGCGCTGTCGAGCAGATCCTTGCGGTAGAAGAGGCCCGGGCCGTTGTTGAACCAGGGCACCGCGTAGAGCTTGCCGTCGTAGGTCGCGCCGGCGATCGTGCCGCCGAAGAATTTGCTCCGCTCGTCCGCCGGCAGGATGTCCTCGACCGGGATGGTCCAGCCGGCGGCCGCGAACTCGGGCACGAAGGGGACGTCCATCGAGATCATGTCGGCCGTGGAGTCCTTGGCCGTCGCGATGGTCACGAACTTGTCGTGGAGATCGGTGGTGTTGGCGCCCTGCTCCTGATAGTTGATCTTGATGTTCTGGCTCTGGGCGTTGAAGGCCTCGACCTGCTTCGGCGTGTACCCCGTCGTGTCGCGGCCCGCGAACCAGGTGATCGTCACCACGTCCTGCGCGACCGCCGAGCCAATCTTCAGCAACGGCACGCCGAAACCGAGCGCCGCGGCGCCCTTCAACGCCTGCCGGCGGGATGAACGACGGGTGAAGATATATGGGGTGTGATCCGCATCGTCGCGCATATGGCACTCTCCTTGGCTGCGGCTCGCGCCGATCCACGTCCGACGCGGAGAGCGAGTCCACGTCACGTATGCCGGCAAACTTCGTCTGACCCGGGGGCCAATCGCGTCGCACCTCCTCTGCCACGCATGGGACGCCCGCGCTTTCGATCACTGTTGAACCCTCGTATCAGACCACGATCGGCAGGCAGTGTCAAACGCCTCCGCCTTCCACGACTACTTAGTGTCATGTTGACAATTACTCCCGGCGCCCCTACCATGCGACTGGCGAGCCCGGCCGGGACGGGGTGCGACAGACGCCGCGTGGGCGGCCAGGGACGACCCGGCGGGCTCAAACAACAGCCGTAGTCGCGGGAGCGGCGCGGCGGGAGCAGACAGTTCATGGGGATCGCGCTATTTCCGGCGACCGGCGCCGTGACGGCCACATCCGAGGCAGACGCCGAGGCGAAAGCCACGAAGTGGCTCATCAACCCGCAGCTCGAACCGGCCTCCTGCGTGCCGGAGGAGGGCACCGGCGCCTATGACCAGCTCAAACGCTACGGCGTCGGACCGCTGCGGCAGGAACGGATCGACCGAGCGTATCTCAAGATGCCGGCCGAGGAACGCGATGCGCGCATCTGGGCGCTGCGCCGCCAGCTCGGCGACCGCCTGACCATCCTCGGTCACCATTACCAGCGGGACGAGGTGATCCAGTTCGCCGACTTCGAGGGCGATTCCTACAAGCTGTCGCAGCAGGCGGCCAGCTGCACCGACGCCGAGTTCACGCTCTTCTGCGGCGTCCACTTCATGGCCGAGAGCGCCGATATCCTCGGCGGCCCGGAGCAGCATGTCATCCTGCCCAATCTCGAAGCCGGTTGCTCGATGGCTGACATGGCGAAGTGGGACGACGTCGAGACGGCCTGGGCGGCGCTGCGCGACCTCGGGATCGACGGCGTCGTCCCGATCACCTACATGAACTCCGCGGCGACCCTCAAGGCATTCTGCGGCCGCAACGGCGGCATCGTCTGCACCTCCTCCAACGCGTCGCGGGTCTACGACTGGGCCTTCGAACGCGGCGAGCGCGTCTTCTTCTTCCCGGACGAGCACTTGGGCCGCAACACCGCCGTCCGCCAGGGCATTCCGCTCGACGAGATGGTCGTCTGGGACCCGTTCCAGCCGCTCGGTGGCAACACGCCGGAGCAGTTGCGCGCGGCTCGCGTCATCCTCTGGAAGGGCTATTGCTCGGTCCACGCCCGCTTCTCGGTCGAGCAGATCGAGCAGGCGCGGGCGGACTTTCCGGAAGTCCAGGTGATCGTCCATCCTGAGTGCCGGATGGAGGTCGTCCAGGCGGCCGATTGCGACGGCTCGACCGAGTTCATCATCAAGACGATCACCGCGGCGCCATCCGGCACGACCTGGGCGGTCGGCACGGAGATCAACCTCGTCCGCCGGCTGGCGCAACGGATGCCCGACAAGACGATCTTCTGCCTCGATCCGGTCGTCTGCCCCTGCTCGACCATGTACCGCATCCACCCGGCGTATATTCTCTGGGCGCTGGAGCATCTGGTTGAAGGCGAGATCGTCAACGAGATCACCGTCGATCCCGCCGTGGCGGCCGAGGCGCGGGTCGCGCTCGACCGCATGCTTGCGGTACCGTAGGGGCCGACGAGGGCGATGACGGACGTCATCGCGGCCACTACGGAGGAAAGCCCATGGCGGTCGAGGTTGGAGACGAGGCGCCGGATTTCACGCTGGCATCAGCGAGCGGTGAGGAGGTCCGGCTGGGCGACCTGCGCGGCGTCCTGCGCGCGCTCTTGCTCTTCTATCCGAAGGACAAGACGAAGGGCTGAACGGACCAGCTTGTCGCCGTGCGCGACAACATTGCCTCCTTCCGCGAGGTGGAGACCGAGCCGTTCGGCGTCAACCCGGGCAGCGCCGCAAGCCACCGGGAGTTCATCGCCGAGAACAATTTCCCGTTCGAGCTGCTGGTCGACGAGAACCTGGACGTCGCGAAACAGTACGGCGCGGTCAATGACGAGGGCACCGGCATTTCCCGCACGGTCGTCATCGTCGGCAAAAATGGGAAGGTGATCTTCAAGCAGGCTGGCGCGCCGTCGCCGATCTTGCTGCTCAACGCGATCAACGCCGCCAGCGACGGCGCCTGACCGGGGAGAAGGCGGGGGAGCAACCGCGATGGCGAGTGAGGCGGCACAGCCGCAGTTGCACATGAAGCGGCGGCTGACCGATCTGCCGGCGTTGACGCTGCCCGATGGATACCGGCTCCGCTCGCTCACCCCGGTGGATACCTCCGCCTGGGCAGCGCTCCTGCAACACAATGGCGAGCTGCGCGAGTGGGACGCGGACCGCGCCGCGCCCTTCTTCGCGCCGGACTCGACGATGCCACTGGACGGCAGCTTCTTCATCACGACCGACGACGGTGCGCCGGTCGCGACCGCCCAGCTCCATCTCCACCGGAACGACGACTACGCGCCGCTGCCGGAGCTCGGCTGGGTCGCGGCAGATCCCGCCCACCGGGGCAAGCGGCTCGGGTTGCTCGCCTGCCTGGCGGTCTTGCATTACGCCGCGGATGCTGGCAACGATGAGCTCTTCTTGCGGACCGACGACCATCGCCTGCCGGCGATCGTGACGTATTTCCGCCTCGGGTTCGAACCGTGGATGGTTGATGAGTCGTCGCCCACGCGATGGCAGGCGATCCGACAGTCCATCGACGCCCGATGAAAGAATCGCTGCGCGATCAGAACTTGCCGACGTCGGCGCTCACTTCGTTCCAGTAGGGCCGGACGTTGAAGTAGTCGCGGATTTCGACTTCGTCGAGCCGGCTCATCGGCGCGTCGAAGCTGAAGCGGGGCGCCGCCTGCAGCTCATTCTGGTCGATCGCCACTCGCACCGGGTTCGCGTCGAGTTCGACGACCTCGGCCGGGATGGCGACGTGGTGTCGGCCCAGGCCCAGCACACCGCCGAAGACGATGACCGCGTACCGCGGCGTCGCCGCGCCCGGATTGACTTCGGCGCCCGGCTGGTACAGCACATCGGCGAGCGTGCCGATCTCCGCGCCTTGCTCGGTGACCGCGGTGCGTCCAAGTATCCCGACGTGACCCGCCGGGAGCTGGTCGGCGGCGAGCTGATAGAAGCGGCGCAACGGCGAGATCGCATCCGCGATCAGGACGTCGCCGCTCGCCTGCGGTCCCATCCGCAGGAGCCGGTCGGCGTGCGCGCGCACCCCTTCGTCGGTCTGCGCGAGGCCGAGATAGACGGCGTTGAAGCGGGAGAAGATCTGGTGCGCCGAGCGGAGCACCTGCGGGTCGGACGACGTGACGCCGATCAGCGGCGAGCCGGCTACGACACGCCGTTCGAGGTAGAACGCCTCGCGCGGGTCGAGCCCGAAGGTCGAGAGCGCGCGCATGAGCTGGCGGGTGGTCAAGTCGATCGTCACGTCCTCGCGGTCCAGCGGCGTGCCGTGGTGGGCGGTGCCCTTCAGGTTGGCCAGCACCACGCCGATCGGCCCGGCGACGAGATAGGACGCACGATCCGGCAGGATCAGCGAGGCGATCCCCTTGAGCCAGCCACTGGCCGCGTCGAGCGCCGACGACGCGATCACCCGCGCCAGGACCGGCCGCGGGCCGTTGATGTCCACCATGTTCGCGGCCCGCTCGCGCAGGATGACCGAGATCGCCTCGGACGGGTGTTCCCTCCGGCGCAGCGCGGCCAGGACATGTTCGGCGTCGATCGTGTCATCGAAGGCGGCGACAACAGTGCGAACGCTGGTCGGACGGGGTGCCACATCCGGGCGCGTATCGCCGCCGGCGCGGGATGAGCTCATTTCGTCGCGTTCCTGACTTGCTGGGGACCGGTCGGCGGCTCTGGCGGTTCACCGGTCCGGCCGGTCACGCCGCGTCGCACCTGCTGGTTGACCAGGACCGCCCGGTTGTCGGGATCGACCGCCGGTCCACTGGAATCCGCGGGTAACACATCCATCGTCCGCAGTTCCGACTCGATCTCGTCGTCGCGGAGCCGGACCAGGTTCTGGATCAGCACCTGGACCGTCGCGCCGACCGGGATCGCCAGGAGGGCGCCGAGCGGCCCGAGAAGGACCCCGCCGATCAGCACCGCCAGGATGACCGTCAACGGACTCATGCCGACGGCGTTCTTCATCACCCGTGGCACGAGGACGGCCCCTTCGAGCTGCTGCAGGGCGACGACGAAGATCGCCACGATGATCGCTTTCTGGGGCGAGTCGGCGAGCGCGATCAGGAAGGCGGTGCCGCCGCCGATCCACGGCCCGATGAACGGGACGGCCTCGGTCAGACCCGCCCAGATCGCGAGCGCCAGCCAGAAGCGGAGATCGAGGAAGAAGTAGGCCACACCGGAGCAGGCGCCGATGATGAACATCAGCAGCAGCTCGCCGCGAGTCCAGCCGCCGATCTTGTATTCGATCTCGTCCCAGATCGCGTGCGCCCGGTGGCGCCGCTCGAACGGGAAGAGGCTGAGCACGACCCGCTTGATCGTCGCCTTCTCCGTGATCCAGTAGAAGGCGACGATCATCACCGAGATCGTCGTGAAAAGGATGCCGATGACCGACGTCGCGACGCCGATCGCCTGGTCCTGGCCGATGTCCGGACTGTCGCGGACGCGCTCGTAGGCCGTCTGGATGTTCCAGAGCATGCGGTAGCCGGTGTTGCGGACGAAATCGTTGTCGCTCTCGATCGCCTGCTTGCGCAGCGAGTCGAAGATCTCCGGGATGCCCTTGTTGAGCTCGGCGACCTGATGCGCCAGCGGCGGCACGATGAGGTAGATACCGAGCACGATCAGCGAGAGGATCGCGATGTAGATCGCGACAATGGACTGGCCGCGCGAGAGCCCCGAGCGCCGCAGACGGTAGACGATCGGCTCGATCGCCGACGCCAGGATGATCCCGAGGAAGGCCAGCAGGATGATCGACTGGATCTTCATCAAGGTCCAGGCGACCGCGACGACGAAGAGCACGGCGGCCGTGTAGACCATCATTCGGGTGGCAGGCAGGCCGCTCCCGTTCATTGCCGCGCTCCCGTCAAGAGGCAGACACCAAGGCACGCGGTCGCATTGACGACCGCGTGCCTGGAAGCGCCAGATGCAGGTGCGTCGCCGGAGCTATGTTCCGGGCGCGTTGACGAACGTGTCGGCGTCGTCCGGTTTGGTGAGCAGGTCGTCACGCAGCGATTCATATCCAGACCGACCCATGAGCGCGTAGGTCGCGTTCTTGCCCGCCTCGACACCCGGTTGGCCGAAGGGATTCACATTGTAAATCGCGCCAGCCATCACTGTCTGGAGCTCGAAGAGATAGAAGAACTCACCGACGGCGAACGCGTCGATCTTCGGTGTCGTAATGGTCAGGTTCGGCCGCTTGGCCTGCGTCAGCGCCCAGGCGGTCGCCTTCCGCTCGCGGTCGAGCAGTTGCCCCAGCTCGCCGCCTTCGAGGTATGAGAGATCCGGGATGCTCGCCGGCGGCGCTGGGATCTCGACCCTGGCCCGGTACTCGTCCACGCCGATGAGGGAGATGAGCTTGTCGTTCGGTCCCTCGGTGTAGAGCTGGATTTGTGAGTGCTGATCGATCGCGCCGAGCGATTTGATCGGCGTCTGTCCGGCGTAGACGTCCTTGTTGTCAGTCGAGAGCCGCTTGCCGAGGCTCTCCGCCCAGAGCTGCCGGAACCAGTCGCCGATGCCGAAGAGCGCGTCGGCGTAGGGCATCATCACCAGCATCGACTTGTCGTACTTCTGGTCGGCGAGCACGGAGAGGGCGGCGAGCAGGTAGGCCGGGTTCTCGCGCACGTCGCCCGACTGGCAGCGGGCGCGCATCGCCGCCGCGCCGGCCAGCAACTGGTGGATATCGATGCCGCACATCGCCGCCGGGATCAACCCGACCGCGCTCAGCACCGTCTGGCGTCCGTCGACACCCGGCGGCACCGGGAAGGTCCGGTAGCCCTCCTGGCCGGCCAGCTTGCGCAGCAGCCCTTCCTCGGGGTCGGTCGTGGCGACGATCTGCTTCTTCGCCTGCTCGTCGCCGACCTTGTCGATCAGCGCGCCACGGGCGACGAGGAAGTTGGCCATCGTCTCGGCCGTCTGGCCGGATTTGGTGACGACGTTAATCAACGTCCGGTCGAGATCGACCGTGTCGAGCGTTGAGGAGACCTTCTCCGGGTCCGGGTTGTCGAGCACGAAGAAGCGCGGGCCGTCGCGCCGGTCGTCCGGCAGGACGTTGCGAAAGGGATGGGTCAGCGCCTGGACGGTGGCGATCGCGCCCAGCGAGGAGCCGCCGATGCCGACGAGGATGAAGTCGTGGTACTGCCCACGGGCCTCCTGCGCGAACTGCTGGATCTCGTCCGCGAGGTCGGTGTTGTCGGGCAGGTTCATCCATCGCTGGCCGCCGTCCTGGTGTTCCTTGGTGATCCGGGCGTGGGCCTCGCTGATCGTCTGCGCGACCCCGTCGAGGTCGGCCTGGCTGATGCCGTTTTCCTTGCCGACGGCGTCCGCTGTGGCATTCCGGTAATCAATGACGAGTCTGGACTTCCCCGCGGCCTTCGGCATCGCAACCAACCTCCCAACACGGCGCGCAACATCCGCGCGCAACCATTCAGCCATCGCTCCTGCGATGGTAGCACGGGGTCATGCAAGCTCAGTGCCAAAGTGGCACCAGGGGAACGCGAGATTCAGACGCCGCGGAGACGCGCCAGCTCGCCGACGGAGACGAGCCCGGATGGCGGCCGGCTGGTCATCGGCGCCGGGTCCAGCTCGGGCACGCCGGCGTCCGCAAGCATCGTGCCGATGACGCGGGTACACCACCCGCCCTGGCAGCTTCCCATGCCGGCCCTGGTCCGTCGTTTCACGTCGTTGATCGAGCGCATCCCCGCGTCGATCGCGCCCTGGATCGTGCCGGCATCGATGCCCTCGCAGCGGCAGACGACCGTCTCCCCGGTCAAACCGCGGAGCCAGGCGGCCAGCGGATCATCGGCGCGCGATTCCGCTTGCTCCGGCACGCGGTCAGGATGCGCCGCCCGGAATTGCGCAATGGAGCCGGCGATGTTCCCGGTCGGCTTGCCGAGCGCCATTAGCGCGGCGCACTCGCCGGCAAGCGCCCCCTCCTCGACTCCGATCGCCGGGTCATGCAGCAGCCCGGCAGCGTCGCCAGCGACCCAGCACCAGCTCCTGTTCACCCGCAGCAGCTCGTCGCGGAGCGGCACGTTGCCGCCCAGCTCCGGCCGCCAGAGCGAGACCGCACCGGCCATGCGACCGAGCGCGTCGTCCGGCTGCCGGCCGATCGCCATGATCACGGCGTCCGCCGGAAGGTCCTGGCCGTCAACGGTGACCGATGCCACAGTGTCTGTGCCCTGCGCGGAAAACGAGGCGAATTGCTGACTCGATACGCGCGCGACGATCGTGCACTTGCCGTTGGCGAGGAGCGTATCCAGGTCAGGCGTCGCGTCGTCGCCGACGATGGCGATTCGCTTGGGCGTGAACGTTCCGCTTTCCAGGAACCACATCGCGTCGTCGCACGCGACGACATTGGCGAGCGTCCAGCCGTGGAACGGCGCGAGCACATCCCGGGCGCCGGTCGCGACAATGATCGAGGCAGCGCGCAGCACGCGTGTTTCGCCGTCGCTGATGAGGCCGATCTCACCGCCCCGGAAGAGGCCCCAGGCGCGGGTGGCCGGCATCGCGGCGACCGTGTCCGGCAGTCCGGCCCGCGCGATCGTCCGCTGATCGATCAGCGCCACGCGCGCGCCGGCGCCGGCAGCCGCCAGTGCCGCCGCGCGGCCCGTCTCGCCGGCGCCGATGATCGCGACATCGAAACCCTGACCGGAATCCGTCATTGCTCGCCCTCACCGCCGTCAAACGTTCGCGATGCGTCTCGTCGCCGGACTATCGCACGGCCCGTCCGGCCGGTCAACCAAGGATGCGGAGGCGCGAATTGGCTCTGATATACTGCCGCCAAGACCCCCACCCCGGGCCGAAGAACGCCAACGCACGTGGGACGCAGGGGTGTGCAGTGCGTGTTTTTGCCAAGGAGGATATCGCGTGGTCAAGACACAGGAGAAGAGTGAGGCCCAGCAGAACGCGGCCGGGCTGCCCAACGCGGAATCGTTGGATCAGGAGGCGATGGAGCACGTCTGGATCCATTCCGCGCCGTGGGCTGAGCTGGCCGAGCGGGATGGTCTGCGCGTCTTCGATCACGCCAAGGGCAGCACCCTCTGGGATGTTCACGGCCGCGCCTACCTCGATGGCATCTCCGGCCTCTGGGTCGTCAACGCCGGCCACGGCCGCGAGGAGATCGCCGCGGCGATGGGCGAGCAGGCGAAGAAGCTGGCCTACATCTCCGCCGCGTCGTTCACCGCCGCGCCGACCGCCGAGCTGGCCGATACGCTGAGCAAGATCACGCCTGGTGACCTGAATCGCGTCTACTTCTGCTCCGGTGGCTCGGAGGCGGTCGAGACGGCGATGAAGATCGCCAAGCAGGTCCAGGCGATGCGCGGCTTCCCGCGCCGCTACAAGGTCATCGCCCGCCGCGGCTCCTACCATGGCATGACGCACGGCGCGATGAGCCTGACCGCGATCCGCAACGAGAACTACTTCGGCCCGTTCATGTACGGTGTCTACCACGTCCCGCATCCGAACCAGTACCGCTCAGATTTCGGCCTTGAAGGCGAAGCGGCGGACATCATGGCCGCCAAATACGTCGAGCAGGAGATCGA
>JAICKJ010000338.1 GCA_025928015.1 Thermomicrobiales bacterium
ACGTCTTCCTTGCCTCGCCCCAATGCTCGAGCTTTATCACGGGCGAGATACTCCCCATCATCGGCGGCTACTCGGGCGGCTGACGGAAACGATAGCTTGAGGGACAACCATGGCGCGGTACTCGAGGAGTGCGTCGAAGGATGTGAAGCGCACCATGAAGCGCCGCAAGAGCGATAAGCTCAAACGCGGCAAGGGCGGCAAAGGGGGCACCGTGAAGAGCCGCAAACAGGCCATCGCCATCGGCCTCTCCGAAGCGCGGAAGAAAGGCAAGAAGGTGCCGAAGAAAGCTGCCAAAAAGAAGAAATCATGAAAGAAGGGGCCTGCCATGACGACAGGCCCCCGCTCGCCTACGATCGTCCAGCTTACCAGTAGGTCGGCGCGTTGTAGTACTTGTCGACCTGGCGACCGTAGTCGGGCGTCCACTGGAAATCGCTTTCCATGTCGTAGGTCGGCGCGTCCTCGAGCATCTTCTTGTCGAGGTTGACGACATAGCCGCCCTTGTTCTCGTCGTACTTCAGAGCCGACCAAGGGAGCGGATGATACTTTTCACCCATCCCGAGGAAGCCGCCGAACGACATGAGCGCGTAGATCGCCCGGCCGCTGACCTTGTCGATCATGATGTCGTCCACCGTACCGAGCTTGTCGCCCTGCAGGTTGTAGACGTTCGTGCCCTCGACCTTCTCGGCTGCGATCAGGGTGCCGGACGTGATCTTCGTGATGTCTGCCATGAATCCTCCTTGTCCGCGCTGACGCGGGTGATGAGCGAACGAGGCTGAAGCCGGTTCGTTGCGCACCTGCCTTGTTCGGCGGTCGCCGCGCCGTCGATCACGAGTTCGGCCGGAGGCCATTCTCATGGGCGGCGATCCGGGCCGGGGCGTCGAACATGCCGAGCGAACAGGAAAGGAGCTTTATCCCGATGCCCCTAACAAACTCCGATGACCAGAAAGCATCAGCTTCTACAGGGTGGCAAACATCGCCACCGCAGCGACCGCCATCATGACGGTGGTGAGCCAGCCGAAGATGCGCTGGCTGCGGTTGGCGACGAACCTGCCCATCTGCTCGGGTCTCGACGCCACGATCATCATCGCCACCAGGATCGGCACGACGGTCACGCCGTTGATCACCGCGCTCCACACCAGCGCCTTGATCGGATCGAGCGGTGAGAGATCCACCGCGATGCCGAGCAGGATGGCCGCCGCGATCACGCCGTAGAAGCCCCTGGCTTCAGCAAGCTTGTTCTCCAGCCCGATGAGCCAGCCGAACACCTCGCCCGCCGCATAGGCCGCCGACGCGGCCAGTACGGGCACCGCGAGAAGACCCGTCCCGACGATCCCCAGGCTGAACAGGAAGAAGGCCGCGTTGCCCGCGATCGGCTTCAGCGCCGCAGCCGCCTGCTCCGAGGTCTGGATGTCGGTATGTCCGTTCGCATTCAAGGTAACCGCGGTGGTTAGCATGATGAAGAAGGCGACGATGTTGGAGGCCGCCTGCCGACCACGGTCTCCCAGCCGATGCGCTCCAGCTCGCGCGGCGCCTGCTGCGGCTTCTCGAGCAGCGGCGCGGCCTTGGGGTCGGCCTCCTCCTCCTCGACCTCCTGCGAGCTCTGCCAGAAGAACAGGTAGGGGCTGATGGTGGTGCCGAAGATGGCGACGATCAGCGTGATCGTGTCGCCCGAGCCGTCGAACTTCGGCACGAAGGCGCCCGCCAGCACCGCCCCCCAGTCGATATGCACGGTGAAGACGATGCCGACATAGGCCAGCAACGAGAAGGTCAGCCACTTCAGGACGTTGACGTAGCTGTGGTAGGGCACGAAGACGGTGCCGAGCAGGGCAGCGAGCGCAAACAGCACCGTGTAGAGATGCTGGCTGCCGCCCGCCACCAGCCGGACCGCGGCGCCCATCGCCGACAGGTCCGCGCCGATGTTGATGGTGTTGGCGACGAACAGCAGCGCGACCAGCGCCAGCACCACCGGGCGGGGGAAGACGTCGAGCATGTTGGCGGCCAGCCCGCGGCCGGTGACCCGGCCGATCCGCCCGCTCACCGACTGGACCGCGACCATCATCGGCCAGGTCAGCACCACTGTCCAAAGCAGGCCGAAGCCCGCCTGCGCGCCCGCCTGCGAATAGGTGGCGATCCCGCTGGGGTCGTCGTCGGCGGCGCCGGTGATGACGCCGGGGCCGAGGCGCTTCGTCAGGTTTTTGAGGCACACGGCGAGGGGGAACGCCACCGCCTTAGTCGAGGTTGCCCTTTCGGTAAGCGCGATCCTCCCCTCGCCAAATAGAGGGCGGCGTATGCCATCTCAACCGGGTCGTCGCAGATTCAGCCGATCAGGCATTTCCTGCCGAGCTGGGCCAACGATTGTCCGGTCTTGCAGGCGCCGTACCACGGAGCGCGACCGCCTTGGTCACGAGCCGGACGCTCCCTTGCTGGCGCTGTAGGTCGCCAGACCCTCGGAACCACGCTGCCGTCATCGATGACAGATTGACGATCGAGCCCGCCGCTGCGCCATCCCCGGCGTCATATGCTTCATGCAGAACACCCCGCGCACGTTCTCTGCGAGGATGTCGTCGAGCTCCTCCATTGTCGTTTTGGCTCGGCTTGATCAGGTAGATGCAGCATTGTTGACCAGAACGTTCCGGCGGTGACGTCGTTCCACGCGTTCCGTCAGCGCCTGCCACTCGGCTTCACTGCGCACGTCGAGCCGCTCGAACCGGGCCATGCCGCCGATCCGCTCGCCGCTGCTTGGCCCTGCACGTCGTCGTCGATGTCCGCAATCACTACGCGTGCCCGATTTTGCGCCCGCAGGGAGGCTATGGCGTAGCCGATGCCGCGGAGCGCCGCCAGTGACGATGGCCAGCTTTCCCCCGGACAGGTCGCTGGCGCTGCCTAACGACCTCCTCTGCTGCCCACCTCAACGCCCAGCCCCAACGCGTCGTTCTGGGACGGCAGCGCAACCCCGAATATGGCGGCGCGTTCCCGATGTGCGGAAAACATCTGCCGGGAGATTTTTTATGGCTGCAGCGAAGAAAGACGCGATCGCCTTGCTGAAGGCCGACCATCGCAAGGTTGAGGAGCTGTTCGAGAGGTTCGAGAAGGCCAAGGGTGCCGAGCGCAAGAAGGCGCTGGCCGACGAGATCTGCATGGAGTTGTCGATCCATGCCACGATCGAGGAAGAGATCTTCTACCCGAGTTGTAAGGGGAAGGTGGAACAGAACCTTCTCAGCGAGTCCTACGTCGAGCACGACGGCGCCAAGGTCATGATTGCCGAGCTTGTCGCCAGCGAGCCGGACGACGAATTCTACGACGCCAAGATGTCGGTGCTGACCGAGGAGATCAAACATCACGTCAGGGAAGAGGAAAAGCCGGGCGAAGGGGTGTTTGCTCAGGCGCGGGCAGCCGGCCTCGATATGGAGGCGCTCGGTGACAAACTCCTCGCCCGAAAAGAACAGCTGATGAAGAAGTTCAAGGCGGAGGGTCTGCCCCCTCCCACGACCCGAAGCTTCCGCGGCCACAAGATGCAGCAGGGCCACACGATGGACGCCAGGG
>JAICKJ010000152.1 GCA_025928015.1 Thermomicrobiales bacterium
GAGCCGGCCGATCTCCTCCGCGATCGCCTGCAAGAGCAGCGGCGTGGTTTCCGGTTTCGGTTGCAGCCAGAGCACGGCGCGGTCGCAGAGCGGATACCAATCGTTGCTGATGACGACGATCCGTGCCTCACGATAGTGGCGCGCGTGATTGATCCAGTACGAGGCAATGGGCGAGGCCGCGAAGATGTTCGGCCCGACGACGAGGATGCTCCGGACGTCGGTGAACAACTCCTGCATGCTGTTCGTGTGCGAGACGTTCACGCCCAGAGAGTTGATGAGCGCCCGCTCGGCCGCCATTTGTGGCGGCGACATCACCCGGTCGATGCTGTTCGAGCGCATGACGGCGCGGGTGAACTGCTGCAGCGCGTACGCTTCCTCGTTCGTATTCTCGCCCGAGGCCAGCGCGGCGAACTGGCCGCCCTGGAAGTGGGCGAGCCGCTCGGCCGCTTCGTCGATGGCCTCGTCCCAATCGACCTCGTAATAGTTGCCCTGGTCGCCGCGCACGCGCGGGTACGCGATGCGCGCTGGGTGCTGCAGGTGCTCGTGACCCCAGCGGCCCTCATCGCAGACGTAACCGAAGTTGACGCCGCGCTCCCACAGGTTCGTGGTCCGGCGCACGACGCCCTTGTTCGACTCCACGTTGATCGTGCAGCCGACGTCGCAGTATCCGCAGATGGTCTCGGTCGTGTCGAGCTCCCACGGATGGTGCCCGAACTTGCGGTCGGTGAACGCGCCGACCGGGCAGACGGCGATGCACATCGAGCAGTTGGTGCACGTCGTCTCGCTCAGGTCCTTGCCGAAGCCGGTGACGATCGTCGCCTCCAGCCCGCGGTTCGCGCACTCGATCGCGGTGACGCCGATGATCTCGTCACAGACCCGCGTGCAGCGGTTGCAGAGAATGCAGCGGTCCCACTTGTAATCGATGGTATCGCTGAAGTGCTCGTAGGGCTTGGCGAACTTGGGCCGGCGATAGGGGTTGGCATTGACATTATGGAGATACGTATTGTCCTGCAAATAGCATTCGCCGGACTTGTCGCAGGTGGGACAGTCGAGCGCGTGGTCGATCAGGTAGTTCTGGAGGATGAACTGCCGCGCCTCGCCGACCGCCGGCGAATGCGTAAGCACCTCCATGCCCTCGGCCAGCGGCGTGGAGCAGGAGATGTCGAGCCCGCCGCGCTTGCCCAGGAACTCGACCGTGCAGATCCGGCAGGAGCCCCAGGCGCGCATCTTCGGTTGGAAACAGAGGTTTGGTATCTCGATCCCCGCCATCTTCGCGGCTTCGAGGACGGACGTTCCGGACGGCGCGGTCACCTCTTGTCCGTTGATCTTCCCGGTGACCATCTTCGTCTGTGTGCTCGTCACCATTGCCAGCAGTCGCCTCCGTTGACCGTGCACCCCGAATCCCTGGCGGGCCGTTACCTCCGCGAATGGTAGCACAGCAATTGCGATATACCGGGTGGGTTCGGGCCGGAAATCGGGCATCCTCGTGGTAAAATCCACCGGATCAGATGGACCCCGCGCCCCGCGCGGTCCCCTTCCGGATTCCCGACCGATTGGAGGATTGGTTGCCGACGACAGCGGTCGACTTCGAGACGATCATCGGCCTGGAGGTCCACGCCCAGGTCCTCACGCTGAGCAAGATGTATTGCTCCTGCTCCGCCGACTATGCCGATGCTCCGCCCAACACGCACGTCTGCCCCGTCTGTCTGGGGTTGCCGGGCGCCCTGCCGGTGATCAACCGGTCCGCCATCGAGACGACGATCCGCACCGGCCTCGCGCTCAATTGCGCGGTCCCGTTGCACTGCAAGATGGACCGCAAGAACTACGTCTATCCCGACCTCCCCAAGGGCTACCAGATCTCGCAGTACGACCTGCCGCTCTGCATCGACGGCGCCCTTTCCTTCGAGGTCGATGGCAAGCTCCGCACCGCGGGCATCACCCGCGTCCACATCGAGGAGGACACCGGCCGGCTGGTCCACGTCGAGAACGCTGACGGGACATCGTCCAGCCTGATCGATCTCAATCGCTCGGGCGTCCCGCTGATGGAGATCGTCGGCGAGCCTGATCTGCGCTCGCCGGACGAGGCGCGCGAGTACCTCATCGCCCTCCGCCAGATGCTGCGCTACATCGGCGCCTCCACCGGCAATATGGAGGAAGGTGCCTTCCGCTGCGACGCCAACGTCTCGACCCGAACGAAGGACGGGAGCGTCGTCGGCCCGAAGGTTGAGGTCAAGAACATGAACTCCTTCCGGGCGGTGGAACGCGCGCTGCGCTATGAAGAGCAGCGTCAGCGCCAGGCGCTCGCCAGCGGCGGCGAGCTCGTCCAGGAGACGCGCGGTTGGGTCGAGGCGGAGGGCGTCACCGTCTCCCAGCGCACCAAAGAGATGGCACACGACTATCGCTACGTCCCCGAGCCGGACCTGCCTCCGCTGGAGATCACCAGCGCGATGGTCGAGCCCATCCGCGAAGGGCTGCCGGAGTTGCCCGCCGCGCGGCGCGATCGCTTCCACCACGAATTCGGCCTGCAGCCCGCGGAATCCGCGCAATTGACCTCCGAGCGAGCGATCGCCGACATCTACGAGGCGGCGCTGGGCGTAGAGAAACCAGTGGAGCGCGCCAAGGCGACGGCCAACTGGATCCTGAACGACCTGATGGGCCTGGCTCGGGCGCGCGGCCTCGCGGCGGACGCCCTGCCGCTCACGGCCGCCCAGATCCACGATCTCGTCACGCTCGTGCAGGAGGGCAAGATCACCGGCCGCGCGGCGAAGGAGCTCCTGCCGCAACTCAATGAGACCGAGCTGCCGAGTGCCGGCGCTGAACGGCTCAACCTGCTCTCGTTGGAGGACGCTCATCTTGTGCGGGATGCCGCCCAGGCGGCCATCGAGGCCAACCCGGTCGTGGTCAGCGACTATCGCGGCGGCAAGAGGGCCGCGATCGGCCGGCTCATCGGCGAGACGATGAAGCGAACCGGCGGCCGCGCCAAGCCGGACGCCGTGCGCGCCCAGCTCGTCGCGCTGCTGGACAATGAGTAGCGCCTGACGCCCGGATCGGCGCGCAGCCGCCGGACAATCGCGCCACACCGATCGCGCGTGATGGGGTGGCGAAGCGAGGAACAAACGATGGCTGTCGATCTGGCAACGGCGCCAGCCTCAGTCGCGTCGGTGACGACCGCGACCCACCTGGCGTCGGAAGATCTCTTCGATGTCGCGGTTCGCCAGTTCAACATCGCCGCCGATGTGATCGGCCTGGAAGACGACATTCGCCGCGTGCTCAGCCACTGTCAGCGCGAGCTGACCGTCCATTTCCCGGTCGAGATGGACGACGGCTCGGTGCAGGTCTTCACGGGCTATCGCGTGCAGCACAACAGCGGCCCCGGTCCGACCAAGGGCGGCATCCGCTATCACCAGAACGTGACCCTCTCCGAGGTCCGCGCGCTCGCGATGTGGATGACCTGGAAGTGCGCGGTGATGAACCTGCCGTTCGGCGGCGCGAAGGGCGGCGTCCAGGTCAATCCGAAGCTGCTCTCCCGCAATGAGGTCCAGAACCTGACCCGCCGCTACACGACCGAGATCATGCCGATCATCGGCCCGAATGTCGATATCCCCGCGCCCGACGTCAACACGAATCCCCAGGTCATGGCCTGGCTCATGGACACCTACTCCATGAACGTCGGCCATTCCGTGCCGGGCGTCACGACCGGCAAGCCGATCGCCCTCGGTGGCTCCGAGGGGCGGACCGAGGCGACCGGCCGCGGTGTCGTCTTCGCGATTTCGGACGCTGCCGCCCGGCTCGGCATGGATCTCGAGGAGACGACCAGCGTCGTCCAGGGGTTCGGCAATGTCGGCTCGGTCGCGGCCCGGTTGATCGCCGAGCACGGCTCGAAGGTGATCGCCGTCAGCGACGTCAAGGGCGGCGTCTATAACCCGGCCGGCCTCGACCTTGACGCGCTGGTGCAACACCGCATCCGGACCGGCTCGGTCGTGGGCTTCGCCGGCGGCGAGACGGTCGATGGCCCGAGCACGCTCGAGTTGGAATGCGACATCCTCATCCCGGCTGCACTGGAAGGGCAACTCACCGCCGAAAATGCTCCCCGCATCCAGGCCCGGATCATCGCCGAGGGCGCGAATGGCCCGACGACGCCGGAGGCGGACGAGATCTTCAGCGAGCGCGGCATCCTCGTCCTGCCGGACATCTTCGCCAATGCCGGCGGCGTCACCGTCTCCTACTTCGAGTGGGTGCAGGCGCTCCAGGCCTTTCCGTGGACCGAACAGCAGGTGAACGAGCGGCTGCGCGAGGTGATGCACCGCGCCTTCCTCGCCATCACCGAGATCGCGGAGACCAAGCAGGTGCCGATGCGCACCGCGGCGCTCGTCCGCGCGATCGAGCGCGTCGCCGAGTTCACTCGCCTGCGGGGCATCTACCCGTAGATCGAGCGGCAAATGCTCACGAAATACGCGCCCGCGTCCAATCGGACGCGGGCGCGCGTTTGTGCATCCCGAAGCGCCGCGCTATTCGACCACGAGCAGGCGGCGCAGCTCGTCTTCCTGATCGCGGTGGGTGACGGCGATGATCTCGTCGCCTGGCGCGATCACCGTCTCCCCGTTCGGCACGATCATCTCCGGCCCCCGCGCGATCGCCGCGATCACGCAGGCCACCGGCAGCTCGATATCCTCGATCGCCTGGTTCGCGACCGGCGATTTCTCGCTGATCGTCGCCTCGATGATCGCCAGATCGGCGTGGCGCAGCGAGAGCAAGTGGATGAACGGCCGCTCCGGGATCGCCTGCTCGATCAGATGCAGGATGTGATTCGTCTGGCTGACCGTTACGTCCACGCCGAGCAGCCGGAAGAGCTGCTCGTTCTTCGGATTGTTGACGCGCGCGATCGTCCGCTTGGTGTGAAATTTTTGCTTGGCCATCTGGCAGACGACGAGGTTGTCCTCGTCCTCGCCGGTGACGGCGATGATGACGTCGGCCCGCGCCGCGCCGGCGACCGCCAGCGTCGCGGCCTCGGCGCCGTCACCGTGCAGGATCACCGAGCCGAAGCGCTCGGCATAGACCGCCACCTTGTCCGGATCGCGCTCGATCAGGAGCACCTCGTGCCCTTCGTTGAGCAACGTCTTCGTCAGGTAGTACCCGACTTTGCCGCCGCCGACCACGATGATGTACACGCTAGGACTCCTCCGTTCGCGGGTTCATGCTGTCGCCGCCACCGATCACATGGTCCAGGATGATCGCGGACATCGTCGTGGTCGGGCAGACGGTGCTGAGACCCAAGCGCCGGTAGGTATCTTCGCGCACGGGGTCATAGATGCGGCAGACGACTTCGGGCACGTCGAAAATGTTTCGCGCCACCTGGGATGCCATGATGTTGCGGTTGTCACCATTCGTGACGGCGACGAAGGCGTCCGCCTGAGCGATGCCGGCCGAGCGCAGCACATCCTCGTCGATGCCGGTGCCAATGATCGTATCGCCCCGGTACTCCTTGGCCAGCCGCCGGAACGCGGCGGGGTTGGTATCAATTACGGTCACATCGTGCCCGTTATGGCTCAGGATCGACGCGACCCGCGCGCCGACCCGGCCGCAGCCGACGATGATGACATTCATCAGGTTTCGTGCTCCTCGTCCATCCCAAACCAGTCAGGCTGCGCCAGTCGCACGACGTGGACCTCGCAGGGCGCATTCTTCAAAACGTAATCGGTGGTCTCACCGATGGTGACCCGGCCGAATTTCCGACGCAGCGTTGTGCCGATGTAAATCATGTCCGCGCCCCGGTCGATCGCCTCGTCCACGATCGCGGCGCCGGCCGAGCGCGCTTGCAGCAGCTCGGTGCCAACCGTGCTCTGCTTCTCGACGACGTAGCCATTGGCAAGCCGCTCGGCGGCCTCCAGCACCGATTCGCCGCGCTCGATCTCCGAGGGCAGCTCGGCGTCGAGCGGCATGGATTGCTGCACCTCGACAACGAAGACGAGGGTCAGCATCACGGCGCGCCGCGTGGTGATTTTGCTGATGATCTCGATAAGGCGCTGGTCCGCCTGCCCGCCGGAGACCGGCAGAATGACCCGTAGGGGCTTGGTCTCCCGGTCGGAACTGATGGCGGGCTTGAGCGCCTGGCGGAAACTGACCACGAATGTTCACCTCCCGACCTCCACAGGTCCGAGGAAGTATGTGCGTCGATGATGATCTCTGCAAACGATAAAAAATGGTGTCCACATCGAAGGATACGCCGGGGAGACGAGGGCGGTTCCCACGCGGCAAACGGGTCATCCCGCGGGCTGCCGGCCGAGGTGGACGAGGAGGGCGGCGATATCCGACGGCGTCACGCCGGCGATCTTCGTCGCTTGCCCGATCGTCTGCGGCCGGTGAGTGGTCAGCTTCTGCTGGGCCTCGACCCGCAAGCCGCGCACCTGGTCGAAGCCAAGCGCCGGCGGAATCGGCCGGGACGCATGACCCGCCTGCTTGGCTGCCTCGCGCTCCTCCTTCTCGATGAACGCGCCATACTTCGCCGCGACCTCGATGCTCCCGGCCAACAGATCGTCGAGCGGTCCAATCTCCAGCAAGTGCGCGTCCGCCAGCGCCGCCAGCACTGGCCGCAACCGCGCCGCCGGACGCCGCAGCAAATCCAGCGCGCTCATCGACCGGCCCGCCGGTTCCAGTCCTCGTCTCCCCAGCGCCGCCGCGTGGCGCGGATTGTCGCCGAGCCAGGTCTGGCCAAGACTGGCGATGACCTGCTCCAGCCGCGCCTGTTCGTCGCTTACCTCGCGCCAGCGCTCGTCGGAGATCAGGCCCCGCTCAAGCGCCATGCCCGCCAGCCGCGCATCGGCTGTGTCCGTCCGCAGCAGCAGCCGGTATTCGGCGCGTGAGGTCAGCATCCGGTAGGGTTCCTCGAATGGCCGGGAGACGAGGTCGTCGATCATCACGCCGATGTACGCCTGGTTGCGGTGGAGGTGCAGCGGCGCCTCGCCCCGAATCAAGGCAACAGCGTTGATCCCCGCGACGATCCCCTGACCGCCCGCCTCTTCATACCCGGACGTCCCGTTCACCTGCCCGGCCAGGAAGAGTCCGGCGACGCGCCGCGACGCGAGCGAGAGCGTCAGTTCCGAGGGATCGACCGCGTCGTATTCGACGGCGTAGCCATAGCGGGTGATGCGCGCCTCACGAAAGGCGGGGATCGTGTGTAACGCGGCCTCCTGTACGTCCGGCGGCAGGCTCGTGCTCATGCCCTGGACATACAGCTCGCCGGATCGCCAGCCTTCCGGTTCGAGGAAGATCGGGTGCGCGTCCTTGCCGGCGAAGCGCCCAACCTTGTCCTCGATCGACGGGCAGTAGCGCGGACCGACTCCCTCGATGCCGCCGTTGTACATCGGCGCCCGGTGCAGGTTCTCGCGGATGATCCGGTGCGTCTCGGCGTTGGTCGACGTCTGATAGCAGTTGAGCTGGGTTCGCCCGGCGTGCGTCTCGGCGCGCAGATGCGCCATCCGCGCCGGCGGCAGATGCACGAGATCGAGCCGGTCCCGCGCGCCATCGCGGCTCAGCCACAGCGGTTCGTCCACGCCCGACTGCGGCTCGGTCTCGCCCAGATCGACGGTCCGCGCATCCAGCCGCGGCGGCGTGCCGGTCTTGAGCCGGCGCAGCTTGAACCCGAGCTGGTGCAGCGAGCCGGCGAGCGCGGTGTCGGCGGTGTCGCCCGCGCGTCCGCCGCCTGACTTCGCCTCACCGGCGATCATGCTGCCGCGCAGGAACGTGCCCGCGGTGATGACGACCGCTTCCGCGGTCAGGGTCCCGGCGACCCGGCAGACGACCGCGCGGACGCGCGGCCGGCCGGCCGAATCCGGTGCGAGCAGGAGATCGAGCGCCGCGTCCTGGATCAGGTGCAGGTTCGGCGTCGATTCCAGTGTCTCCTTCATGACGGTTGAGTAGAGCTGCTTGTCCGATTGCACGCGCACCGCCCGGACCGCTGGTCCCCTGGAGGTGTTGAGCTGCCGGACCTGGAGCGCGGTTCGGTCGGCGGCCCGCGCCATCTCGCCGCCGAGCGCGTCGATCTCGGCCACGATGTGGCTCTTGCCCGGGCCGCCAATCGATGGGTTGCACGGCATGTAGCCGACCCGGTCCAGATTGGGCGTCAGGACCGCAGTCCGGCAGCCGGCGCGCGCCGCCGCCAGGGCCGCCTCGCAGCCAGCGTGACCGGCGCCGATCACGATGACATCGAAGGAAGTGTGGGTAGGTGATGATGCAAACATGGCGGTAAGTGTAGGAATGCGCGGAGTCAGGTTCAATGCCTGACGGCGACAGATGCCGGCCACGCTGACCGGCGGCCATGCGCTGGCATGTAAGTGGCGATAGACTGTCCGTGAACTGGCGGATCGGACGCCAAAAGAGGAGGTCAGAGCGATGGACCACACCATTCCCAATGGCGCCGAAAACGGGCGGGTGCTCGCGCTCGCCGCGGTCGCGGCCGGGGTTGTCGGGGGCCTGCTGGCGGCGTTCACCGGGCGGCGCGACCGCACGCCGCCGAAAGGGCGGGTCACGGTCTCGGTTTCGGTGCCACCAGGCCTCGCCGAGTCGGCGAAGCACATCCGGGAGGACGTCGGCGCGGCCGTCTCCGAACAGCTCGCGCGCGCGGCCGAGCGCGGCAAGAACGCGCAGAAGACCGCCAAAGTGGGGCAGAAGAAGATGAACAAGCGGAAAGCCAGGAAGTCGGGCGCGCAAATGGTGACGGGGATCACCCAATCGATCAACCCGCTCCACCACGAGCCGAAGTCGCCCGCGAAGAAGACGGCGGAAAGCGCCCGCCAACAGGTCCAGCAGCTCACGCGGCAGGGGTCAGACCTGACCATTCAGGCGAAGCAAAAGCTGGATCAGATCACCCATCAGTCGCAAGGCTCACTCGGCGACTTGCGCCAGCGCACGGTCGAGCTGGCGCATGCCGGCGCCGGCAAGGCGCAGGAATCGGCTCGCACGCTCTCCCAGACCGCCAGCGAACGAGGCCAGGACGTCAAGAGTAATGTGAAGCCGCAAGTCGAGGCGCTGAAGAGCAGTCTCGGCACCGTCACGCCGCAGGCGAAGGCGCTCAGGAGCACGGCGAGCGACCGGGTTGAGGAATTGGTCGCGGAAGGTCGCGAACGCGCCGCCAAGTTGATCAAGGAGGCGGAGGCCGACGTGCTGCCGGCCGCGAAACAGTTCGCCGCCCAGGCGCTGGAGTCGCTGGAGAAGCTGCCGGACGCCGTCGCCGAGGAATTGCCCGGCGTGAAGGAAAAGACCGACCAGTTGAAGAGCACGGCGTCGGCTCGGGCCTCAAGCGCCCAACAACAGGTCGCCGGGCTCACCAGCGCCGCGACGGACCGCGCGTCCGCGGTTCAGCAGCAAGCCGGCGACAAGACGAAGCAGGTCGCGACCGTAACGACCGAGGGCGGCAAGGACCTTGGCGCGACGGTCACCTGGCTCGCGCTCGGCGGCGGGCTGATCTACTTCGTCTTCCTCGATGATCGCCAGCGCGAACAGGTACGCAACGTCGCCAATCGCCTCTTTGGCCGCGTGATCAACACGTATCGCGACATTCAGGGCTTCGACCAGGAATTCGCGTAAATCCAGGCGGGTCCAAACACCAAAAGGCGCCCGGAGCATCGCGCTCCGGGCGCTGCGCCGTCCTCGTTCGCAACCGATCCGCGTCGCTTCCGCCACTCCTCTTCGCCATCATGCTGAGCGGAGTCGAAGCATCTCCCGTCGCAACGGCCGGCGTAGCCAACACCAACGCTGCCTCCTCGCAACCCTCTTGCCCGTCACGCTGAGCGGCGGAGCCCCGAAGCATCCCCCGGCGAAGCCGGTCCGCGTCAGCGGACGACGCCCTGCCGGGGAGATGCTTCGGCAAGCTCAGGATGACGATGGAGAAACTAA
>JAICKJ010000041.1 GCA_025928015.1 Thermomicrobiales bacterium
GCGGCCGAAAGGTCGATCTCCTGGAAGCCAAGCCCGGACCGCTGCTCGGTCAGGCAATCGCGTCGTTCCGCGAGTGCGCCGAGCTGCTCGACGCAGGTGCCGAGATGGGCTTCCTGCTGTGGGCGCCGGACGAGTTCTTCGGTGATCGCGGCAATTGTCGCGGCGGCGGTCTGCGCGCGGTCGAGATCGAGCTTGACCCGCTGGTGCGCCGCCGGATCATAGGTGTCGTCGCCCATCGCGCGAAGGTCGGCATCGAGCGAGGTGGATTCCTCCTCGTTGGTCGTCAGTTGCGTCGCGATCGTGTCCAGCGTCACCGCGAGGTTGGCGAGCCGACGCAGCGCCGTCGCCCGCTCGGCCGCCTGCTCGGTCTCCATCGTCGTCGGCGCTTGCTGGCGGCGCGCAGCGCGCAGCGCTTCGGCGAGCGCGTGGTCAGCATTGGTCAGTTCTTCGCGCGCCTCGGCCAGATGGGGCTCGCTGGCCGCGATCCGGCCCTGCAGCTCCTGCCATTGCTCGCCGATGGATTTCACCTCGGCGAGGCGGCCGTCGATCCGTGTGATCTCCCGGACCGCGGCGGTGATGCGCGTCTTGTGCTGCATCTCGGCGACCGAGAGCTCACGGAAGTTGCTGGCGAGGATGCCGAGCATGTCGCGGGCGTCGGCGGCACTGAAGGGGCGCAGGCACGTCGGGCAGCCATCGCTGAAATCGGCCCGTTCCAGATTCCGCTGCAGCTTCTCGGTCTTCGCGCGTTCCTGCTGGACGTTCGTGAGATGGGTCTGCTCCTGCGTTCGCGCCGACCATGCCCGATCTCGCTCTGCCGCGAGCGTCACCAGCTCCTCGCGCGGGTCGCCCTGCTGCGAGAGCGCGGCGAGCTTGTCCTCGATCGCTTGTCGCCGTGTTTCGTAGGTCTGGAGCTTCGCTGCCGCCTTTTGCTGGTTGGAGCTGGCGTCCAGGCAGGCGCGGAGCGCGGTCGCCGCCTGTTCGGCGCCGGCCACATCGACCGTTCGCGCCACTTCGCGGAGTCGGACGGCGGCCCGCAGCGGGTCCTGGTCGTCCTCGCTCCACCAGCGCCACTGGCTGTTCGGCTCGGGCGGCTGGACGCCGTGGACCTGTCGCTTCAGGTCGGTTGCGAAGCGCTGTCGCTCGGTCTGCTTGCGCTTCAGCTCGTCCGCGAGCTGCATGCGGCGCAGGTGTCGCTCACGCAGGACGTCCAGTTCCTCCTGCGATTGCTTCAGCGTCGCCAGCTTCGCCGCGAGCGGTTGAAGGGTTTGCAGCTCCGCTTGCCGCTGGTCGAGGAAGCGCAAGTCACCCTCGATGCCGCGCTGCCGCTCCCGCAACGAGGCGATCTCGCCCTCCGCGCCGATCAGCTGGCGATGGAGCTCGTTGTCCTGGTCCTTGAGCGCGAGCAGCGCCGTGCGGCGCGCACTCGTCTCGGTCAGGCGCTGCTGGGCGCAGCTCAGCGTACGCGTCGCCTGCTCGCTCGCCGCGAGGAATTCCGCGATCGTCCGCTCGGCGCATTCCAGCTCGGCGGCGAAATCGCGCGCGTTCGCTTCGGATTCGTACTGGGCGCGGAGCGCGTTGCCGGTGGCGCGGACCTTCGCGCGTTCCTCGCCGATCGATGATTGTGCGTCGCGGATGACGTCCACGCCGAGCATGCGGCTGACCTCGCGCCGCCGCTCGGTCTCCTTCAGGTCGCCGAAGAACGACAGCTCCTTCTGGCGCGTGAAGAAGGTGGCGCAGAAGGCCTGATGGCTGAGGCCGATCAGCCGGGTGGCGACGTAGTCGGTGACGGGACGGGTGCCGTCCACAAGCTTGGTGACGTCGCCGTTCTCCTCCAGCCGGTAGATGGCCGCCTTGATCGACCGGCCCTTCAGCTCCCGCTCGACGAGGTAGCGCTGGCCGGTGGTCGGGTCCTCCATTCGGACGGTCACCTTGGGGTTGGCGCCGCTGCCACGCGGGCGGACGTCGCTGTTGGCGATCCGGGCCGGGTTGTAGAGGCACCACTCGATCGCCTCGAACAACGTCGTCTTGCCGACGCCGTTGCGCCCCACGACGCCGATCGTCGCCTCGGTCGGGATCACGACCGTCTGGGTTTCGGCGTACTGCTTGTAGTTCTCGAGCGTGACATCGATCAGGATCATGCGGGCGTCCCATCGTCCGGTGCGCGGCTCTCCGCCGCCTGGATCGCTTCGGTCAGGGCGCGGTCGCCGCGCTCCAGCAGGGCGCGGGCGAACTCGTCGTCGTAGTGGGTGCCTTTGCGGCTGGCGACGAACTCCGCGAACATCGCCCGCAAATCGCCGATCCCCTCGATCGTCCCTTCGTCCGAGTCCGCGGCCAGCCACTGTTGGTCGCTGATGACCTGCACGTTCCAGACGAACGGTGATGACTCACGGCGCAGGATCGACTCGACCTCGCGCCGCTCCGGCCGCGCAGTCTCCTTCAGCTCGACCCGGGTCATCGCGTCCGGCTGGTTGAGCGCGCGGAGGTGGTCGAGGATGCGATCGGCGATCTCCCGTGGCTCCTTGTCGTCGCCGTGGACCGGTTTGAGGCGGATCATCGGCCGGCCCGGCAGGTCGATGTGCTCGACGGCCGGCGTCTCGCCGGGCGCGCCCAGCGTGACGAGGTTGTAGCCGGGGGTGACATCGATATCGCCGTAGCCCATGCGCTCGGTGGACCCGGCGTACCAGGCGTTGCCGCGCACCTGTCCCGCCACATGGTAGTGGCCGAGTGCGACATAATCAAAGTCGCTGTCCACGAGCAGCTCGTCGACTTCCTGCTCGCCCGGCTCGCCGGTCTGGGAGACCTTCATTCCCGGCACGAAGCCGTGCGAGATGAGGATGTTGCGCTTGCCGGGCGCGATGAGCGGCAGGACTGGATCGGGATTGGTCAAGGCGCCGTGCGGCACGGCCATGACGCTCAGGTTCAGGTCGTCGTACGTGAGGAGCTTTTCCTCGTAGCCGGCGACGAAAGTGATCCCGGGTAGGGCGAGATCGAGCACGGAGAAGGCCGAGCCGCCGGTGCGCAGCCGCGGCGTGTCGTGATTGCCGCCGATGACGATAATCGGCACGCCGAGCGACGCCAGCCGGCGCATCTGGAAGATGAACTCGCGCAGCGTGTGCCAGCTCGGCCGCGTGTGCTGGAAGACGTCGCCGGAGTGGATGATGAGATCGACGTCGCGGCGCATGATCTCATCGATTGCTCGCTCGAACGCCTCCTCGATATCGACGCTGCGCTGATTGCGGTTGGCGACCGGATCGAGCTTCGTCAGCGCCCGGTAACCGAGGTGCGTGTCGGAGAAGTGGGCGATCCGGAGCGGCCGGTTGGAGTCGGTCATGAACGGTTACTCATTGAACGCCGGGTCATCAGCTGCTTCTGGGCGACGCGCCAAGGATTCTGATACCCTGTGGCGCCGCTCGCAAACGACTTCTCAACGAGTCTTCGCACGTGTTCGACCTGCTCTTCATCCAGACCCGCTGCCACGCTCTTCACTTCGGCGCTCTTCGGCGCTCGGTCGCCCATTAACCGGCTCAGCGTAGCGAAGAGTCCGTCGCACGGGTCGGAGAGGCGCTGGCTGCCGAAAATGCGCTGGCCATCCATGCCGGGCAGCGTCGGCGGGTGCGGGAAGGTGCCGAAGAGCGGCGCCCGGAAGTGGGCGTGGCGGATCAGCAGCCGGCCCTTTGGCAGCCCGAGCAGCTCGGCCTTCGCCGTCTCGGTCAGCGAGCGGTAGGCGGCGTTGATGATCTCCTCGTCGCCGACGCGGCCGTAGAGTGCCGTGCCGCAGTTGCCGAGGATTTCGTCATCGACCTTGGAGCGGAACTGCTCGGCGCCGAAGAGGACGACGTTGAGGTGACGGCCACGGGCGGCGATATCGACCAGCGTGTCGCGCAGGCTGGACTGGCTGCCGGCGGCGGCGTACTTGTTCAGCTCGTCGACGAAGATGATCAGCTTGTCGACGCCAAGCTCGCTTTTCTCGGCCATCCCCCAGATCTTGTTGATCGTCGAGGTGACGATCAGATCCTGGACGACCGAGTTGCAGGCGGAGATATCGACGACGCGCATCTCCTGCGCGGCAAAGGGCGCGTCGACCTGGCGCGTCGAGCCGCCGTAATCGACCTCGCCGTCGGCCAGCAACCCGCCCAGCTTGTCCTGCAAGCTCTTGAAGCGGTTCCTCGCCTTATTGATCGTCGCCTTGTGGTGACCGTTCCAGTAGTCGGATTTCTCCTCCTTGGTCTGGTTCGCGAAATAGTCCTCGATCTCGGCGAACTTCTGATTGAGCGCCAGCAGGGAGTCGATTTTTGCCTCGCGCAGCTCGAAGATGAAGCCCATCATCTTGTCGTCGAGATCGTTGAAGTCGAAGACCTTGTGCGGGTACCAGAGCGCGGTCTTCAGCGACCAGAGGATCGGGAAGACGTTGCCCGTCTCGCCGGGCTGTTGCCGGTCGGTGTTGAGCTTGGCGTGGTCCTCCGGCTTGCCGCCGAATGAGCCGAGGTGGATGACGGTCCCACCGGTTTTGACCGCGCTCGGCGTGTTCCCGGGCCGGAACGGTGCGTAGATGCGAAGCTGGTCGAAGGCGACCGGCTCCAGGTCAAGCGCCGCGTACGCCAGGTGGTCGGACTCGCTGAGCTGCTTCCATTTCGTCGTCTCGTAGGCGGCTTCGTGGCCGGGCGCCGGGTCGGCCGGCTTGTCGAGCCAGAGCAGGTCCGGTCCCTTGACGTTGAACATCAAGGCGGCGACCGATTTCTCCTCTTTCAGACTCTGGAAGATCGAGCTGATCAGAAAGAGGGCGTGGCTGGTCTTGGTCGCCAGGCCGGATTGGCCGGTCCAGTTGGCGTGCCCGGCCTCGGGACCGAGCAGGTAGTCCTCGTCGAGGAAGATCGGGGTCCGCTGGAAGCGCGGCAGGCCGGTCTCGCTGTCGGTGACGACGTCGCCGTGGGCGTCACGCTCATAGTTGCCGTTGGTGTGCATCAGCGCCGGGATCGGCATGCCGCTGAAGTTCTTCGTATCGAGCGCGTATTCGATCGCGTCCCGCGTGGCGAAATAGACCGGACCGTGGACGACGGGGCGGTGGGAGATGACGTCCTCGCGCGGATGTTTCGTCGCCAGCACGGTGACGGTGTAGACGAGGATTTCGGGCCGGCGCGTCGGCGCTTCCTCGGCCAGTGCCTGTTCCATGTGCCGGTCGAAGTAGTCGTCCATGAACGAGCGCAGGTCGGAGTAGCGGCGCGGCTCGTCGACGACGCCGATGACCGCCGCCTCCTCGGAAAAGGCGACGACGATGTGCCCGACATCGAGCGTCAGCGCGCCGTCGGCCGCCCAGAAATGGAACTGGTGAGCGCCGGCCGGCTCCTTCTCGCTGCTGACGACGCGACCGATCTCACCCGTCCTGGTGTCGATCAGCTCCTGGAACCCGTCGTTCATCCAGGCGGGCAGGCCATCGCCGGCGGCCGGTCCGATCTGTGGCAGCGTCGTTGGCTCGAGTGTCGTCGCCATGTCGGTCCCTTCGTTCGTCACGACGGCCAGCCGGTGAGCTCGCCGGCGATCCGCCGCTTGAGGATCTCTTCGAGGAAGTGGATCGGGTAGAGGAGCGTCGCCCAGCGCGGGTCCTGCGTCGCGCGCGGGATGCGCTCGGCCATCAGCCAGGAGGAGATGCGATCGATCTCGGCCGGGTCGGCCACCTCGTGCGCGGCCTCGATCCGGACCAGCGAATGGCGAGCGTCCATGCCGGCGGCGTCCCAAAGCCGGATGTACCACATCGTGCGGGCATCGGACTTGCCGCTCTCGCGCTCCTCCGTCTGCCGGCCGACATAGCGGAAAGCGCTGGTGCGATACCCGGCCGGGAGCGAGAAGAGCACTTCGGCCTCGCTGCCCGCGAGGTGCTGCATGTCGAGTGATTTGACCAGCCCGACGGCGTGCGGGATGTTCTCGCGCAGCTTGCCATCGACGACGATGAATCCGCCGTCCTGGCTCCGGCGCGACCCGTATGCCCATTGGCGGAGGATGTCCCGTTCGAGCTCGCTCCGCAGCTCATTCGCCTTCTGCTGCGCCGCCGTGACCATCGCGCCGTAGTTTCCAGCCAATGCGAAATACTCCGCCGTTGGCTGGCTGTCCTGAAAGCAGCGGACGGGCATGGGATCAACGATGTCGGCGTTGTCGTCGCGCAGACGCAGCCGCAACCGGTCGAGCTCGGGGCTGCTGACGTGCTCGGGAATCAGCCAGGTATGCGAGAATGTCAGCGTTTCCGGCACGATCGTGCAATCGCCGCCGTCCCGCGCAAGCACGGCGGCGACGGCGAAGGCGCTGACCACTGGCACGACGCCGATGCGCCAGACGAGCAACGTCTTCTGGCTGCCATCGAGGAAATAGCGCAGGCGCGAGGCGCCGGGCGCCACCTTCGGGATTTCGATCGCCCGGATCGGCTGATGCTCGATCCGCTCGATCGTCAGCGGCCATTCATCGGCCGCGCCATCGGCCCGATCGAGGTCGAAGCCGCTCTCACGCTGCGTCTCCAGCGAGCCGGCCCGGCGCATGTCCGCGAGGCGGACGCCCTGCGCCGAGAAGTCGTGCTGGATCTCCATCACCACGTTGGTGAATCTGGCGGTGAGCGATGAACGTGCCATTGGGCTCCCAATCGCGGGGCGCTGTCCCCGGCGCGGGAAGGGACCAGTTCGACGCGAACGTATGTGCTATATCTTAGACCATCCGGATGACCCGCTCAACCCGTGACGCCCGGGCAAGACGACGTGTCGCCTCTTCTCCGCCTGGCTGGTCACGCTGATAGTGTACGTTCACCACCGGTCCGGCGTCACGCGGCGTCCGGGGTCCGGGTGGGACGCGGCACGCCTTTGGTATCCTCCCTGTCGCGGCCCCAGGGCCGAACGCGGCAATTGCCTCCCCGTATTGGATGGAACGGAGCCCCATGAACTCGATCTCATCGCCCTCCGCGGCCGGCGCCAAGGCGTGGTCCGGCCGCTTCGCCGAATCGCCCGATGCCCGCCTGGAGCGGTTCAATGCCTCGGTCGAGTTTGACATCCGGCTGGTGCGCGAGGACATTCGTGCCTCGATCGCGCACGTTCGCGGGCTCGGCCGCCAGGGGATCATCCCGCCGGAGGACGCGCGGGCGATCGAGGACGGGCTCTGGCGCGTGCTGGCCGAGGTCGATGCGGGCGAGTTCGCCCTCACCGTCGCGGACGAGGACGTCCACACCGGCGTCGAGCGGCGGCTGCGCGAGCTGATCGGCCCGGTCACCGGCAAGCTGCACACCGGCCGCAGCCGCAACGACCAGGTCGTCAACGACTTCCGTTTCTGGACCAAACGCGCCCAGATCGAGCTGGTCGCCGGGCTCGCGAAGTTGGCCGCCGCGCTGCGCGAGGTCGCGACCGCCAATCTCGACGTCGTCATGCCCGGCTACACACATATGCAACGGGCGCAGCCGGTCCTGCTCGCCCACCATCTCCACGCCTACATCGAAATGCTGCTGCGTGATATCGACCGCGTGCGCGACGCCTGGCGCCGCACCGACAGGTCGGCGCTCGGGGCCGGCGCGCTGGCTGGCACGACCTACCCACTCGACCGGGAGGGCGTCGCCGCCGATCTCGGCTTCGCCGGCGTCACGGCGAACAGCCTCGACGCCGTCTCCGACCGCGATTTCGCGCTGGACACCCTGTACGCCTGCGCGATGATCTTGATGCACATCTCGCGGCTGAGCGAGGAGCTCGTCCTCTGGTCCTCCGGCGAGTTCCGCTTCATCGAGCTCTCCGACGCCTTCTCGACCGGCAGCTCGATCATGCCGCAGAAGAAGAACCCGGACGTGGCCGAGCTGGGCCGTGGCAAGACCGGCCGCATCTACGGCGACCTGGTTGGCTTGCTGGCGGTGATGAAGGGACTCCCGCTCGCATACAACAAGGACACGCAGGAGGACAAGGAAGGGCTCTTCGACGCCGTCGATACGGTCCTGACAATGCTCGACATCTACCCGCCGATGCTGAAAACGGCGCGGTTCAACGAGCAGCGGCTGGCCGACGCGGCCGTGGCGGACTTCACGCTCGCGACCGACGCCGCCGACGTGCTGGCCAACCAGGGCGTGCCGTTCCGGGAGGCGCACGCCGTCGTCGGCCGCCTCGTTGGTCAGTGCATTGCGGAGGGGAAAACGTTCGCGGATCTCACGGATGCCGAATGGGAAGCGATCCATCCGGTCTTCGCCACGCACCGGCCGCCGCTCGACGTGCTGGCCAGTGTAAACGCGCGCGATGTGATCGGCGGCCCGGCCCGGCGCCGGGTCGAGGCCGCGCTGGCCGCGGCCGGAGAACAGATCGCGGAGGCGCGGGTCTGGAGCGACGAGCGCCGCGCCGCGATGGACGCGCTCTTCATGCCACCTGCTCAGTCGCAGCACGAATAACGAGAGGACACCGTCCGTTGCCGTCGAAATCCGTTTCCCCGGTCGCCGAGGTCGTCGATCAGGTCGTGGCCGACCTGGCCGGCCAGCCGCCGCCTCGCGCGACCTACCGGCTCCAGCTCAACCACACCTTCACCTTCGCCGATGCGACGGCGATTGTCCCCTTTCTCGCCCGGCTCGGCGTCAGCCATCTCTACGCCTCGCCGATCTTCAAGGCCGAGCCGGGCTCGCTGCATGGCTACGACGTCGTCGATTACAGCGAGCTGAACCCGGAGCTGGGCACGCGCGCCGACTTCGAGACGTTGGTCGAGACCGTGCATGGGCACGGCCTGAATCTATTACTCGATTTCGTGCCCAATCACATGGGCATCGCCAATGGGCACAACGCCTGGTGGCAGGACGTGCTGGAGAACGGCGAGGCGTCGCCCTACGCCGGCTGGTTCGACATCGACTGGACACCGCTGAAGCCGGAGCTGCGTGGCAGGGTGCTCTTGCCGATCCTCGGCGACCAGTACGGCAATGTGCTCGAAGCCGGCCAGCTGCGATTGGCGTGCGCGGATGGCGCGTTCACCGTTCACTACTACGACACGCCGTTGCCCGTCTCGCCGCCCACCTATCCGCTCATCCTCCGTCGGGCCTTGCTGGCGCTGGAGGCGGCGCTGCCGCCTGAGGACATCGACCTGCTCGAATACCAGAGCCTCATCACCGCGCTCGAACGGCTGGACGAGATGCCGGCGGATGCCACTGAGTTGCGGCTGCGGGAGCAGGCGGTCGCCAGGCACCGGCTGGCCGCCCTGGTCGAGCGCTCAGGGGCGATCGCCTCCGCGCTCGAAGAGACGATCGCCGCGATCAACGGCACGAAGGCTAAACCGCGCTCGTTCGACGCGCTCGATGAGCTGCTGCAGGCGCAGGCCTACCGCGTGGCCTTCTGGCGGGTCGCCGGCGAGGAGATCAACTACCGGCGATTCTTTGCGATCAACACGCTGGCCGCCATCCGCCAGGAGGAACCGGCTGTCTTCGCGGCATCGCACGAGCTTGTGCTGGAGTTGCTGGCCGTGGGCATGGCGGACGGGCTCCGGATCGACCACATCGATGGGCTGCACGACCCTGCCGGTTACCTGCGCGATCTGCAACGCGGCTACGTCACCGCCGTGGTCGCGCGGCGCTTCGGCGAGCTCACCGATGAGGAAGCGCGCGAGGTCGCGCTCGCGGTGGACCGGGCGCTCGACCGCATTGCGGCGGAGGGCGGCCGCTGGCCGCTCTATATCGTCGTCGAGAAGGTCCTGGAGGCAGGCGAGACGCTGCCGGAGAACTGGCATGTGGCGGGGACGACCGGCTACGAGTTCGCGCAAGAGGTGACGGAGCTCTTCGTCGATGGCGAGCAGCGCCGCGCCTTCGATCGCATCTACCAGCGCATTACCGGCGAGCGGAACCGCTTCCACGAGCTCGCGCTGGACACCAAGCGCCACCAGATGCGAACCGCCTTCACTGGTGAGCTGAACGTTCTCGTCAACCGCCTCAGCCACATCTCGGAGCAGGATCGTCACTCCCGCGATCTGACCCAGAACGCGCTCCGACAGGTGTTGCGCGAGATCGTCGCCTGCTTCCCCGTCTATCGCACCTACACGACGTGTGAAGACGCGCCGGCGCCGGAACGGGCGGCGCGATACGTCGAACGGGCCGTGACCGAGGCGCGGCGCCGCAATCCCGCGTTCGACCCGACCGTTTTCGATTTCGTCCGGCGGGTGCTTCTGCTGGAGCCGGGCGGCGAGTCCGAAACCGCGGTGGAAGCGCGGAGCCACGAGTGCGGGTTCACGATGAAGGCGCAGCAATTCACCGGCCCGGTCATGGCGAAGGGGCTGGAGGACACGGCGTTCTATCTCTTCAACCGCCTCGTCTCGCTCAACGAGGTCGGCGGCGATCCGAGCCGGTTCGGCTCGTCCGACGAGGAGTTCCATCGCTTCAGTCGTGGACAGCGCCGGCGCTGGCCGCACCAGTTGCTCGCCTCATCGACCCACGACACGAAGCGGAGCGAGGACGTCCGCGCCCGGATCAACGTGCTGAGCGAAATTCCGACCGAATGGCGCGCGGCGATCAACCGCTGGACCCGCATGAACCGCCGGTTCAAGACGATGATCGAGGGCGCGCTGGCGCCCACGCGGAACGACGAATACCTGATCTACCAGACGCTCGTCGGCACCTGGCCCCTGACGCCGAACGACAGCGCCGGCCGGACTGCGTATGTCCACCGGATTCAGGAATACATCGTCAAGGCGGTGCGTGAGGGCGGCCAGAACAGCAACTGGCTCAATCCGAACGAACCCTATGAACAGGCGCTCCATCGCTTCGTCGCCGGCCTGCTCACGCCGCGCCGCTCGACCCGGTTCCCGGATGACTGCAGCGCATTTGTCGCCTCGATCCTGACGAGTGGACTGACCAACGCGCTCGCCCAGCAGGCGCTCAAGCTCACCGCGCCGGGTGTCCCGGACACCTATCAGGGCACCGCCATTTGGGATGACAGCCTGGTCGATCCGGATAACCGGCGGTCAGTTGACTTCGCCCATCGGGAGACCTTGCTCGCGTCGTTCGATGCTGAGGCGGACGCAGCAGCATTTTGGGACGAGCGGACCGATGGTCGCATCAAGCTCTTCCTCACCCAGCGGTTGCTCGCGGCCCGCCACGCCGATCCGTCCCTCTTCGCCGCCGGCGATTACACCGCGCGGACGGTCGCAGGACCTGAGGCGGGCCGCCTGCTTGCCTTCTCGCGCCGGTTCGAGGGGCGCGAGGTGCTGGCGGTCGTGTCGCGGTTGGCCCACGCGCTGGCGCGGGATCAGGCGCGTGGTGCCGTCGGACCGGTCTGGGACGAGACGGCGATCCAGATCCCGGAGGGCGGCGAATATGAGAATCTGCTGACCGGGGACCGGGTGGCGACCGGCGCCGGCGGTGTGGGACTCGCCGCGATGGATGTGCTGGCGCAATTGCCGGTGGCGGTGCTGCGCCGGGTTGAGAAGGACGGGAACGTATGACGACCGGGGAACGCTGGCGGCCGCGCTCGGGCGCGAATGTGACGAACGCTGGCGTCGATTTCGCCGTCTGGGCGCCGAACGCGCGGTGCGTCGAGGTCGAGCTGATTGACCGGGACGGCCAGTCGACCTACGTTTCGCTCCGCGTCCACAGCGATGGCCGGTTCACGAATATCATCGCGGGCGCTGGACCTGGGACGCGCTACCGCTATCGCCTCGATGGCGACGCGGCGTATCCCGATCCCTACTCGCGCTATCAGCCAGAGGGCGTTCATGGGCCTTCGCAGGTCATCGATCCGGAGGCATTCGTCTGGACCGACGACGACTGGCCGGGCGTCTCCGCCGACAACCAGGTCATCTACGAGCTCCACGTCGGCGCGATGACACCCGAGGGCACCTTCGCCGCGCTCATCGACCAGCTTCCGGAGCTCAAACGGCTCGGCGTGACGATGATCGAGCTGATGCCGGTCGCGGAATGCCCCGGCCGCTGGAACTGGGGCTACGACGGCGTCGACCTCTTCGCGCCCAGCCACAACTACGGCGAGCCGGACGACCTGCGGGCGCTGGTGGATGCCGCTCATGCGCTCGGGCTCGGCGTCATGCTCGACGTCGTCTACAACCACCTCGGCCCGGACGGCAATTACCTCGCCGCGTTCGCGAAGCAGTACTTCACCGACCGACACAAGACGCCGTGGGGTGACGGGCTCAACTGGGATGGTCCCGATTCCGCGTGGGTACGGGCCTTCGCGGTGGACAATGCCTGCTACTGGATCGACGAGTTCCACATCGACGGGTTGCGACTCGACGCGACGGATCACCTGCTCGACGACAGCCCGATGCATATCTGCGCGGAGCTGACGGCGGCGGCGCGACAGGTCGCGGGCGAGCGACACATCGTCGTCATCGCCGAGGATGCCCGGAACGATGTCTCGCGCATTCGCCCTCGCGCGGCGGGTGGGGAGGGACTGGACGGCGTTTGGGCCGACGACTTCCACCACGAGATCCGGGTGCTGCTCACCAACGTCCACCGCGCCTATTATGCCGACTATGCGGGCACGACGAGCGATATCGCGACGACCATCAATGACGGGTTTTTTTATCAGGGACAGACGTCACCGTCGACGGGGAAGCCACGCGGCACAAAGGTGACGGACGAGCCGGCGCGCTCGTTCGTCTTCTGCATTCAGAATCACGATCAGATCGGCAACCGGCCGATGGGCGGCCGGTTGAGTCACACGATCAATGCCGATCGGTACACCACGGCCTCGGCGCTGCTGCTCTTCGCGCCGGAGACGCCGCTCCTCTTCATGGGGCAGGAGTTCGCCGCCTCGACCCCGTTCTATTTCTTCACGGATCACAATCCGGCCTTGGGCAAACTGGTGACGCGGGGACGGCGTGACGAGTTCCATGCCTTCCCCGACTTCCACGACGCGGAGCTGGCGCGGTCCATCCCCGATCCCCAGAAACCATCGACCTTCTTCGCATCCAAGCTCCGGCTCGATGAGCGCGTCACGCACGCGCCGGTCTATCTGCTCTACGAGGATTTGCTCGCCCTGCGGACGGGCGATCCGGTGCTGCGCGTCAATGACCGCACTCACGCTCATGCGACGGGGTTGACCGCCCGCATCGTCATGGTCCATCGCTGGTGGGGCGCCGAGCACCGCGTGCTGCTGGCGAATTTCGGCCAGCGCCTGACGCTGGACGTCGCCGCGCACGACGAGCTGGCGCAGCTTCCCGGTCTCGGCTGGCGGCTGATGGTGACGACGTCGGATTCGCGCTACGGCGGCAGCGGTGAGCTGCCGCTGATCCTCCACGCGACCAGTGGGCGTCAGCTTGCCCTGCCGCCGCGCTGCGCGACGATCTGGTCCTTCACCGGGTAGAGAAGGTCAGGACTTCCCCTTCTGCTGATCACCGCCGGGCAAACCGAGCGGAGGCGACGAGTCGTCGGCGAAGTCGGAGAAATCGTAGTCATCCGCGTCGACCCCATCGTCCTCGTGCCCCCAGATATCGGAGATGTCCGGGGTGGCGTACCAGCCCCAGAACGGCTCGGGATACCGGCGCTGCTCCCGGAACGGGATCGTCTGCGCCTTGACCCACTCGGGGTCGAGTGGCCCGTCGCCGCGCTTGCGGAACACGTTTGCGGGAATGTCGCCGACCACGACGTAATCGTTGCCGATCAGGTCCGGATTCACCTGGTGCAACGCGTGCTCCAGGTATGGCTGGATGAGGTCGGCCTGCGCGATCAACAGATCGTCGTTCGGGCAGGAGCGGCACTGCTGGCGAGTCAGCACAATGACGTTCGGCTCGATGAAGACCGTGAGATACCGGACCCGCTGCTTCATCGCCTCGCCGCATTCGGGGCAGCGCGTATAGCGGGCGTAGGTGGAGGTATTGAGGAAGAAGTTCGGGCCGGTGCCGCCGGGTACGGCGTAGCGGAGCACCCCGTCGATGCCGATCTCCTGCGGATCGTTGATCCGCGCCGACGCGTCTTGCAACCAGTCGATCGCGCCAGGCGTCTGCTCCCAGGCCGCTCTCTGCTCTTGCGCCAGCCAGTTCGCCTCCGATTCCTGGCCAGGGCTGTAGAAGGGCGGGGCAGCGGGCGGCAGCGGCCGCTCGCCCGTCAGGTAGGGGGTGACGTAGGGATTGGCGACGGTCGCATTGGCGAGCGCGCGCATCGAGAAGGGCGAATTTCCGTCGCGCCAGTACTTGAGCAGCGCCCGACTATAAAGCCAGGTCGCCGATCCTTCGTCAGGATAGGCGTGCAACAGCGCCTCCGCGCCGTCGAGATCGCCCGTCTCCAGCAGGAGCGCGATCAGCACGTAGCGCATGCCCTGGTTATCGCCGGGGTTGAGCCGGAGCATCTCCTGGAGGACGGCGATGGCGTCGTCCAGTCGCCCCATAGCCTGCAACGCCCGGGATTTGCCCGCCAGCGCCCGCATGTAGGGCCGTGATTCGATCATATGCCAGAACTCGCCGCCAAACTCGACGAAATAGTCGTCGCCCAGCGCCCGCTTCCCGGCCCCGATCCCCTGCTCGTAGTAGTCCAGCGCCTCCTGGGGCGTCTGCGCCAGCTCGTCCCCCAGAATGACGTAGGCGTCGGCGCAATCCGGCGAGATATTGAGCGCCTTCCGCGCAAGGCGAATCCGGTTCCGGCTCGATTCCGCGTCGAACGCGTCGTAGACCACCTGCTGGGCGCGTTCGAGTGGCGTCTGGTCCTCCGAATTCAAGGCCGGAATGGTATTGAGATCGACTTCGCCCAACGCGGACGGATCGTCCATCAACCGTTGTAGCTCGGCCGAATTCTCATTGCCCAGGCGCTGGAGGTGGTCGGTGAGCTTCCCGAGCTGTTGCTCCAACCGCCCTCGTACGGAATGAAACTCCTCGGTCGCGCCGCCCCCTTCGTCGGGCACGTCATCGTCTCGCTCGCGTTTGCTCATTGGACCATCCATTGGTCGGTGTCGCCGCTCAGGCTTTCGAACGCCGGTGCGATCGCGTCGATATATTCCTGTGCGGCATGCTCCGTCCGTTCCTGGAACTCACGGTCATAGAGCATGTGCCCGCGGAATGGCACCATCGTTTCACGGATCCAGGCTGCGTCGGCCGGATGCGCGTGGGTCGTGCGGAGCTTCTGCCACGGAACCGTGCCGACCATGATGTAATCCCGGCCGACCGGGCTGGGCGTGATCCGCTTGGACATGCGCCTCATGCGATCTTCGACATCCCGGCGATCGGCGATCAGGAGGTCGCACCGGTGACAGGCCAGGCAATCGGCTTTCACCACGAGCATGTTGTCGGGCTCGTAGAGCACGGCCAGATGCTCCACGTCCTTTGCGGTCGGGCCGTGACACGTTGGACAGGTCGTGTAGACCTGTTCGTCGAATGTGTTCAGGAAAAATGTCGGTCCGTTGCCGATCAACGCTGGATCCGTTGGCAACATCGCATCCTCGCCGGCCGCGGCAACGGCGCGGGCCCATTCAGTGGCGCCCGGTGTCTGCCGGTAGAGCGGTTGTTGCAGCCAGGCGGTCATCGACGCGGCGAATGCCGGGTCGTAGATCGTGTCGATATCGTCATCGACCGGAAGATCTTCCGGGGCGCGCTTTTCTCCCTCGAAGTATGGAATCAGCTCAGGGATGACCTTGAAAGCTCTCGCGAGCGAGCGCCGCGCGAACAACGTGTCCCCTTGGCGTTGGAACATCCGAAGGCCGTTAGCCACCTCCCAATTGGTGTTTGGATCAGACGCGTATCTGGCGGCGAGCTCGTCCGCCTCGGTGTCGCGGTCCTCGTGCATGAGGAGGGGGAGCAGCAGCACATGCGCGCGCATCGTGTCCCGCGCATCGAGCTGCATCAACTGGCGCAATTCGTCGATCGCGGCATCGCGCTGCCCACGATCCGCGAGCGTGATCGCCGTGTAGTAGCGCGCCTTGCGGTACGCCTCGGAGTCGGGATTGGCCCAGAGGTCGCCATGCTTGCGCGCTGCCCCAAGCTCATCGGCTCCGAGTGCGCGTTCGCCGGCCGCGACCGCCTGCGCATACGATTCCAGCGGATCCATCCCGTGCGTGCGGGCGTCATGGGCCAGCAGCATGTAGGCGTCCACGCAATTCGGATCGAGATCGAGTGCTTGCCGAGCCAGCTCCAGCCGTCGCCAGCGGCGGTTGGCGTCCCACGCCTCATCGACCAGTTGCTCGGCCGGTGATAGGGGAATCTCCTCATCCAGAAGCTCGTCGAGCTCCTCGTCGGTCAAATCGTCGAGTGCTGGATCCCAGTCCTCGTCCCAGTCATCAGCAGCGAGCGGAACATTGGCGTCGACGAGCGAGCCGCCGGCTGGCGCGGTGGTCGCAAGCGACTGCGAAGCGACCACCTCTGCTGGCAGTTCCTTTCCGAGGTGGCAGTGCTTGTATTTCTTGCCACTCCCGCACGGACAGGGGGCATTGCGTCCGATCTTCGCCATGGTGGCCGCCCTCTCTGTGGAAATGCCGGAGCCCGGAGTTGTTGCGCGGCGAACATGCGCGCCCGTCTGAGTCTGGCCCGGGACCACGTTGGCTACAGCTTAGGAGATCGGTCAAGGGCGCGAAACGGGCGACGCACCCCGTGGTGCGTCGCCCGACGTCTCAGGTGATGTTGGTATCTGGCCTACTGGTTGTCTCTTGCCGCTCCCGCCTCGTTGATCGCGCGCCAGATCTTCTCCGGTGTCAGCGGGATGTCGAGGTGGTGGATGCCCCACGGCGCCAGCGCATCGATGACGGCGTTGGCCGTCGTCGGCGTCGCGCCGATCGTCGCCGCCTCGCCGATGCCCTTGGCGCCGAGCGGGTTGAGGGTCGTCAACGTCTCGGTGTGGTAGCTCTCGAACTCCGGCAACTGAAGAGCCTTCGGCACGGTGTAGTCGTTGAGCGTGCCAGTCAGCAACTCACCGCTTGGGTCGTACTCCATCTCCTCCAGCAATGCCTGGCTGATGCCCTGGGCCAATCCGCCGTGGACCTGGCCGGTGACCAGCATTGGGCTGATGATCTTGCCGCAGTCGTCGACCGCGACGTAGCGGAGGATTTGGACCTGGCCGGTTTCCGGGAAGACCTCGACGACCGCGACGTGCGTGCCGAAGGGGAAGGTCTCGTCCGCCGGGCGGAAGAAGTCGGTCGTCTGCAGGCCGGCATCGAACTCGTCGGGCAGCGAGCCGCCGTAGGCCAGCTCGGCGACCTCGGCGAGGGACAGGCCCTGGTCGGGCACGCCCTTGACGCGGAACTTGCCGTCGCTCAGCTCGACATCCTCGACCGCCGCCTCCAGCTTGTGAGCGGCGATCCGGCGCGCCTTCTCCTGGATTTTCTTGAGCGAGATCATCAGCGCGCCGCCGCCGACGGCGAGACCGCGGCTGCCCATCGTGCCGTTGCCCTGCGGGGTGTTGCCAGTGTCGCCATGGTGGGTGATCACCTGGTCGAAGTTCGCGCCGAGGTGCTCGGCGGCAAGCTGGGCGAAGGTCGTCTCCTGTCCCTGGCCGTGCGGCGAGATGCCGGTGAAGATCGTGACGTCGCCGCCCGGCTCGACGCGGACCGTCGAGCTCTCGTAGGGGCCGAAGCCGCAAATCTCGACGTAGGAGGCGAGGCCGATGCCGAGATAGCGGCCCTGGTGCCGCAGCTCCGCCTGCTTCTTGCGCAGATCGCCGTAGCCGACGATCGCCAGCGCCTTGTTCAGCGCCTTCTCGTACTCGCCGGTGTCATACCGCTCGCCGGAGAGCGTGTCGAAGGGAAACTGGTCTGGCTGAATGAAATTTGCGCGGCGAACTTCGACCGGATCGAGCCCGGCCTCGTCCGCGACGAGGTCGATCACCCGCTCGATGTAGTAGGCGGCCTCCGGCCGGCCCGCGCCGCGATAGGCACCGTTGGCGCCGGTGTTGGTGTAGACGCCTTCGACGACGTAATCGAGCGCCGGGATGTCGTAGCACCCGGTGGACATGATCCACGTCGCCCAGGAGAGGCCGAGGCTTTTCGGATAGGCGCCGGAATCGAGCAGCACATGGGCGCGCAGCGCGGTGATCTTGCCGTTCTTCTCCGCCGCCGCTTCGACGTCGCACCACTGGTTGCGGCCGTGGTTGCTGGCCAGCATGTTCTCCGAGCGCGTCTCGATCCACTTGACCGGCTTGCCGAGGTCGCGGGCGACGGCGGAGACGATGAAATCCTCGAAGTAGGTGCCGATCTTCTGGCCAAACGCGCCGCCGACCTCCGGCGCGATGCAGCGGATTTGATTCTGGCTCAATCCCAATGCCTCGGCGATCGAGTTCCGGTTCCAGTGCGGCGCCTGGGTCGAGGTCCAGACCGTCAGTCCGCCGGTCGCCTTGTCCGGCGCGGCGACCACGCCGCGCGGCTCCATCGGTACCGGATTGACCCGCTGGCTGCGGATGCGGGCCTTGATCTTGACCGGCGCCTTGGCGAACGCCGCGTCCACATTGTCGCCACGCCGGCCGCCGATCCGGACGCCGATGTTGTTCTTGACCTTGTCGTAAAGCTGCGGCGCGCCATCCTTGATCGCTTCGAAGGGATCGGTCACCACGTCGAGCGGGTCATAGTCGATGATCACCGCGTCGGCGGCGTCCTCCGCGATCGCGCGGCTGGTCGCGACGACGGCGACGACCGGCTCCCCGATCCAGCGCACCTTTTCCTGCGCGAGGTGGTAGACCGGCGGGACATGGATCGCCTCGTCGTCCTCCGCGTCGTCGCCGGCCTCGCTCGCCGATTCGGCCGTCATGGAGTGGACGGTTTTGGCCAGATCCTGGCTCGTGTAGACGGCGACGACGCCGGGCATCGCCCTGGCGGCTTCGACGTCGATGCCGCTGATCGTCGCGTGAGCGTAGGAGCTGCGCGCGATCGCGAGATGGAGCATGCCGGGGAGCGTGACGTCATCGACGTAGGTCGATGCGCCGGTGATCAGGCGCGGGTCTTCCTTGCGCCGGACCCGGGCGCCAACGAAGCTGCTCAGAACCATGAAACTTTGCCTCCAACCCGAAGATGGACCCTGGCGTCCGTCACGCATCGCCAGATAATCGCTTGGCGTTCGTGCGCTGAATCTTCCATGGGTTCACGATGACCGTCAACGTCCGCTCAGTGTGGACGCGGCAGTCAGTCGCGATCGATGTCCGCTCGGTCCACGGCACGAAACCTGCTGGCGCTCACAACAAGTCGTCGGACCCTCATCGCTACCTCGGCCCTCATCGTCGGTGGCGTCGCGTTTGATACCGTGGGCTCAACGGAGCGGCATCTTCAAGGCGGGTGGCCAGGACAGGTCGCCCCAGCTCGCCTGGAGCGTGGCGCCGGATGGGGCAAAGAGCTTCGTCGTCACGATGTACGATGCCGACGCGCCGACGCCCAGCGGCTTCTGGCACTGGGCCGTGATCGACCTTCCCGGCGACACGACCGAGTTGCCGAACGGCGCGGGGGTCCCGGACTCGACAGCCC
>JAICKJ010000093.1 GCA_025928015.1 Thermomicrobiales bacterium
CGCGAAGTCGCCCATCGGCAGGAAGCCGGACGCCCGTTTGGTCTGATGGATCGTGTAGGTGCCGGGCGCGACGCCCTGGAAGGTGACGCTGCCGTCGCCGTTCTCGTCGCAGCCCTCATTGCTCCAGTTCTCGATGATATAGCAGACGTCGGTGATCTTGTCGTCGGTCGCCTGAAAATTGACCGTGTCGACCGTGACGGTGACCGTCGTGGCGGCGGCCGCCGCCGATGGCCAGGCGGCGAGCAGGCCCGTCGCGGCGAGCAGCAGGCAGAAGGTCCCGGATAGCAGGCGTCGCATCGCTCTCTCCTCACACTCCCCGGAGCGATTGTTTTCGTCATTATCCGTTCAACGACCGCGTGGCGCGAACGGTTTCGCCTGCCTGCATCGCGGCCGCGCCCTGAGAGCGCGACCGGCGAGGGTCTACCTGATGGCGGACGGCGCCGGCGCCGGAGCGCCGGCGATCCGCTGCCCGAGCGTGACCAGCTGCGTACCGAGCCACCGCCGGGCCGGTGTCAGGAACGAGAGGGAAGGCAGAACCTCTCCCTGCTCCCATTCCTGCTCGCGGCGCTCCTCGGCGCGGGCCAGCTCGAGCCCGGCGGTGCCGTAGGTCACGAAATCCCAGGCGTTCCGGCTCGCATAGTATGTGTGCTTGCTCATGGTTCGCTCTCCCTTGCTGGCGCGATGGTCAATCGCGTGTCCCCATCATGGCGGAGCGCGCGCGCCCGCACATCGGAGAGCTTGCGTATTTCTGCCGCCGAGGTGGAGTACGAGTATTTACGTATGCGGGGTCGATGGACCTAGTCCGCGCCGGATGGCCTCGGCCATCGCCTCGGTGCGGGTGGAGACGTCCAGCTTGGCGTAGAGGCGACTGAGGTGGGTGGTGACGGTGCGCTCGCTGATGGAGAGCGCGTTGGCAATGGCGGGATTCGACTTGCCGGCGACGAGGAGCGCGAGCACCTCGCGCTCGCGTGGGGTCAGCGCATCTGGCGGCTCGGCAGTGGACGCATCGGTTTGCGGTCGCATCCGGGCGACGGTGATCGCCAGGTCGATCGCTGCGGGGATCGTCAGCCGCTCGCCGGCGGCAAGCGCCGCGCTCAAGTTCGCATCTCCGAGACGCGCGCGGAGTGCGGCTTCGGCACGCCGCTCATCTTGCAACGCGATGCCGGTGAGCGAGAGATTCCGGTGCAGGCGGATCGCCCTCGCTGCGCCGAGCAGGCGCGCGCCCGTGGCGGGGTCGCCGCGTTTCGCCCCCAGCTCGCTGGTATGCACCAATACGGTCGCGAGCCTCAGTGGCAGGCGGTGGGGTGGCTCGCGATGGTAGGCGAGCGCGCGTTCCAGTTCGGCGCCCGCGGTATCGAGGTCACCGTGGAGCAGGGCCAGATAGGCGAGCGAGCCGGCGACGAACGGCAGAGCATCCGACCGATCGCGCTCGATTGCCGGTCTCGCCGCGTGGAGGATCGCGCTCGCCTGATCCAGCGATCCAGCTTCGATCAAGTGATTGGCAAGCGGGACGGCGAAGAGTGCGCCGCCGAGCATATCGCCTTCGGCACGTACGCCGTCGATTGCGGCACGCTGTAGACGCTCGCCCTCCGCTCGGTGACCTGCTTCCCAATGCAGCTCGCCGAGCAAGTTCTGACAATTGGCGATGAATCGCGCACTCTCGTGTCGTTCCGCCAACCTCAACGCTCTGGTGGCCCAGGTCATCGCCTCATCGATCGAGTCCCTCGTGAAGAGTGCGCCGGCGGTCATGAAGCAGAGGAATGCCTGCTCGCCTTCGGGCGCCTGCTCGATCCAGGGCGAAAGACGCCGTGCCCAGGTGCGTGCCAGCTCTTCGTACCCAAGCTCTTCCCAGAACGTGAGCAGACCGTCGAGCGCACGCGTCGCGGTGAGCTCCTCATCGTTGGTCGAGAGGACCCGCAGGGCCTCGCTGAAGTTCTCCAAGTCCGGCTCGTGGCGGAAGACCCAGGCGCGGCGTGATTCGGAACCGGTGTTCCAAGTCGATCGCGGCGTGTCGATCACAAGATTGGCGAACCAGCGAGCGTGCGCGAGCTTGATGTCGGACTCCTCGCCGCTGGCCGCGAGCAGCTCCAGCGCGAATTCGCGGATCGTGTGCAGGAGCCGGACACGGGGGCCGGCCGCCGGCGTGTCGACGATCTGGGCGAGACTCTGGTCAACGAGCGCCGCGAGTGCCACCTCGCTCTCGTCCGGCTCGAAGCCGCCGGTCGCGCCGACGGCGATCGCCGCGTCGTACGGGCCGCCATTTTCGAAGATGGCCAGGCGCCGGAAAACCCGCCGCTCCGCGTCGGTGAGGAGATCGTAGGACCACGCCAGCGTCGCGCGGAGGGTCTGGTGGCGCGCCGGGGCGTCGCGCGGACCGCCGACGAGGAGACGGAGGCGGTCGGTGAGCCGGTCGCGCAGCGTGAGCGGCGAGAGGAAACGCGCCCGGGCGGCGGCCAGCTCGATCGCCAGTGGGAGACCGTCGAGCTCGCGGCAAATATCCTCGATCGCCGCCCGACTGGCTTCGGAGAGGTCCAGATCCGGACGGACGGCCAGGGCGCGCTCGATGAAGAGCGTCGCCGCCGGTGATGGCTGCGCAGCGCGGTCGTCGCCGCCAGTGGTCAGCGGCTCGACCGGCACGATGTGCTCGGCGGAGAGCCGGACCGGGACGCGGCTCGTGATCAGCACCTTGAGTCCGGGGCAGGCGGCGAGCAGATCGGCGAGCGGGTCCATTCCCTCGATCACTTGCTCGGCGTTATCGAGGATGAGCAGGAGTCGCTGGCCACCGATGGTGTCCGCGATCAGCCGTTCGAGCGGTTCGTCGCCAACATGCTGGAGACTGAGCGCGCGCGCGATGACGGGGAGGACGGGATGACCGGCGGGGATGCTGGCGAGACCGACGAAGATCACCGGACCGGCCTGTATCGGGTCGATCTCCCGGGCGAGCTGGAGGGCGAGGCGCGTCTTGCCGACGCCACCGGGGCCCGTCAGGGTCACCAGCCGGACGTCGGGCCGGCGCAGCAGCGCCGCCAGCCGCGCGAGGTCATCCGCCCGACCGACGAGCGAGGTCGCCGGCGCGGGGAGTTGGGGTCGCTGTGCGATCGCTTCCATCGTGGCCCTGACCAACGGCGTCTCCGGCGGAGCATTCCATCCCGGTCAGTATAGAGGGCCAGTGCGCCCCCGACGTGCCGTGCGGCTGATGGATGGAGGCCGTCTTGTCCCCGCTCAGGGCTCGACGCCAAACCCGGCCTGGCGGGCTCGGACGATCGCTCCGGCCCGGTCCGCCACCTGCAGCTTGCTGAGGATGGATGACACGTAGTTCCGGACGGTTTTTTGACTGAGGAAGAGCTCGTCGGCGATCGCCTGGTTGTTGCGTCCGGTCGCGATCAGCGCCAGGATCTCGCGCTCACGCGCCGTCAGCTCGGCGAAGAGATCGGGCGGCCGATGGGGGTGCGGCGAGGCGAAGTACCCGATCAAGCGGCGGGCGATCCCGGCCCCGAATACCGCTTCGCCGCGAGCGGCCGCGCGAACCGCCAGGCGGACCTCGTCCTTGTCCGCTCCTTTGAGCAGGTAGCCCCGGGCGCCGGCCCGCATGGCCGCGAACACCGAGTCATCGTCATCAAACATCGTCAGCACGACGACGCCGACCTCGGGGTGCGTCTCCCGGAGACGCCGTGTGGCGTCGATCCCGTTCAGCCCGGGCATTTTCAGGTCCATGAGGATGACATCGGGATGGTGCTCCGCCACGCTCGCGACGGCCGCGTCACCGTCCGCCGCTTCACCGGCCATCGCCATATCGGCGGTCGCGTCGATGAGGACCCGGAGGCCGTCTCGAAAGACGGGATGGTCATCGGCGATGAGCACGCGAATCGGCGTCACCTGCGACGCTCCCTGCTGAGCCGGGTCGGGGTTCGCCGCGTTGGTTGATGCGGCGGAGCGATCGTTCATAACGGCAAACAGGCGTGGACGCGCGTCCCGCCATCCTCGCGGCGGTCGACGCCGAATGAGCCCCCGAGCTCCTCCGCGCGCTCCCGCATGTTGGCGAGACCCAGGCCGCGAGGCTGGCCAACCGCCAGACCGCGGCCGTCGTCGACGATATCGAGACAGAGCATGTCCGGCACATCGAACGAGAAGCTGACGGTACAGCAGCGCGCGTCGGCATGCCGGACGACGTTCGTCAGGGCTTCCTGCGCGATGCGGAACGCGGCAACTTCGACGGCTGCCGGCAGCGGCGGCAACGGCTCCGGCGTGTCGATGGTCACGCGCAGGCGCAGGTCGCTCCGCTCGCACGCCGCCGCTCCCTCCCGGAGGGCGCCGATGAGCCCAAGCTCATCGAGCGCGGCCGGACGCAACGCGTACACCAGACGGCGAATGTCATCGATGGCGCTGCGGGTTTGCGTCTTGAGATCGGAGAGCAGGGCCCGCGCGGCGGCCGGATCCTGGCCGACGAGGTCCTCAGCGACGCCGATCTTGAGCAAGAAGCCGCCGAGCAGGGGGCCGAGCCCATCGTGGAGATCACGCCGGAGCCGCCGCCGTTCTTCCTCGCGGCCGGTGACGAGCCGCTCCCGTGCGTGCTGCAGCTCGCTGGCCAGCCCCACCGCGTGGGCCGCGACACCCGCCTGGCGGGCGAGATCCTGCAGCAGGCGGCGATCCACCGCGTCGAAGGGCTCGCCGCGTGCGCGGGGCGCGAGACACAGCCGGCCGACGGTTTCGTGCTGGTAGACGAGCGGAAGGCAGAGTGAGACGGGTTCCGGGGTGCCGTTGGACGCTGCCGTGCTGAATCCCTGGCCATTCCGCAGGTCGATCGTCGCGTAGGGGAGCTTGAGCATTTCGCAGATGGTTTGCGTGACCGCCGGCAACACGGCATCGGGCGCGAGCGTCGCGGAGAGGCGCTCACCGAGGCGGGAGAGGACCGCGTAGGGGTCGTCGCGCTGGCCGTAGAGCAGGTGACTGGCGGCGTGCTGGACCCGTGTCCTGAGCGGTTGAAAGAGCACCGCGACCAGCGCGGTCGCGAGCAACGATGGGAGCAACGATCCTTTCTCGATCCGGAAAAGCTGGCTCATCGCGGTCACGACCGCGACGTAGATCGCCACCACCGCGCCGGTGAGGGCTCCGTAGACGAGCGTGCGATGGAGCAGGAGATCGATGTCCCAGAGCTGGAAGCGCCAGATGGCGATGCCGATGCTCAGGGGGATCAGGAGGAGGACGACGTAGCCGTCGGTCAGGCCCAGCAGGCGGAGCGCGATCGCCGAAGGGTGGGCGTCGTTGGCGTTTGGCGCCACGAGGAACACGCCCGCGAAGAGCCCGGCAAACGCGACGAGGAGACCGAACGCCACCCATTTCACCTGCTGTTGTTGAGCGCGGGTCGAGATGTGTCGGTACCGGATGACTTGTGCCGCCAGGGCGCTGATGACGAAGCCGCCGGCCAGGACGGGGAAGAGGTGGCGCGGGTTGTTCGGGTCCTGATTGAGCGGGAAATCGAGCGGGGTGAAGAATCCGAGCGCACAGAGGACGACCCAGCCAACCGCGGCAGCGGCCGTCCAGCGACGGACGAAGCGACCGTCGGGGAAGAGGTAGAAGAACGGCACGATCGAGGCCGAGCCGAGGAATTGCAGACACGTGATGATCCACCACCAGGCGGTATCACTGTCACGGAGGGCCGAGATCGTGTCCGGGAAGGCCGTGCCGCCCATGAGCACGAGCATCCATGCCCCAAGAAGCGCGAGCCAGCCGGTCCCCTGATAGGCCGCCAGCACCGCTCCGACCGCGATGAATCCGAGGACGAAGAACGCTTCCAGCGTCACCACGTAGAGCGCGTAGGCGTGCGGGGTGAAGCCGAGCCGGTGCAGCGCAGCGGCCTGCGCCACCGTGATCTGGGGACTGGGGCATGACGTGCCCCGGCAGGGCTGCTGGAGGCGGGCGGACAGGATGGGGGCGCCGAGCGCGAAACAGGCGACGACGAAGCTCGCCATCAGCCACCAACCGGCGCGTGCCCAGACAAGCAGCGGATCCCACCGGTCCGCACGCGCGCCGCTTGGCGGCAAGATGTCTTGCGGAATCGCCTGCGTGGTCATCGGATCACCACCGACCGAATGGAGAACGTTCCCTGCCGATGCACAGTGTACGCCGCCGACCGGGCGCTGGCGCATGTGCACGCGCCAGCGCCGGGTCATTGGCAGAACGTCAGGCGGGAAGCGGATGGGACGCCGGGACCGTCGACTTCGCGCGCGAGTCGAGAAGGAGCGCGACGCTGAGCGCCAGGAACCAGACCAGGGAGAAAAACAGCGCGAGCATGCCGATGAATTCGACCGGGCTGCCGAGGAACCCGGCCGCATCGACGAATGCCAGCGGGACACCGAGGAAGCTGAACCAACCGAGCCATCGCGGAACGGCGCGGGTCCGCAGCAGGAGCGCGGCGGCCGTCGCGAAGAGCACGGCTTCGGCGAAAGCCTCGAGCGTGAGGACCGTGTCGGAGAAGACGCCCACCGTGCGCAGGGAGGAGGCATCCACGCCGGCGCGCGCCGCGATCGCCGCCGTCGCCAGGGCGCCGTTGGAGACGAAGAGGATGCCGGTGTGGAGTAGCCCGGCGCCGAAGAGCAGCAGGGGCAGCGGGCGCGTCCCCGAGCGGCGCCAGAGGAGACTGGCGAGACCGCCGATGAAGACGAGCTGCACGACCGCCGCGAGCCCGCGCAGGTAAGCTTGGCCCAGGACCGCGTCATGGTGATCCACGAGCCAGGCGGCGTAGTGGGTCGCGGACGTGTCGGTGGCCGACGGCGCCATCGGGAAGAGCACGGCGGCCACGATGAGCAGCACGACGAAGAGCGCGCCGCTGGCATAGGTGAGTCGTTCCCAGATCGAGGTATCGTCAAGAGCGTTCGAGATTGATGATTCCATCGTGCGGATCCTTTCCTTCCAGCCGCCCCGCGTGGCCGGTGCCCCGAATCGGCTGCGGATGTCGGTCGGCTGCGTCTCGTCTGGCCGCCCGATTCCAGCGGCCTGACCACAGCCTAGGCGAGGGGTATTCCGCTGGAATGAGGCACCTGTCCCGATTCTTGGGACACGGTGTCCCGACCCCGCTGGGCGTCGAGGCGCCCGCGGGAGCGGGAGGAGTAGCGCCAGGCAGCGCTTGCGCCGGTGTGCGTCAGGCGAGCGTCTTCAGATCACGCCGTTGTTGTGCAATTTCGCCAACGTCTCCTGGTCGCAGCCAAGGAGGTCGCCGAGAATCTCGTCAGTCTGCTCGCCGAGGTCCGGGCCGAGCGAGCGGATCTCGCTTGGCTCGGCGCCGAGGCGGGGGACGATGCCGGGGAAGGCGATCTCGCCCAGCTCCTGCTCGCCGTCGGTCGTCGCCAGCTTTTGCACCATTCCCCGGGCCTGGAAATGCGGGTCGTCGCGGATGTCGCCGGCGTCGTAGATCGGTCCGGCGGGGACATCCTGCGCGGCCAGGGCGCGCAGCACCTCATCGATCTCCAGCTGCGCCGTCCACGCTCCGATCGCGTCGTCGATCTCGTCACGCCGGCGCCAGCGACCCGGGTTCTTCGCCAGCTCCGGGTCGGATGCCAAATCCGGGCGCCCGATCACGAGCATCAACCGCTGGAAGATCGCGTCGCCGTTGCCGGAGATGACGACCCATTTGTCCCCCGCGCATTGATAGGTGTTGCTCGGCGCGATGCCCTCCAGGCGGCCGCCGGTGCGGACCCGCTGGACGCCGTACGCGTCGAAATCGGGCAGCAGCGACTCCATCAGGCTGAAGACCGATTCGTAGAGGGCGACATCGACGGTCTCCAGCCCATCCGCCGCTGGCGGCAGCCCATCGGCGCGGCGGCGCTCGCGCTGGAAGAGGTAGAGCAAGGCGCCGATGACCGCGTACATGCCGGAGACGGTGTCGGCGAGACTGATGCCGACGCGGGCGGGCGGTCGGTCGGGATCGCCGGTCAGCAGCCGCAAGCCGCCCATCGCCTCGGCGACGGCGCCGAAGCCGGGCCGGTCCTTGTAGGGGCCTGTCTGACCATAGCCGGAGATGCGGAGGAGGATGAGATCGGGCCGGACCGCCTTGAGCTTGTCCGGGCCGAGCCCCCAGCGCTCGAGCGTGCCGGGCCGGAAGTTCTCGATCACGACGTCGCAGTGGCGGACGAGATCGAGGACGATCTGGCGGCCCTCGTCGCTGCGCAGATTGAGCGTGAGGCTCTTCTTGTTGCGGTTGAGCGTCCGCCAGAGCATCGAGGTGGTGCCGCGGGTGAGGCGCCACTGGCGCAGCTCGTCGCCGGTGCCGGGACGCTCAATCTTGATGACCTCAGCGCCGAAGTCGGCGAAGAGGCGCCCGGCGGTCGGCGCGGCGATGAAGTTGCCCAGCTCCAGCACGCGGACGCCGGCGAGGGGGAGCGCGGAAGATTGCCCAGTCGTTTCCGTCATCGTCCAATGTCCTTGCCGCCAAACGCCAGAATGAATTCAGGCGCTCAACGTACAAAACCTCTTCGAGGTTGAGAGCGGCAGCGCATCCAGCCTCGGAGAGGCTTCGTCGGTTGAGCGCGGGGATTCATCCCCGCGTCTTCCGCGTCGTGGGATCATTCTCCGGTACCCACCGGTTCCGTCGCCTCTGCCTCGTCCTCGACCCAATCAAACGTCCGTTCGACGGCGCGGGACCAGTCGTGGAGGAGGCGGTCGCGCTCGGCCGGTGGCATGCTGGGTTCCCAGCGGGCGTCCTCGTGCCAGTTGCGGCGCAGATCGTCGAGGCCGGACCAGAAGCCGGTCGCGAGTCCGGCGGCGTAGGCGGCGCCGAGCGCGGTCGTCTCGGGCACCTGCGGGCGGATGACCGGGACGCCGAGGATGTCGGCCTGGAACTGCATCAGCGTCTCGTTGGCGACCATGCCGCCGTCGACCTTCAGCTCGGAGAGGGCGACGCCGGAGTCCTGCTCCATCGCGCGGGCGATCTCACCGGTCTGGTAGGCGGTCGCCTCCAGCGTGGCGCGGGCGACGTGGCCCTTGTTGACGTAACGAGTGAGGCCGGCAATGACGCCGCGGGCGTCGCTGCGCCAGTAGGGGGCGAAGAGGCCGGAGAAGGCCGGGACGATGTAGACGCCGCCATTGTCCGCGACCGTGTTCGCCAGTGTCTCGACCTCGGGCGCCGAGGAGATGAGCCCGAGATTGTCGCGCAGCCACTGGACGAGGGCGCCGGCGATGGCGATCGAGCCCTCCAGCGCGTAGCAGGGCGGTTGGTCGCCGAGCTTCCAGCAGAGGGTGGTGAGCAGGCCGTGCTCCGACGGGACGATCTCCGCGCCGGTGTTGTAGATCATGAAGCAGCCGGTCCCGTAGGTGTTCTTCGCCTCGCCGGGATCGAAACAGACCTGGCCCATCGTCGCCGCCGACTGGTCGCCCAGCGCCCCGGCCACCGGCACGCCGGCGAGCCAGCCGCGAGTCTCGCCGTAGACCTCGCTGGAAGAGCGGATCTCGGGCAACAACGCGCGAGGGATTTCCAGCGCGGCGAGGAGCTCGTCGTCCCAATCGAGCGTGCGCAGGTCCATCAGGATCGTGCGGGAGGCGTTGGTCACGTCGGTGACGTGGACGCCGCCATCCGGACCGCCGGTCAGCCACCAGATGAGGAAGGAGTCGATCGTGCCGAAGGCGGCGGTTCCGCGCTCGGCCGCCGCGCGCACCGCCGGCACGTTCTCGAGCAGCCAGCGGAGCTTGGGGCCGGCGAAGTAGGTCGCCAGCGGCAGCCCGGTTTTGACGCGGAAGCGGTCCTGGCCGCCCTCGTGGGCCAGCCGGGCGACGATACGGTCGGTGCGGGTGTCCTGCCAGACGATCGCGTTGTGGAGCGGCTCACCAGTGGTCCGGTCCCAGACGACGGTCGTCTCGCGCTGGTTGGTGATGCCGATTGCGCGGAGGTCCGTCCGGTCGAGTCGCGCCTTGCCGAGCGCGCCACCGACGACCTGCCGCGTCTTCTGCCAGATCTCGGCCGGATCGTGCTCGACCCAGCCCGGCTTCGGGTAGATCTGGCGGTGCTCCTGCTGGTCGCTCGCGACGACCGCGCCCTGGTGGTCGAAGATCATGCAGCGGGTGCTGGTCGTCCCCTGATCGATCGCCGCGATGTACTGCTGTCCTGGCATCCTGCCTCCTTCGCTGTTCCCAGTTGCTTTATCCATGCGATGATACCGGGCCATGAAGCAACCGGGGATAGGATTGATCGATCTGCACGACCTGGATGCCCTCGCGGCACGGCGGCCGCTGCTGATCGCGCACCGGGGCGGGGTGGTGACGGCGGCGAGTCCGGAGAACTCCGGCGCGGCGATCCGGCTGGCGGCCAGCGAGGGGTACGACCTGGTCGAGCTGGATGTGCGGGTGGGCCGGGACGGCGAGCCGGTCCTCTTCCACGGCGCGCGTGGCCGGCTTGTCGGCACGAGCGCGGGCGATGTGCCGGTGGATGCCCTCACGGTCGCGGAGCTGGGAGCGGTTCGCTACGACGGGACGGACGAGCGGGTCCTGACGCTCGACGAGGGGCTGGCGCGCTGCCGGTCGCTCGACCTCGGCGTGATGCTGGACGTCAAGATCGGCGAGGTGGACGTGACGCCGGCGCTGGCGGCGCGAATCGCGGCGCTGCTCGCAGCGCATGGCCTCACGCGGGCGGCGATGACGATCTCACCGGTGCCGAGGCTGTGCGAGGCTGTTGGGCCCGAACTGCTCTTCCCGACCGGCGCGGATGAGTTGCGCCAGCTTGCCGAAGGAGATGGGCCCGATCTGCGCGGGCGCTTCTGGTTCGGCATCCCGAAGCACTTGCCGGAGGAGTTGATCGGGCCGATGCAGCATGCCGGCGCGCTCGTCATCCCGGCGATCAACCGGTTTCGGTATCCTCGGCGTGCCGGATTGACGCCGGGGCGCGAGGACATCGCGCGTTTGCTGGCGCTCGGCGCTGACGGTTTCCAGATCGACGCAGTCTATCGGGACGTATTCCCCGCGTGATCCCTCAGCGCGGGCGATACCAGAGCGTGGAACGCATGAGCGGCAGGTAGCCCATGCGCTCGTAGACCGGGCGGCCGGCGTCGCTGGCGAAGAGCATTGCCGGCAGCGACGGATCGGCGAGCGAAGCCGCCCATGTGACCATCGCGCCGTAGCCCTTGCCCCGCGCGGCAGGGATGGTCGCCACGGCCAGCACCTGGACCACGCCCGCATCGACATAGGCGCCCGCGGCGCAGACGGGTTGGCCGTCCTCCCGACCAAGCCAGAATCGCAGACGGCGGTCGGCGAGCAAGCGTTCGTCGAAGCGCTCCTGCAGCGTCGATCGCTCCGCCTCGCTCAACCCGAAACCCTCACCGAGCACGCGCCCGGTCGCAAGGAACGCGTCGTGATCCTCGACGGGTTCGATCGTGAGCCTCACCGGGAGCGGCGGCGCCTTCGCGCCGGCCGGCAGGAACATCAGCGGCGGATGCCCGGACAGCGACCAGCCGTACGGACGCAGATCGGGCGTCGGCCAGACGCTGTAGATGAAGACCGTGCCGTTGCCGGGCGCGTCCGCGAAGCGGAAGAACTCGTCCGCCTCGCGGAGCACGACGCCAAGGTCGAGGTTGTCGAAGGGCCGACGAAGGCAGAGCCAGTTGTAGAGGATGGCCGGCCGGCCGAGATCGGTCGCCGTGTACGCGTCCGTCTCGACCGAGCGGCCCCCCATGGCTTCGACCTGGGAGATGACCGATCTTTCCAGATTGACGATCCACCGCCGCAGCAGCGTGTCGCCCTCCGGCGTCGTCGGCTCGTGACCCGTTTCCAGATACGGCTCGGCGGTGGTCATGTCAGATCCTTGCCCGGCCGGTCGCCGGTCAGCGCACGACGCCCTCGCTCCACGATCAAACGGTTGGTAAGGCGTGGAGCGCCTCGTCGATCGCCTCCTGCGGGTGTTCGTAGTCGACCAGGTTGCCGGCGAGGTAGGCGTCGTAGGCCGAGAGGTCGAAATGGCCGTGGCCGGAGAGGCCGAAGAGGATCGTCTTCGCCTCGCCGCGCTCCCGCGCCGCCAGCGCCTCATCGATCGCGACCCGGATCGCGTGAGCCGATTCCGGCGCCGGTGGGATGCCCTCGGAGCGGGCGAAGATGATCGCCGCCGCGAAGGTCGGGTTCTGGCGGACCGCCTTCGCCTCGATCAGCCCCTGATCCAGCAGCAGGCTGACGAGCGGCGCGGCGCCGTGGTAGCGCAAGCCGCCGGCGTGGATGCCGGCCGGCACGAACCCGTGCCCGAGGGTGTGCATCTTGACGAGCGGCGTCAGCTTCGCCGTGTCGCCGAAGTCGTACGCGTAGACGCCGCGGGTGAGGGTCGGACAGGCGGCCGGCTCGGTCGCGACGATCCGCACGTCCTTGCCCTTCAGCTTTTCTCGCACGAAGGGGAAGGTGAGGCCGGCGAAGTTGGAGCCGCCGCCGACGCAGCCGACGATAACATCCGGCCAGGCGTCGGCCATCGCGATCTGCTCCAGCGCCTCCTCGCCGATGACCGTCTGGTGGAGCAGGACGTGGTTGAGGACCGAGCCGAGCGAGTATTTCGTGTCGTCACGGGTGGCGGCGTCCTCGACGGCTTCGGAGATGGCGATGCCGAGCGAGCCGGTGGAGTCCGGGTGCTCAGCAAGGATTTGCCGGCCGGCGTTGGTGTCCGGGCTCGGGCTCGGCACGCAGGTTGCGCCCCAGGTTTCCATCAGTGACCGCCGGTAAGGCTTTTGCTCGTAGGAGACCTTGACCATGTAGACCTTGAGCTCGATGCCGTAGAAGGCGCAAGCCATCGCCAGCGCGGAGCCCCACTGGCCCGCGCCGGTCTCGGTGGTGATCCGCTTGACGCCCGCTTCCTTGTTGTAGAAGGCCTGCGCGACGGCCGTGTTCGGCTTGTGACTGCCGGCCGGGCTGGTGCCCTCGTACTTGTAGAAGATGCGGATGTCGTCGGGGAGGTCGAGCGCCGCTTCGAGGCGCCGCGCCCGGTAGAGGGGCGTCGGCCGCCAGAGGCGGTACACGTCGCGCACCGGATCGGGGATCTCGACTTCCCGGTCGGTCGTCACCTCCTGGGCGATGATCGACATCGGGAAAAGCGGCGCGAGGTCGTCCGGCCCGATCGGCTGCAAGGTGCCGGGGTGGAGGACCGGCGCGGGTGGGACCGGCAGATCGGCGGCGATGTTGTACCAGGCTTTGGGAATCCGGCTCTCATCGAGCGTGTACTTGGTCTGTTCGGACGTGATCTCCACGGATGCTCCTCGTTTCCGGCCGCCGCGCTCACCGGCGGCCACGATGCGTGCTGCAGGACCCAATATGAGCCGCATTGTAGCCGGTCACCCACGGCGAGGAACGAGGTGTGGAGACGTTCGGGGAGTGCCTGCCCCAATCCAAAAGGTGGAGGCAGGAAAACGCGAACGCCGACGAGTTGGACGCTTGCGCGCTTACCTCTTCGGCGTTCACTCGCTCGATCTCGTCGGATGTCTCCGTCGGCGTCGAGCGTACGTCTACTGTACGGACGCCGTGCCGGTTTGTCAATACCCTTGGCGCATCAATCTCTCGAATTTCTCGCGCCTCGCTGGTCTGGCGTCGATCGCCACTCCGCGACGACCGGGATGACCTCGCGGCCCATGATCTCCAGCGGCGTGACGCGATCCACGCCGATCACCCAGCCAAGCACGCTCTCGATCCCCAGGTCGGCCAGCCACCGAAGCTGACCGAGCAGCTCGGGCACCTTCTCTCCGCGCTCGCCGACGTCGAAGCCGAAGGGCGCGGTCTTTTCGATCGCGTCGTAGTCGCGCCC
>JAICKJ010000357.1 GCA_025928015.1 Thermomicrobiales bacterium
CGAGGTGATCACCGGCCTACGCCCGGCGACCGGCGGCACGGTCGCGATCGCCGGGCAGCCGGTCACCAACCGGCCGCCGCGCGAGATCGCCCGCGCCGGCGTCGCCCACATCCCGGAGGACCGGCTCGGCACCGGACTCGTCGGCGCGCTCGACCTCTCCCACAACGCGATCATGCGCGCCTACGAGGGGCCGCCGATCGCGAAAGGGCCATTCCTGGCCACGCGGGCCATCGCCCGCTTCGCCAACCGGCTCATCACGGACTACAACGTCGCGACGCCGGGCCGCACGGCCCGCGTCGGCGACCTCTCCGGCGGCAACCAGCAGAAGCTGCTCATCGCCCGCGAGCTGGCCGGCGAGCCGAAGGTGATCGTCGCGGTCCACCCAACGCGGGGCGTCGATGTCGGCGCCTCGGAGGCGATCCACGCCGTGCTCCGCGCCCAGCGGACGCGCGGCGCGGCGATCCTGCTCATCTCCGAGGATCTGGACGAGCTACTGACGCTCAGCGACCGGATCGGCGTGCTCTATGAGGGACGGCTGATGGGCACCGTCGACGCCGCCGGCGCCGATCCGGAGCGAATCGGGCTGATGATGGCCGGCACGCCCGCCGACCGCATCGGGGCGGACGCGGTTTCGACCGGGGAGCGGACGGCGCCATGATCGGTCAACGCGCCACCACGCCGGCCGGCGGTTTCTTCGGCCAGTTCCGGCTGGAGAAGGTCAGCCGCCCCACGCTGGCCAGCCAGATCCTGGTACCAGCTGTCTCGATCGTGCTCGCGCTGCTCGCCGGCGGCGTCATCATCCTCTTCGCCGGCGAGAACCCGTTCACCGTCTACAAGGCGATGTTCCAGGGCGCGTTCGGCTCGACCTATAACGTCTCCGAGACGCTGGTGAAGACGATCCCGCTGCTGCTGACCGGTCTGGGCGTCGGCGTCGCCTTCCGGATGCAGCTGTGGAACATCGGCGCCGAGGGTCAGTTCTACCTCGGCGCGATCTTCGCGACCTGGATGGCGCTCTACGGCCTGCCGGGCGTCGGGCCGTGGGTGCTGATCCCGGCGATGGTCGCCTTCGGCATGATCGGCGGCGCGCTCTGGGCGTTCGTGCCCGCCGCGCTGCGGGCCTGGCTCGGCGTCAACGAGATCATCACCACGCTGATGCTCAACTACGTCGCGATCGGCATCTCCGAGTGGCTGGTCCACGGTCCCTGGAAAGACCCGCTGGGCTTCGGCTTTCCCGGCACGAAGGAGTTCCCGCCGGCCGCCTGGCTGCCGGTCTGGGGCACGACGCGGGTGCATCTGGGGCTCGCGTTCGGCGTCGTCGCGGCGGTCATCCTCTTCATCATCCTGCAGCGAACCCGCTGGGGCTACGAGATCGGCGTCGCCGGCGAGAGCGAGCGCGTGGCGCGCTACGCCGGCATGGCGACGGCGCGGAACATCGTGCTGGTGCTGATGCTGAGCGGCGCACTGGCCGGGCTCGGCGGCATGAGCGAGGTGGCCGGCATCGGCCACAAGCTGCAGCGCGACCTCTCACCCGGCTACGGCTACACCGCGATCATCGTCGCCTGGCTGGGTCGGCTGAATCCGTTCGGCATCGCCCTGGTCGCATTCCTGCTGGCCGGGTTGCTGGTCGGCGGCGACCAGATCCAGATCTCGCTCGGACTGCCGGCGGCGATCGCGCCGATGCTGCAAGGGCTGATCCTCTTCTTCCTCCTCGGCGGCGAGCTACTCATCCACTACCGCCTCGTCCGCCGCCGCGATGGCTGAGCCTGCTTGACATAGCCTAGGGCGCCGCCCAAGATAGAATCCTGAACCACGTCAGGAGGCCATCATGTCCGTTCGCACACGACGACTGACCTACGACGATCTGCTCCGGACGCCGGACGACGGGAACCGCTACGAGATCATCGACGGGGAGTTGCTCGTGTCACCTTCGCCCGGGAGATATCACCAGCGACTCGTCTATCTGCTCACCCGGCTCGTCGGTGACAAGGTGGATGCGGATCGCTTGGGGCAACTCTTTTCCGGGCCCGTCGACGTTCGCTTGGGGCCACACAACATCGTTGTGCCCGATCTCCTCTACATCCGGCAGGACCGGCTCAGCATCTTTACGCCCCGATTGGTCGAGGGGCCGCCAGATCTCATCATCGAGGTCGCCTCACCATCCACGAAAAAAATCGACGGCGGCGACAAGATGGCGCTCTATGCTCATGCTGGCGTGCCCGAATACTGGTTGCCCGATCCCGAGACGCGCACCATCCGCATGTCGGTGCTTCAAGCCAATGGTATGTACCATGATGCCGAGCCGGTCGATGGCCGCTTTCATTCGACGGTCATCGATGGCCTTGTGATCGACCCTGCCGCACTCTTCGCCGACTTCGATTGAATTGGACCGGAATCGCTCTTTCGCCGCCGGTGACAGATCGTAAGTCACGCGGTACTATCGGAGGGGTTTTCGCGACTATGAGCGGGGCAGCCTCCGTCGGGGAGGTTGCCGGCACAACAGACACCCAAAGCTGAGACGGCTGGCGCCGGTACCACTCTTCGGAGGCAGAGAAGATGGATGTCGTCCTCCTCGTCGTGCGTTTGATCCTCGCCGGCGTCTTCGGCTTTTCCGCGGTCACCAAGTTCCTCGCGCCGGACGATGGCCAGACGATGCGCGACTTCGGCGTGCCAGAGCGATTTTCCCGACCGGCCGGCGCCTTCCTCCCGGTCACCGAGGTCATCGTCGCCCTCGCGCTCATCCCGGCGGTCAGCGCCCGGTGGGGCGGCCTGGGCGCGGTCATCCTGCTCGCGCTCTTCTGCGCCGGCATCGGCGTCAATCTCGCCCGTGGCCGCACGCCGGATTGCCACTGCTTCGGCCAGGTCCACTCCGAGCCGATCGGCTGGCAGACGCTCGCCCGCAACGGCGTCCTCGCGCTGCTCGCGCTCGCCGTGCTCATCGGCGGCGGCGGCACGAGCTGGTCGGA
>JAICKJ010000213.1 GCA_025928015.1 Thermomicrobiales bacterium
CCGCCCCTACACGACATCGCGAATTCCGAGTCTCATCCAGGGAAGACTCCCCTCTCCCAGGATTGGGAGAGGGGCTGGGGGTGAGGGCTGAATGGAGGGGGCTGATTGCTCGCATTTCTGGCGCGGCGGATCGTGACCGTCTTTCTGCCGACGCTGCTCGGGATTTCCATCCTCGTCTTCGGCGCGATGCGGCTGATCCCCGGCAATTTCGTCGATGTCCTGATCGGCGTCGGGCCGGATGTCAGCCCGCAGCAGCGGCAGGCGATCGCCCATTCCTATGGGCTCGACAAGCCGCTGCCGGTGCAGTACCTGTCCTGGCTCGGCCACACGCTCGAAGGGAACATGGGCCACTCGTTGCGGACCGGTGATCCGGTCACGTCGGAGATCGTCAGCCGGCTGCCGGTGACGCTGGAGCTGGCCGCGCTGGCGACCGTGCTCTCGCTGCTCATCGCCATCCCGTTCGGCATCCTCTCCGCCGTGCGGCGCGGCGGCGTCATCGACCTGATCGTCCGCCTGATCGGGTTGCTCGGGCTCTCCGTGCCCAACTTCCTGCTGGCGACGATGCTCGTCCTCTTCGTCTCGACTCGCTGGAATGTGCTGCCGACGACCGGCTTCGTCCCGGTCAGCGGCGGGATCTGGCCGAACATCAAGTCGCTCATCCTGCCCGCGATCTCGCTCGGCGCGCTGCTCGCCGCCTCCGTCATGCGCATGACCCGCTCGGCGCTGCTGGAGGAGCTGGGCAAGGAGTACCTGACCGTCGCCCGCGCCAAGGGGCTCACCAATCGCGCGGTCGTCCTGCGCCACGCGTTGCGCAACGCGCTGGTGCCGGTGATCACCGTCATTGGCATCCAGACCGGCTATCTGCTCGGCGGCACGGTCATCGTCGAGCAGATTTTCGCGCTGCCCGGCATCGGCCGGCTCGCGCTCGACTCGGTCCTGCAGCGCGACTACCCGCTGGTGCAGGGGACGACGCTCTTCATCGCCGCCGCCTTCGTGCTCGTCAACCTGCTGACCGACGTGATCTACGGCTTCGTCGATCCGCGCATCCGGACCGGCCGCTCATGAGCCTGGCGTTGACGAAGAGCGCGCCGGAGCTGGCGACCCGCAAGCGGCCGAACCTGCTCGTGATCCTCGCGCGGCAGAGCAAGCTCGGCGTCTTCGCCGGGCTGCTCTTGCTCGTCATGATCGTCGTGGCGCTGGCCGCGCCGCTCGTCGCGCCGGCCGATCCGGTCGCGATGCACCCGATCCAGCGCCTGCAACCGCCGGGCAGCGCGGGGTTGCTCGGTACCGACGTCTTCGGCCGCGACGTGCTGAGCCGGATCGTCTACGGCACGCGCATCTCGCTCGTCGTCGGCGTCAGCTCGGTGCTCGCCGCCGGCGCGGCCGGCACGCTGCTCGGACTGATCGCCGGTTACCTCGGGCGCTGGCAGGAATACATCATCATGCGGCTGCTGGACGTCCTCTTCGCCTTCCCGTCGGTGCTGCTGGCGATCCTGATCGTGGCGATCAACGGCGCGGGGTTCCGCAGCATCATCATCGCCATCACGATCGTCTACACGCCGATCTTCGGCCGGATCGTGCGCGGCTCGACGCTCGCGCTGAAGTACGTCGAGTACGTCCAGGCGGCGGTCGCGGCCGGCGCGCCGACCGGCCGCATCCTCTGGCGACACATCCTGCCGAACATCACCGCGCCGATCATCGTCCAGCTCGCGCTCAGCCTCTCCGGGGCGATCGTGGTCGAGGCGGCGCTGAGCTTTCTCGGCCTCGGCGCGGTGCCGCCGACACCGTCGCTCGGCTCGATGCTGAGCGAGAACCGGAACTACATGGAGCGGGCGCCGTGGACCGTCATCTACCCCGGCGTCGCGCTCGGCCTGCTCGTCCTCTGCATCAACCTCTTCGGCGACGCCATCCGCGACGTTCTCGACCCGCGCTTGCGGACGGAACGAGGGTGAGTGTCTACCGGCGCCCTAGTCCTCAACTGGAAAATCCGGACTCCAGGCGATCTCCCAGAGGTGGCCGTCGGGATCCTGAAAGTAACCTGAGTACCCGCCATAGAACGTGTCCCGTGGCTGCTGGACGATCGTCGCTCCCGCCGCTTGGGCCTGCGCCATCACGGCATCGACATCTTCCTTCGACGCGACGTTGTGACCCAGGGTGAATTCCGAGGCGTTGGGAGGGCCCTGCGGAAGGCCGGTGTCGTGCGCGATGCTCGTTCGTGGCCACAGGGCGAGCATCACCCCCGACTGAAGCTCGAAGAACGCCACCGCGCCGTACTCAAACTCGGTGCCGACAATTCCCTGCGTGGGCAGGCCCAATCCGTCGCGATAAAACGCCAGCGCCCGCTCCAGATCGTCGACGCCCAGCGTGATGATCGTGATCCGTGGCTTCATCCTCTTCCCTCCGCCAAGCCAGCTCGGTGACCGCTACGTGCAGCGTCGCAGGAACTGGCGCGATTCGACCAGCGCGGCGGTGATCTCGCGTGGCGATGGCCACGGCTCGCCCTGGAATTCCAGCTCGATCGAGGCGGGTACCTGGACGCCGGCGCGGCGGAGCCGGGCGAAGATCGGCACGAAATCGACGTCGCCGGTCCCGATCGGCGGGAAGTTCCAGACCCCTTTGCCGCCGATCTGGTCCTTGATGTGCAGGTGGCGGATGTAGGGCGCCGCGACCTCCACATCCTCTTCCGGCCGGGTGTCGCCGTAGTAGACGACGTTGCCGGTGTCGTAGTTGATGCCGACGTTCGGCTTGTCGATCCGGGCGACGAGTGTCGCGGCCATTGCGCCGGTCGCCAGCAGCCCGCCGTGTGTCTCCAGGCAAATCGTGATGCCCGCCGCGGCCGCCTCGTCCGCGAGGGCGCCGATGCGGAGCAGGAACGCGGCGCGCTGCGCGGCCAGCGTGCCCTCCGAGGCGTCGTTGTGGCCACCGGTGCCCGTCGTGACGTTTGAGACGCCGAAGGCCCGGCAGAGGCGCAACGCCTGCCGGAATTCCTCCATGCCCTCATCGGTCGTCAGGTCGGAGTGGCCGCTGAGCGCGGTCGCGGTCAGCCCGTAGTGGGCCAGCAGCTCCTTGATCCGGGCGATCTCATCGTTCGGGGCGTCGCGCGGGACATGCTCGGTCCAGCCGGGCACGGATGAGAGCTCGACACTGGCGAAGCCCGCCGCGGCGATGCCGGCCAACGCCTCTTCCAGGGGCCAGCCGTGGAACGAGTTCGTCGAGACCGCCAGCCAGGCGGGCGCGGGCAGATCGGGTGCGCGGAAGGTGCGGGATACGGTCGTGGCCATGGCGGCCTCCTCGGGCGGGTGCAGAGGATCGGGCGACGCAGTCAATCGTGATTATCACCGCAGAATCCGTGCGCGGAGAGTCACTACTCGGCGCCCAGCAGGCGGGCGCCTTCGGTGAAGCTCTCAATGAACTGACATCCATAGGTTGACAGCTCGGCGCGAATCCCCGGATCGCCGAAGTCCTTCCAGTTCTTGCTGATGAAGGAGTGAGGCGTGTCGCGCGAGAGTCGCGATAATTCACTGATGACGGCGGCGTATATGATCGCGTCCTGCGGCGACAACCCAAATCGGTCTTGGTCGCGCATTGCCCGCTCGAACATCAGCGTATCGAGCTCGACCCGCCGCGCCACCCGCAAGAGCCGGCCGACCGTGGAGGTCAACAAGTCCATCTCCCGCTTCTCGATCTGAGCCAACAAGGCTGGGATCGGTCGCAGACGGGAGACGTCCTCCTGGTGAGGGTACGAACGCGCGAGTTCGTTTAGCTGGGCGTTGAGCTGATTCATCAGGTGCCGGCGCGCACGGCCACGGTGCGTCACCGTCGCGAACGGCTCGCTGAGCGCGAACGCAGGAATCACCAGGTCAAGGGTGCTTTGCTCTGCCAATCGCAAGATCGCGTCGGCTGCAGCCGATTGCTCCTGACCAAGGGCGATTTCGAGGACATAATTGGACTCGATGAAAACGGTCACGCAGCGACGTCGGCGTGGACGGTCCCTCCCCGAATCCCTGTCAGAAATCCCGTGGGGACGAGTGAGCGTTCGGGTTCGCCACGCGGATCCGGTTCGCCAAAGGCGAGATCGTTGAGCCATTGCGCGACGACGAGATCCAGTTGGGCACCACGCAGCCGGTCCTCTGGTCCAACCTGTGGCAAGTACCGCTGTATGACGGGAACCATAGAGAACTCTGCCACCGGTGCAGCCAGCAATTTGCCGCCTGACCGCTCGTCCCAGAGGAACCCACGATCTTGCGACACGAGCAAGAAGTAGGGTGCGCGCTTGGCCAAGCCGTGAGCCACCAGATTACGCCGAAGAATCATCGCCACCTCGCGGGAGAGGTCCTCGCGATTCTTCGTCTCTACGAGCGCGATGGGATCGCCTCGGGGTGTCAAAACGACGACATCCGTGCTGATGAGAAAGGGTGACATCGCCGGCAACTCCCAGGATGGCTAGCTATGAACCACTGCTACCGGCCACCTTACCATACGCAACCCTAACTGCCAGTCCGGACGGTGTCGCCGCGGGCGCGGAGGCCGGACCGGGTGGCGGATGGATCGGCAGGACCAGTGGCGGACGCGGCGGCTGGGTGAAGTCAAAATCGAGCGCCAGGTTGCCGAGCTGTGGCGCGTTCTCCCGCACGTCCGGGCGCGGGTCGGGCCGCCCGTCCGTCTGCGGGTCGATCCGCTGCCCGCCGAGGAAATCGTCCTCGATGAACTTGACATAGGCATCGTGGCTCAGCGTCTGGTGGTCAATGTAGCCCTGTTTGGCATAGGGGCTGATGACGATGCCAGGCACGCGCAGTCCGTAGCCGTTCTCATCGACCCGCGGCGGCTGCACGTGATCGTAGAACCCGCCCCAGTCATCCCACGAGAGGAAGATCGCCGTGCTGTCCCAGTCCGGCCCCTGCATGGCGGCATTGATGAGGCTGGTCGTCCACGCCTGGCCGTCGCTGATCAGGGAGGGCGGATGCTCGCTGTTCTTGCCGCTCGGCGTGATCCAGCTCACCGCCGGCAAGGTGCCCGCTTTCGCGTCCTTGTAGAAGTTCGTCACGTCGGTGATGTTCGGCAGTTGGCCGTCCCCTTTCACCGTGTCGAAGCTGGGCAGCGGGTTCCAGATGCCCGGTGTCTTCGCGTTCTGGTTCACCGGCGGGCAGTCGGCCGCGTCGTCCTCGCAGTCGGGCTCGGTGCCGCTCTGGATGTAGTATTTCCAGCTCACGTTGTTCTTGAAGAGCAGATAGGTCAGATCGGTCCAAGCGTAGTCTGGCGGTGTCGTCACCGCTTTCTTGCCCTTCTTGTTGCCCGGGCTGAGCGGGCGGGCCGGGTTCTGGAGCGCGTTGATGCAGCTCATCGGATCGCCCGCCTTGCTGCATTTGGCCGACCACTCAGAGACCATGAAGAGGTGGGCGGGCAGGCTCCAGGAGGCGTTCGGCTCGAACAGGTGATCCTGGAGCACGAAGTTCTGCGCGTAGGCCCAGTAGTTCGGGATTTCGCGCGCATCGTGGTAGCCCATCACGTCCGTCGCGCCGCCGCCGCAATTGGGGTTGAGCGTTGCGTCACACGCGCCCTTGCCCTTCTCCGCCTGGGCGACGAAGCCGTCCATCTTGCCGCCGTCGATGTCCGCCGTCGCGTTCGACGCGCCGTGCGGGCCGCCCAGATTCTTGTCGTTCGGATCGTGGAAGGGGTAGACGCAGGTCTTGCGGGCCGGGTCGGGCACGCAGGTCGTGAACGCGCCGTTCTGCGTCGGGAAGCCATCCGCGCCGGGATAGGTGCCGAAGTAGGAGTCGAACGACCGGTTCTCCTGCATGATCACGATGACGTGCCGGATCTTGTGGATGCCGGTCTCGGATGGCGCCGGGGTGGCCTGCGCCGCGTTCGCGACACCGGCGGTCGTCAACGTCAGCAAGGCGGCAATCGCAAGCACGTTGCGCATCGGCGTCTCCTTCCCTCGTCACTCGTGCGAACGGATCGATTTGGCTCGCTCCACGATGTCACTCGATCCTGATCCGTTCCTGAGGCATTCCTGAGTGAATCCTGAATCCTGCGTTTCTCCACGTGGAATCCGGTCCGGGTATGATGCCCGCGCACGTCCCGGCGCGATGAACGCCGCAACTGCCCAAGCGCAGTGAGAGGAACGACATGGCGCGACCACTGAAGATCGGGGTGCAGCTGCCAGAGGTGGAGTACGCCTACACCTGGCCGCAGCTGCGGGAAATGGCGACGATCGCCGAGGAGATCGGCCTCGATTCGCTCTGGCTCGGCGACCACCTGATGTATCGCTACCCCGGGCAGCCGCCGACCGGTCCCTTCGAGGCCTGGACGACGCTCGCCGCTCTGGCCGGCGTGACGCGGCGAGTCCAGCTCGGGCCGCTGGTCGCCAGCCTCGGCTTCCACGCGCCGCCGATGGTCGCCAAGATGGCGGCGACCATCGACCAGATCAGCGACGGCCGCTTCATTCTCGGCGTCGGCGCTGGCTGGCACGAACCGGAATACCGCGGCTATGGCCTCCCGTTCGATCGTCGCGTCAGCCGCTTCGCGGAGGCGTTCACGATCGTCCGCGCGCTCTTCGCGACCGGGGAGTGCGACTTCCACGGCGACTACTACGACATCGAGGGCGCGGTGCTCTTCCCGCCGCCGGTTCAGCCCGGCGGGCCGCCCCTCATGGTCGGCTCGAAGGCGCCGCGGATGCTGGCGATCACGCTGCCATACGTGCAGATGTGGAACGCCTGGTTCGCCGATTACGGCAACAACCGCGAGGGGCTGGCGAAGCTGCTGGCGTGGATCGACCAGGCGTGCGAACGGGCGGGACGTGACCCGGCGACACTCGTCCGTACCGTCGCGCCGCTCGTTCGGATGGATGGCGCCCAGGGCCGCGACGCGAATCCGGAGGATCGCGTCCCGGCGCTCGACGGCCGCGATCCCGCGGCGCTGGCCGAGGAGCTGGCGGCCTACGCCGAGCTCGGCGTCGGCCATGTCCAGCTCGTGCTCGACCCGGTCACGGCGGAGACGGTCGCCGCCCTGGAACCGGTGCTGCGACTGTTGGACGCGTGACGCGAGAGGACGCTTATCCATCTGGAGGAAAGACCATGGCTGATCCGAAGGCCGCGGACCTGATCGAGTTCCTGCGCAAGCAGCGGCAGACCCGGACGTTGACCGATCAACCGGTTGCCGAGGACCAGATTGACGCGATCATCGAGGTGGCGCGGTGGACCGGCAGCGCCAAGAACATCCAGCCCTGGACGCTGCTGATCGTGACCGATCCGGCGCGCAAGCAAGGGCTTGCCGAGGCAGGGCAGTACACCGGGTTTCTGGCGAACGCGCCGCTCGTCATC
>JAICKJ010000237.1 GCA_025928015.1 Thermomicrobiales bacterium
ACCGGACGTCCGGCGTGCTCCAGTCCCCGCATCTCCCAAAGGTGGCTGAACTGGTGCTCGCTGCCGGAGGCGGGGCGCGAGGAGCCGGTCGCCTGGATCGCCAGCCCGGTCACGACCAGTCCCAGGAAGAGCTGTTCGATCGCCGCGTCGCCCCGCCGGTAGCGCGCCGGATCGGCCAGCAATCCCGGCAACGGCTTCTGCACCATCGTCCAGATGGCGGGGATAACCGGCTCGATGCCGAGCGCGTCCGCCAGCAGCCAGTCGGCCCCGGCGGTCACCTTGCCGAGCAGATCGCCGTACCCCGCGGCCGTCATCGCCGGCGGCGCCGCGCGTAGCACATCGGTATCGGCGATGACGATCTCCGGCGCCGGGCATTCCATCGTCAACTTGACGCCATCACGGATCAGCGCGGCGCCGGAGGCCGTGTAGCCGTCCATCGACGCCGCCGTCGCCACGACTATATAAGGAAGACCGGCCTCGAACGATGTCCGCTTGACCAGGTCGTTGATCGTCCCGGATCCGATCGCGAGGGGCACCGGCGCAGCCGGGCGTTTCAAGCCTTCACGCAGTTCGATGACGTGCGCGTAGTCGGGATGCAGCGGTGGGTCGGCCGGGAAGATCTTCCGGGCCGCGACCGCGACGCCGGCCGCTTCGAGCGCGGCGAGCACCGGCTTGCCGGCGGCGGCGAACGCCGGCCCGTCGCTGATCACAACGACCGGCTGGTCCGGAAACCGCTCCGCCGCGATGGCGCCGGTCCGCGCGAGCGCACCGGCGCCCAGCTCCAGCCGCCGGGTCTGCGTCGCCCCCGCCAGCGCCCGGTCGATCATGGACCGGTCCAGCCCGATCATCGTCGCCCTGTTCTCCCTGACTCAACCCACATGGCCGCTGCCGTACGGTTCAGCGCCCGGCGCCGAGCAGGCCCCATCGACCTGCGCCCCCGGCTCGGCCCATTCGACCGCGAACGAGATCAGCGTCGAAGCGTGCGCGTTCGGGTCCTTGACCGTCGGCAGCACGCGGTAATCGGCGTGCCAGGTCTCCTGATCGACCGTGCAGAGGACGTAGCCGCGGTGGTTGTCGTAAAGGTGGTTGTGGGGGTTGCCGTTAAAGTCGCCGCAGACCGTGGTGAACTGGCCGTCCTTGTCGAGCGGCTCGTCGCCCTCCGACGTGAGCGAGGTGCCGACGAACTCGGTCCCGATCGCCGCCTTCTGGCTCGGATCGTCCCAATTCGTCTTCAAATCGAAGACATAGTTGCGGTGGATATCCCCGCTGATGACGACGGGGTTGAACGAGCGGGCCTTCGCGGCGGAGGCCAGGTGGGCGACCACCTCGTCGCGCTCGACCGCGTAGCCGTCCCACTTGTCCATCTCGCTGCCGCCGAAGCTCTGCACGTTCGGAGCGGGATCGGTGTCCATCCGCGCCATCAGCACCTGCTGCGCCAGCACCTGCCAGCGCGCGGTGGAGGCGTTCATCCCGTCGAAGAGCCACTGCTTCTGCGCCTGGCCGAGCATCGTTCGCGACGGGTCGAGCGACGGTGGGCAGTATCCCTTATCCTCGGCGCGCTCATCCGCAAAGCAGAGCGCGCCTTGCATCGACCGGTATTGCCGCGTGTCGAGCACCTGGAATGCGAGCAGGCTGCCGTAGGAGCGGCGGCGGTAGAGCTTCAGATCCGGCCCCTGTGGGATCGCCTCCTTGCGCAGCGGCTGATGCTCGTAATAGGCGCGATAGGCCGCCGCGCGCCGCTCCAGCAGCGATTTGGCGAGATAGTCGCCGCGGTTGAGGCCGCCACCGAAGTAGTTGTTCTTCACCTCGTGGTCGTCCCAGGTCACGATCCACGGCGCCATCGCGTGCGCCGCCTGCAGGTTCGGGTCGAGCTTGTAGAGCGCGTAGCGCCAGCGATAGCTCTCCAGATCGTTCGCCTCGAACGTCGCGCGGAAGGGCACCTCGATCGGCCGCGGCACAGCCTGGTTGATGCCCGATTCGTAGATGTAATCACCGAGGAAGACGACCAGGTCGAGGTCCTTGTCGAGCATGTCGCGGTAGGCGGTGTAGAAGCCCGCCTGCCACTGCTGACACGAGGCGAAGGCGAAGCGCAGACGGTCGACCGCCGCGCCGGCGGCCGGCGCCGTCCGCGCCCGGCCCACCGTGCTCACCTCGCCACCGGCGCGGAACTGGTACCAGTACCAGCGGTCCGGCTCCAGCCCCTGCAGCTCGACGTGGACCGAGTAGGCCCAGTCGTCGGTCGCCTGGACTGTCCCCTTCTGCGCGACGTGGGACATTTTCTCGTCGCTGGCGACGACCCAATCGACATCGGCCGGCGCGCCGGACATGCCGCCATGCTCCTCAAAAGGCTTCGGCGCCAGCCGGGTCCAGATGACGAAGCCATCCGGCGCCGGCTCGCCCGAGGCGACCCCGAGCGTGAACGGCACGTCGCTGAAACCTGCGCTCCTCGGTGTCGCCTGTGGCGACGCTACCGGTGAGGCGACAGGCGATGCTTCCGGCGTGCCCTGCCCGCGCACAGTCTGTACGGCGGCGACGCCTGTCAGTGCCGCTCCCCCGGCGACGAAACGGCGCCGGCTCAGCCCAGCGGACCGCGGTATTCGGTCTCGCTCTTCAGCCACAGGTCCCCCCTCCACGAACGTCGGCAAGAATCACCAGATTGAAATCAGGTGCTCAACGAACGAAGCCTCTCCGAGGCTGAGCACGAGATCGTCTTCAGTCCCGAAGGGACTTCGTAGGTTGAGCGCCGGGTTTCGAACCCGGCGTCGCGGCTCGCGGTCCGCGCGGCCGTTTGCCACGCCCTAGCCCTTGATCCCCGATGTGACGAAGGTCGAGATGATCTGCTTCTGCGCCAGCGCGTAGAGGATCAGCGGCGGCAGCGTCGCCAGCGTCGCCGTCGCCATCATCGGTCCCCAGAGCTGCGCCGATTCGGTGTTCGAGGTAAAGAACTGCATCCCCACCGCCAGCGTCTTGGCATTCAGATCGTTCAGCACGAGCAGCGGCCACAGGTACTGGTTCCAACCGCTCAGGAACGAGAGGATCGTCACGACCGCGATGCCGGGCTTGATGTTCGGCAGGATGATCTGCCAGAGCATCGTCCAGGTCGAGGCGCCATCCACCCGCGCCGCGTCGATCAGCTCCTGCGGCAGCGTCCGGATGTACTGCCGCAAAAGGAAGATGTAGAAGGCCGCGTGCGGCAGCGACGGCACGATCACTCCCCACGGCGTGTTGATCCACCCGAGCCGGGAGACGAGCACGTAGTTCGGCACGATCGTCACCACCCCCGGCACGATCATCGTCGCCAGCACCACCGCGAAGAGGAACTTGTCGAACCGGAACCGCAGCCGGGCGAAAGCGAAGGCGGCCGGCACGCTGATGACGAGCTTGCCGAGCGTCGTCATCGCCGCGATGAAGAAGCTGTTCCAGAACCAGTGCGCGACCGGGAAGTAGCGGAACGCGTCCGGGAAGTTGGCTAGCGTCGGATGGGTCGGCAGCCAGCGGATGCTGGCCGTGAAGACCTCGTCCGGCTGCTTGAACGCCGTCGAGAGCATCCAGAAGAACGGGAAGATCGTCACCGCGCAGAGCAGGAGCACCACGACGTGGATGAGGATCTTGCTGACGGCGCCGCCGTACGACGCGCCGGTGGAGGGTTTTGCCGTCACCATGCTAGCCATAGTGCACGTGCCTTTCGACGAACCGGAACTGGAGCCAGGTCAGCAGGATCGTGGCGATGAAGACGAGGATCGAGACGGCGCTGGCCGCACCGATCTGGAAAAACCGGAACCCCTGCTGATAAAGGTAGTAGACGACGTTCGTGCTCGATTCGAACGGCCCGCCGTCGGTCAGCACGTTGATCGCGCCGAAGACCTCATCGTTGACGGAGATCACCGTCGTCACGAGGACGAAGAAGAAGGTCGGCGTGATCAGCGGCCAGCGGATCGAGGTGATGAGCTGCCAGGAATTCGCGCCGTCGAGTGACGCCGCCTCGATATAGTCGACCGGCACCGCCTCCAGCGCCGCCAGGTAGAGCAGCAGATTGAAGCCGATGGTCTTCCAGGCCGACACGACGATCACGCACCAGATCGCGGTGTTGCGGTCGGAGAGCCAGTTGACCCGCTCGAAGCCGCCTTCGAGCAGGAACTTGTTCAGCAACCCTTGCAGCGGGTTGAAGATCCAGAGCCACATGAAGGCCGCGACCGAGAACGCAATCACCGTCGGCGAGAAGAGCATCACCCGGTAGGCGGACTGGGCGCGTGAATGCCGCACCGGCCAGAGGAGCAGGGCCAGCGCCAGCGGCAGCAGGACCTGGATCGGCACCAGCGCGAGGACGTAGATCACCGTCCCGTGCAGCGCCCGCGCGAAGCGCGGGTCATCGATCAGCCGCGTGTAGTTCTCCCAGCCGACGTAGGTCTTGGTCGGCGAGACGAAGTTCCAGTCGAAGAACGAGAGGTAGGTCGAGTAGATCAGCGGCCAGTAGATGAAGACGCAGATCAGGATGATGACCGGCGCGACGAAGAAATAGGGCGTCGCCCCCTCCCAGAACCGGTACCAGCTCAACCGCCGCCGTGGCCACACCTCCCGCGCCGCCGCCACGGTTGGCGTCCGTCCTTCGCGGGAAACCGCCATGAATCCTCCCAACCTAGCGCGTTCGCGACTGCCAATTACTGCATCGTCATGCTGGACTGCCAATTACTGCATCGTCATGCTGAGCGAAGTCGAAGCATCTCCCGCCGCAGCGGCTTGCGCTGCCGACCACACGCCTTCGTTTCTGCCACCGGGCCACGCTGGTCATTCTGAACGAAGTGAAGAATCCCCCGGCGAAGCCGGTGCGCCGCGGCGCACATTGGGATCGGAACCGCGCCTCTCGATGACTGAGAAACGCTTCGCGTGGGGATTCCTCGGTCTTCGCCCCTCAGAATGACGGGTGAGGTGTCGCCCCGCGCCGGTCTATTAAGCAGAGCGGCGCGGGGCGTCTCGGCCGTTACGGCAGCAGCGGCTTGATGTCCTTGACCGCGTCCTTGCAACCCTCTTCGGCGCCGATGTCGCTCGCCCAGATCCGGGCGACGTAGTTGCCCCAGGTCGCCTGGATCTCGCCGCCGCGCGGGCCGGGCCAGGCCGATTCCGCCGTCAGCCCCTCATCGAGCTGGGTGTAGGCCGCCTCCTGGCCGGGCAGGATCGGGAGATCGTAGTTCGAGATGTTCAGATACCCGGTCTTCATCCAGATCGAATACCCCTCTTGCGAGATCGCGAACTTGAGGAACTCCCACGCCGCCTTCTGCTGATCCTTGTCGCGCGCGTAGACGCCAATGAACGAGCCGCCACTCGACATCTTGCGCGGCTTCTCGCCGAACGTCGGGAAGGGTGAGGTCTTCAGACCGAACTTCACGTTCTTGGTCAGGCCGCCGAGCGAGGCGATGCTGCCGACCCAGCAGGGGATCGACCCACCGACGAACGCGGCGCGGCTCTCCTTGGACGTGCCGCGGAAGTAGAGCTTCTGCTTGTCGAGATCGGCGACCATCTGCATGGCGGCGACCGTCTCCGGGCTGTCCATCACCGGCTTGCCGCTGTCGTCGAGGATGCGGCCGCCATTCGACTGCGCCAGGCTCTGGGCCGGCCAGTCGAGGTTCGTGCCGAAGGCGATCACGGGATTGCCGCCGACCGCCGACTGCAGCTTCGGCCCGGCCTGCGCGTAGCTGTCCCAGGTCTTGAACGTCGCCGCCGGATCGACGCCGGCTTTCGTGAAGAGATCGGCGTTGTAATAGACGACCGGGCAGGAGAAGGCCCAGGGCAACCCCTTGGTCTTGCCGTCGATTTGCACCAGATTGATGACGTTCGCCTTGATGTTCTTGAGCACGGCGTCGGTCGATTCCCCGGCGGCGGCCGCCACATCTTCGAGGTTGTCGACCGACAGCCCCTCGGTCGCGAAGTAGATGTTCGACCAGGGGGTGATGACCAGCGCGGGCGGTTTGCCGGCCGCCAGCTCGGCCTGCGCCTTCTGCAAGACCTCATAGTAGTCGCCGCTGGGCGTCTGCCCGAGCACCTTCACGCCGGTGTTCTTGGCGTTGAAGGCATCGATCACCTGCTCCATCGGGTGCTTGGTCTCGGCCGCCTGTTCGCCTGGCGGCGTGCCCCAGATGTGCGAGAAGGTGATCTCGGTCGCGCTGCCCTGGCTCCGGATCACCGCTGGGGCGCCGGCGCCGCGGGGCGCCGCGCCGGCGCGCGCTAGCCCGGCCAGCGCGAGGGCCCCGCCCGCCGCGCCACCGAGCATCTGCCGCCGGCTGACGAACCCGCGCTTCGCGCTTGTCTGGTTCCCGTCCGGTCGTTGCGTCGTCATGACTTCCCTCCCACGCGGCCGCGCCGC
>JAICKJ010000351.1 GCA_025928015.1 Thermomicrobiales bacterium
ACCGGCGGACTCCAGAGCCAGCTCAGCCATCTCATCTTGCCCGCGATCACCCTGGGCACGTTCTCGCTGGCACGAAACGCTCGCCTGGTCCGTTCGAGCCCGCTGGAGGTGCTTGGTCTGGAGTTCGTCAAGACGGCCCGCGCCAAAGGGCTGACCGAGAACACCGTCGTCTGGCGACACGCGCTGAAGAATGCCCTCATTCCGGTTGTGACGATCTTCGGATTGGAATTCGGCAATCTGCTCGGCGGCGCGGTGATCACCGAGACCGTTTTCGCCTGGCCGGGGGTCGGACGGATGGTCATTCTCGCGATTCAGCAGCGTGATTTCCCGCTGGTCGTCGGCACGGTCACCGTTGTCGCCATCATCTTCGTCATCCTGAATCTGCTCGTCGATCTGCTCTACGGTCTGCTCGACCCACGGGTGCGCTTTTCTTGATGCTCGATCGCTCGAAGCGGGCGATCGGATCGGCAACGCGCACGGCACGGACACGACGAATGCATTACGGCGCATGGAAACCTGGTGAGTGAGGAGATCCCAATGGCGGAACAGGAAGGCGCAGCCATCGATCAACGCGATGGTGACGCCGCAGTCGATCAGCGGCGTGTCCACGATCGTGGGCATGGGCTGGCGGAAATCGGGAGATCTTCTCGAAGCGGGCCACCGGCCATCGTCCGCAGCCTCATGCGCAATCGCATGGCAGCCATCGGCATCGTCATCCTGCTGCTGGTCGTGATCGCGGCGCTCGGCGCGTCGGTGATCAGTTCCCAGGATCCCCGCCGAGGGGTCATTCTCGAGAGCAAACAGCCCCCTGTCTGGAGTTCCGGCGGCTCGAGCAAACATCTGCTCGGTACCGACGCGCTCGGCCGCGACATCTTCACCCGCGTGCTCTACGGCGCGCGCATCTCCCTGACTGTTGGCATCGTTGCCGTCATGATCGCGGGCGTCATCGGCGTCGTGCTCGGGCTGATCTCGGGCTACTACGGTGGCTTCATCGATGATGTGATCATGCGTATCGCCGACATCCAGCTCGCCGTCCCCTTCATTCTCTTCGCGATCGCGATCCTGGCCGTGCTTGGCCAGGGATTGGATAAGATCATCATCACCCTGGGGATCACCGGCTGGGTCACGTACGGACGTGTGGTGCGCGGCCAGGTGCTCGCCTGGAAGAAGACGGAGTTCGTCGAAGCGGCCCGCTGCATCGGGGCGCGCGACGGCGCGATTATGCTCAAGCACATCCTCCCCAACGTCTACGCCTCGATCATCGTGCTCGCCAGCTTCGCCGTCGCCAGCACGATCCTGGCCGAAGCCTCGCTCTCCTTCCTAGGGCTGGGCGTGCCACCCGATGTGCCGACCTGGGGAGGAATGGTCGCATCCGGCCGCGAGTACATCATCAGCGGGCAATACTGGATGTACACCTTCCCCGGCATCGCGATCATGCTGGCCGTCTTCGGCATCAATGTCGTCGGCGACTGGCTCCGCGACTTCCTCGACCCACGCCTGAAGAACCTGTAGGGCGCACTAATCACCGGATGTCGTCCTTCGTTCGTAGGGGAGCACACCGGTGTCATTGGTAACAAGTTAAGGTGGGTGCCGGGTTGTCAAGGAGCATTTGCGGCGGCAAGATGGGGTATGAAAACCTCATCCAACCGGCGCAAACGTCGCCCCGTGGTCCTCAAGCGCGATCATGCCCGACCTCGCCAGGCACCTCAACCATCGGATGCCGAGATTGAATCCCGGTTGACCGAGCTGGTCTCGCCAACGGTCTATGCCATGGTGGCGGAGTATCACCGGCTCGGCTTGCGCCAGCGCATCCTGACGCTGCCGGTCATGGTGGCGCTCATGTTGACCATGGTCTGGCGCCAGGTGCCATCCCTCAGCGAGCTGGTGCGCGTGCTGGGACGGGAAACGCTCTTGTGGCTGGAGGCACCGCTCCCGGTCAGTCAACAAGCCGTCGATCAACGCGTGCGGACCCTGCCGGCCGACCTCTTTGCCACGCTCTGCGAGCGGATCCTGCCGGCGGTGCAGACGCGCGCGCGCCAGCGCTCCCGCCCACTTCCCCCGCTGCTGCGCCGCGTCCAGCGGTCGTTCCCACGCATCTGGGCGGTGGATGCCTCGACGCTCGAAGAACTCTTCAAGAAGATCGGCGCGCTCCGGGGTCGAGAGGAGACGGTCCTCGGCGGCACGATGCTGGCGCTGCTCGATGTCGTCACCCGGCTGCCGGTCCAGCTCTGGTTCGACCCCGACCCCTACGCCAATGAAAAGCGCTTTCTCGAGCGCTTTAAACCCTGGCTGGAACCGGGGACGCTCCTGCTGTGCGATGGAGGCTTCTCCACCTTTCCCTTCTTTGATTGGCTCACCGAGACGGGCGTCAGCTTCGTGATCCGCGCCCGCGAGCTGAGTGCCTACCAGGTCCAGACCACGTTCCACGACACCCCCCATGTGCGCGATCGGCTGATCGAACTCGGGCAGTATCGCTCCAATCCGTGTCGCTCTCCCGTGCGCTTGATCGAGGTCCAGATCGCGGGGAACTGGCACCGCTATCTGACCAACGTCCGCGAGCCGAGCCAGTTGTCGCCGGTGGACGTGACGGAACTCTACGAACAGCGCTGGCGCATTGAGGATGCCTTTCGCGAGGTCAAACGCCTCTTGGGGCTCGCCTATCTCTGGACCGGCTCAGCCAATGGCGTCAAACTGCAGATCTGGGCCACCTGGCTGCTCTACGCCGTACTCGTCGATCTGGCCGATGCCGTGGCCGAGGCGCTCCAGTGCCCGCTCCGCCAGATCTCGCTGGAAATGGTCTTCCGGGGGCTGTATCACTTCACGGTCGCCCATGCCCAGGGCAAGGCGCGCGATCCCGTCGCCTATTTCGCCGCGCCCGAGAACGCCGACCTCGGCATCGTCAAACGTCCGCGGAAAGCCCGCGAAAATCAACGCCGCCGTACCCTTGACATTCTCCGATCGGAGCTAAACTTGTAGCCAATGAACCCGTGTGCTCCCACGGTCGCCGTCGCAGGCGACCGCGTCCTCCCCGTTTCCGCGCCACAACGTTCATCCGAAGGCCGGCCAACGTCGCCCGTTCAT
>JAICKJ010000087.1 GCA_025928015.1 Thermomicrobiales bacterium
AGCGGATTCACCGTTGAGCTGCCGGTCGATGCGAATGGTGTCGTGCGGGACTACGGCGACATCTGGCGCCGTTTGCGGTAGCGGCGCCCGGTCAGGACTCGGGACTGGGGACGATGCGCCAGACCTGGCCGCCGGGAGCCTGAAAGTAGAAGTACCCGGTGCCGGGGTAGTCGACCTCGGTCAACCCCTCGTCGAGCACCTGTTGCCGCAATGCGGCGGGGTCATCCGTGCGGACTTCCAGATAGGCGCCATGACGGGCGTCCTTCATCGTCAGCGCCTCCTCGGTGTATGCAACGGAAAGCGCCGCGCCATCCGGGAAGCGGAAGAGTTGCATCTCTGGCGGCAGGTGGACCGGATCCTCATCGCCCGCCTCGTCGCAGCCGAGGAGCGTCGTGAAGAACCAGGTGACACGCTCCCGCGCATCCGGATGCGCGAAGATATGGACGCGATTCCCCAACCCGGTCATGATCACTCCCTCCAAACGCGCCATCACCGCGCGATCAATTCATGGCGTCATTGTATGCCGGCGCGGACGTTGGCCAGCGCGCCGGCCAGGTCGGCGATCAGATCCTCCGGCGCCTCCAGCCCGACCGAGAGGCGCAGGCTGCCGACATCCGGGGGCGCGCCGACGGCATCGCGGACCGGCGGGTAGCAGATGGTCGACTCGACGCCGCCGAGCGTGCCGGCGTACGGGATCAGGCGCAGGTCGCGCATGAACTGCGTCGCCGTGGAGCGGTCGCCGTCCAGATCGAAGACGAGGACGCCACCGGCGCCGTCCGAAAGCTGGCGGCGCACGACCTCGGCGTCCGGCGCATCGCGCAAGCCCGGATAGCGCACGGCGCGGACCGCGGGATGGCCGGCGAGGAAGGTGGCGACGGTCTCCGCGCTCGGGCAGATCCACGCCATGCGGGCCGCGAGGGTGCGAAGGCCGCGCAGGGCGAGCCAGGCGTCGAACGAGCCAGGGAGCCGGCCGAAGAAGTAGCCGCTGCGGCTGATCCGGCGGACCAGCTCCGCCGGGCCGGCGACCGCGCCGGCGACGAGATCGTGGTGGCCGCCGAGGAACTTGGTGACGCTGTGGATGACGAGATCGGCGCCGAGCGCCAGCGGCCGGCAGAGCACCGGCGTGGCGAAGGTGTTATCGACCGCGAGGAGGATGCCGCGCGGCCGGAGCAGCGCCGCCAGGGCGGCGAGATCGGGCACGCGCATGCCGGGGTTGGTGATCGTCTCGGCCAGGACCAGCCGGGTGGTGGGCCGCAGCGCGGCCTCGACCGCCGCGAGATCGGTCAGATCGACGACGGTCGTCTCGATGCCGAGGCGGGGAAACTCGGTGAGGAAGAGCTCCTCGGTGTCGCAATAGCCGTCCGCGCCGATGATGACGCGATCGCCGCTGGTCAGGAGCGCGAGCGCGGTGAGGGCGATCGCGGCCATGCCGGAGGGCGTGACGTGGGCTGACTCCGCGCCCTCCAGCTCGGCGATCGCCGTTTCGAGCGAGCGCTGGGACGGGAAGTGGTCACGGGCGTAGATCGGCAGCCCGGCCTCGCGTCGCGCCGAGGCGTCGGCCGGCTCCCGGAAGCCGTAGACGCTGCTCTGGACGATCTCGCCGCCGAGCGCCTGGCCGTGGCCGAGCGGCGCCGCGCCCGCGTGGATGGTCTGGGTGCGCACCGTCAGGGCCCGTTTCTCGCTCTCGCCGTTTGATTGCATCACGCCGGTCACCCCTCCATGTCGTTGCTCTGATGCCGCCGACCAATCCCGCAAGTATCGCGACCGGCAGACCGTCGAGCCAGCGTCCATCCCGGCTTCGCATTGCCGATTGACAGGAAGCGGCGCGCATCGTACGTTCTATGTAGAACGTTTTAGCTCGATATGTCGGCCCTGGAGTCGCCACCATGCCGCGAATGAGAGAGATCGCGGAACGCGCGGAAACGTCGGTGAGCACCGTCTCACTGGTGCTCAACAACCGGGATTCGGCGATCGGCATTTCGAGCGCCACCCGCGAGCGCGTGCTGGCCGCCGCCCGGGAGCTCGGCTACACGCCGAATCTCTCCGCCCGGCGCCTCAGGGGCACCGCCGGCGCCCATCCGCTGGCCCTCGGGCTGGTGGCGCCATTTGACGAGCGCTTGCCGGTGATGGTGCGCTCGTCGATCGGCGCGATCCGGAGCGCGACCGATGCCTGGACCGAGCGGCACGCGCTGCCGCGCGCCGATCTCCTGATCGAAACCTATCCCCCGGGCGAGATCTCGCGCGTTCTGTCGCTCCACGTCAATTCCCGGTATAACGGCGTGCTGCTTTTCAACACCGTGGCAGAGGACGACGCCTATCTCGCCTCGGCTGCCGCGCTGTCCCTCCCGGTTGTCGTCGTGCAGCGCAGCGTTCCCGGCGTGCGGTGCGTCAATGTCGACAACCGCGCCATGGGGCGGAAGGTGGCGGCACATCTGCTCGCGCACGGCCACCGGCGTTTCGCCACGATTTCTCCGGCCATCGCATCGCAGGCGATCACCACTCGCATCGCAGGATTCTCCAGCGCGGTGGCCGAGGCGGGCTATCCGCTCCAACCCGACGACCAGGCAACGAGCGCATTCAGCGCCGGGGGCGGCGCGGCGGCCGCGCATGCGTTGGTCGCCCGGTGGCGGGACGCGCCGGCCGCGCCTCCCACGGCGCTCTTCGTGGCCGCGGACACCATCGCCGTCGGCGTGATTCATGCGCTGAAACGCTCTGGGCTGCGCATGCCGGACGATATCGCCGTCATCGGGTACGACAACGATCCGGCAGCGGCGTATACCGATCCGCCACTGACCACGGTGGACGCGGCGATCGGCGAAGCCGCCACGCGCGCAACCGACTGGCTACTCGAATCGATCCAGGGGGCCGGTGCGCCGCCACATACCGAGCTCCTCGAGACGCACCTGATCGTGCGGGATTCATGTGGGCATCATCCCGCGGGATGGCGGGCAGATGAGCAGATCGGCATGGGGCCGATCGAGCGGACCGCGGCGCCACACCGTGGCGCGACGCCAAGGAGGCAACCATGACACATCGAGTCGATCGCGCAAGCATTCTTTCGAACCGGATCTCCCGGCGCGCGCTCATCCGCGGCAGCGCGGCGGGCGCCGCCTTGTTCACGGCCGCTCTCGCAGGAACCGACGTGGGGGCGCAAACGCCGGCGGCGTCGCCCGCGGCCGGGAACTTCGACTGGATGAAATACAAGGGCACCAAGATCCGCGTCATGGTGCCGATCAACCCGACCAACGACGTGCTGAAGGCGCATTTCGACGAGTTCAAGTCGAAGACCGGCATGGACATTCAGTACGACGAGCTGCCGGAGAACAACGAACGGCAGAAGCTGACCGTCGAATTTACCGGCGGCAACAGCACCGTCGATGTCTTCTACACGAGCTTCTTCCAGGAGAAGCGGCTCTTCGCCAAGAACGCGTGGTACGACGACCTCACCCCGTACCTCAATGACCCGAGCATGACGGCGCCAGACTTCGCCTGGGACGACTTCTTCGCCGGCGCCAAGAATGCCGGGACGGTCGACGGCAAGCTCGTTGGCGTCCCGACCAACATGGACACGAACATCACGTACTACCGCAAGGATCTCTTCGACCAGGCCGGGATGAAACCGCCCGCGACGATGGACGAGCTCGAGGCGGCCGCGAAGCACTTCCACAACCCGCCGCAGATGTACGGCTTCGTGGCGCGGGGGCAAAAGAACTCGAACGCGACGCAGATCGATCCATACTTGCGAAACTTCGGCGGCGGCTACTTCGACAAGGACGGGAAGCCGGACGTCGATAGCGCGGGCGACATCAAGGCCGTCGAGTTCTACGCTGACCTACTGCGCAAGTATGGCCCGCCGGGTGTGACGAATTTCAGCTGGCCGGAGGCGAGCGCGCTGATGCAGCAGGGCCGGGTGGCGCTCTACACCGATGGCGCGGGCTTCGCCGGGCCGTTCGAGGACCCGAAGAAGTCGAAGGTCGTCGGCAAGATGGGCTACGGCATCTTCCCGGCCGGACCGGCGGGCAACTTCCCGCCCATCTTCGCGAACGGCCTGGCGATCTACTCGCAGTCGAAGCACAAGGAGGCCGCCTGGTACTTCGTCCAGTGGGCCACCAGCAAGTCCATCCTCCTTGCGACCCTGAAGAGCGGCACCTCCGTCGGCCGGACCTCGGCCTGGGACACGCCCAACGTCGAGCAAGGCTCACCCTTGCCCAAGGAGTGGTTTGACTCCACGCTCCAGATGCTGAAGATCGGCGTGCCTGGTCTGCCTGACGTGGTCAATGTCGCCGAGGCGCGCGATATCATCAGCGTTGGCGTCATCGACGTGATCAACGGCCAGGATGCGACCAAGGTAATGCAGGGAGTCCAGCAGCAATTCGCCGCGCTGGTCGCCAAGGAACAGGGCTCTTGACCCTCTCGACCCCATCGAATGCATCGCGGCCGGCGGCTCAGGTCGCCGGCCGCGGCCGCCCGCCGCGCTCGGCGTGGCTCGAACGGCAGGCGCGTTGGGTCTTTCCGGCGCCGGCCGCGATCACGCTGCTCGTGCTGGTCGTCTTCCCCATCCTCTACACGGTCTGGATGAGCTTCCACAGTTGGACGGGGCAAATCCAGACGCCGCCGCAGGCGATCGGTCTCGCCAACTACACGCAGGCGCTGCTGCACGACACCCGGATGTGGCACGCGATCTGGCGCATGCTGATCTTCGGCGGTCTCGGCATCGCCTTTCAGACGATCCTGGGCGTCGGCATGGCGCTGCTCTTCCACCGCGAGTTTCCCGGCAAGAGCGTCGTGCGGACCATCGCCATCCTGCCCATGGTGACGACGCCGGTCGTCATCGCCCTGACCTGGACGCTGATCCTGAATCCCACCCAGGGCGCCATTCCCTACATCTTTTTCAAGCTCGGCCTGCCCCAGGTGCTCTGGCTCGCCGACCCGAAGATCGTCCTCCTCACCCTCATCCTCGTCGACACCTGGGAGTGGACGCCGCTGATCATGTGGATCACGCTGGCCGGGCTGTCCGCGCTCCCCAACGAGCCGCTGGAAGCCGCGCGCATCGACGGCGCCTCGAGCTGGCAGATCTTCTGGCAGATCATCCTGCCGCTCCTGCGGCCGGCGATCATGGTGGCTGTGCTGTTGCGGGGCATCGACGCGATCAAGACCTTCGACATCATCTACGCGATGACCCAGGGCGGCCCCGGCAACGCCTCCGAGACCATGAACATCTACGTCTTCCAGCAGGCGTTCAACTATCAGCAAATCGGCTATGCGTCCGCGCTCCTGGTCATCTTCTTCATCATCGTCCTGTTGCTCGCGCTCGTGCTGATCCGGCTGCGGAGGGCACCGTCATGGCAACCATGACCCGGCGCCGCGTGCTGCGGCGATCGCTCCTGACGCTGGCGTTCGCCATCATGTTGTTGCCGACCCTGGCCTTCTTCTACTGGCTCGTGCTGATCTCGCTGCGTTCCGATCTGATCAACTCGATGTATCCGCCCGAGTTTCTCCCGCACGGGCTGACGCTGGATAACTACCGGACCGTCATCGCTCAGAACAGCCTCATCAAGGACGGGTTCAACAGCCTCGTCATCGCGGTCGGCGCGACGGTTTTCGGTCTGCTGATCGGCGCGCCGGCGGCATTCAGCATCGCCCGCTGGCGCCAGCAACGCTTCGCGCTCGGCATTCTCGTCGCGCGGATCATCCCGGCGGTGAGCTACCTGATCCCCTGGTTCGTCCTCTTCAGCCGGGCCCACCTGATCGACACCTACACGGCGCTCATCCTGACCAATCTGGTCGTCTGCCTGCCGTTGATCACCTGGATTCTGATCAGCTTCTTCGAGGACCTGCCGCCCGAGCTGATCGAATCGGCCCGACTGGACGGCTGCACCGTCTACGGCGCATTTCTCCGCATCGCCTTGCCGCTGGCGCGGCCAGGCATGATCGCGGCATCGATCATCAGCCTGATCTTCGCCTGGAACAACTTCCTCTTCCCGGTCGTGCTCTCGGGGTCACGCACCAGCACGCTGCCGCTTGCCGCATTCAAGCTGCTCAACTTCGCCTCGTTCAGTTGGGGCCAGCTGGCGGCGACCGCGGTGCTCATCACGCTGCCGATCGTGATCATCTCGCTCGTGGTGCAGCGGTATCTGGTCTCCGGCCTCACGGTCGGCAGCATCAAGTAATCGGCACCGCCACGCACCGGCAGCGCTGGTCACGGGAAGGGGAAGGGGCGCCAGCCGCAATGGGGGACGAGCTCGCTGGAGTAGTCGGGCGGGGCGAGCGGCGCGGACTTCTCGATGAAGAGCTTGCGGGAGGGCGTGAGCGGCGTGACCGGTCCGGCGACCTTGCTGACCTTCAGCATCCTGCCGGAACCCGAGATTTTGGTCACCGTCAACGACCTGACGGAGCCGGAGCCCAGTGATCCACCCAATGGCCCGGAGACGTCGCCGATCTCCAACGGGCCGGAGACCTGGGTGACGGTGAGCAGGCGTCCGCCACCGAGCTCGGCGGCGAGGAAGCTCTGGCGGGGATCGACGATCCGGTAGCTGCCGTCCGGTTGCAGTTGCCGGGTTTCGAGGTGGAGATGATCCCCGTTGTCGCCGCCGGAAAGGCCGACGAACTGGCCGGCGACTACGCGCTGCCCCGCCTGCACCGCGATGGCCGACATGTGCCCGAGGATGACCTGGTTGCCATCGTCCTCCTGGATCATCAGCTCGCCGACGCCCGGCGCGCCATTGCCATAGTAGGTGTAGTAGGGCACGCCGCCAGCGATCATCACGGTGCCGTTGACCGGCGAATAGAGCCAGGTGCCGGCGGGCATCGCGATGTCGATGCCGGGGTGCTCGTACCCGTCCAGCCCGTAATCGAGGCCGTACGCGTACATCGCGAAGTTCCCGATCGAGAAAGGCGTATGTCCGAACTCCTGCGAGATCGGGAAATAGGCGCCGCGCCAGATGTTGGCGAGGCCGCCAAGCGGGCCGCCGCTGTCGCCCTCCATGGCCACCGACGCGACGCCCTCCGGCAGCTCGAAGGCGGGCGGTGGCGGTGAGGCGAGCGTGGTTGTCAGGACCGGTGTTGGGGTGTGGGTGGCTGCCAGCGTGGGCGACGGCGTCGCGGTTGGCGTTCGCATGACGGGTGTGGGGGCAATGGTCGCGGTCGGTGACGGTGTCGGGACCAATTTCGTCGGGGTAGGCGATGGGGTCGTTCGGACCGTTGCGATCGCGCTTGGCGTTTGCGTCGGCGGCGGTGTCGGGCTGGCGGCGGTGGTGCCAGTCGGTCGCGGCGAGGGCGTTGGGGATGGCGTGGCGGTGGGGGGCTCGGTTGGTCGTTCGGCGGCGGTCGGCGAGGGTTCCGGCGGCGCGGTCGGCGCGATCGTTGGCGGGTCGGTCGGGATCGGGGTGGGCGGCTCCGTCGGTGGGTCGGTGGCGACCGGCTGTTCGGGCGGGGCCAAGACCGAGATGACGAAGGAGACGCTGGCAGTGTTGCCGGCGCTATCCGCGGCGGTGCAGGTGACGGTCGTGTCGCCGACCGGCAAGAAGGTGCCCGGCGACACATCGCACGCGACGGCGACCGGGCCATCGATGGTATCGACGGCGGTTGGTAGATCGAAGGAGACGGCCGCGCCGCTGGCGTCGGGCGCGGTGACGGTGAATGACGCCGGTTGCGAGAGAGCCGGCGGCGTCTGGTCGGTGACCGTGATGATGAGCGAGACGACGGCGACATTGCCCGCGGCGTCCTGGGCGGAACAGCGCACCTCCGTCGTGCCGAGCGGGAAGAGCGAGCCCGGGGGTGGGTCGCAGCCGACCGGGACCGGTCCGCTCACATCGTCGGTCGCGGTCGGCAGCAGGTAGTCGACCACGGCGCCCGCGCCATCGACGGCGGCGATTGGCGGCAAGGCGGCCGGTAGCGTGATGACCGGCGGCTGCCCATCGGTCGCGGCGGGCGGCGGCGTGCCGGTGGCGGCCGGGGCGGCGTCCTGCGCCACGATTGGGGTGTGAAGCAGGGTGGTCAGCGAGAGCACAATCACCAGGGCGAGGAGCAGCGTCCGCCGGCCGACCACCGGCACGCCGCTGGGGGTTCGGCGGCCGGTCAGCCGGTGGCGAGGATGGCGCGATGCGGGAACGATGTCCACGCGGCAGCTACCTGCGACGTCCGGCGGCGGCCACGTATCGCGGCGCCGCCGGTCTGAAGGTCATGGCTCACAGTTGTCGAGCAGGGGCCCGATAGGACTACCTTACGGCCGGCCGGCCATGACGGCATCGTTCATTTGTGGGAAATCGGCTTGGCTGAAATCAGGGGTGCGCCGGGGCCAGTTCGGCGACCGCCTGAAGGACGAGGTCGCGGACGACGGCTGACTCGGCGGCCCAGGCATCGAAGGGAAGCATGTGGTCGCCTTCGATCTTCCGGTACTCCACCGGCCCGTTCAGGCGGGCGACGAGGTGGTCGGTGTCGCGCGGGCGGACGATCCGGTCCTGGCGGCCCTGCACGACGAGTGTCGGCGCGGTCACCCGCTTCGCCAGCTTCTCCGCCCGACGACCGAGCTTGCGCAATTCGTGGATGACATCCATCCGGATCACGGATTGTTGCACCACGTCGCGCAGCAGATCCGGGTCGTCCATGTCGATCCCCGGCAGGGTGTCCTCGAAGAACTTGCGGACGTCGGAGTCGGCCGGGTCGAGCCCGTCGAACGGGCGATATTCGCGCCGGACGAAGCGGAGCACGGGCAGGAGCCAGGCGAGGCGGTCGGCGATGTGGGTGAAGGGCGCGAGCAGGATCAACTGGTCCGGGGAGCGCCAGGCGGCCAGCTCCAGCGCGAGCGCGCCACCCATGGAGTAGCCGAGCAGGATGGCGTGCCGGTAGCGGGCGCGGATCGGCGCCCAGGCGGCGCGAGCGGCCGCCTCCCAGGTCTCCTGCGTCATCGCGTTGAGCCGGACCATGTCCCGCGCCATGCCGGGCACGAGCATGCCGTGGGCGTCGATGCCGTGGGAGTGGAGCGCCTGGCCGAGTGGACGCAGCTCGGCCGGGCTGCCGGTGAAGCCGTGAATGAGCAAGGCGCCGGTCTCGGCCTGTGGACCGGCGATGAAATCGAACGGTTCGAATTTGTCGTCCTCAAAGAGCCGCGTGACAAGCCGTTGTTGCTCGTCGGTGGTCAGTCCCGGGTTCATGGTTGCGCCTAGCCGCCGCTGCCCTGACTCGCGAGCAATCTGGCGCGGTCGAACCGGCTCCGGTAGCTCTTGGCGCCCCCATCCGGCGTCCGGCGCACACGCGGCGCCGGGGCGCTTTCGGTCTCCGCGGGTATCTCCGCCCCATCCGCGGCCGGCTCTTCATCATCGTCCCATTCCTCGTCGTCTGGCTCCTGGTCGAGGCCCAGGCTGCGGACGACGAGGGGGTGTTCGAGATTAAGCTCGGTCGTGACCAGCTCTTGCCCCTGGCCGTTGATCGTCTGTCGTTTGGAGAGGACACCCTTGCGCAGGAACTCCATCACCTTGGCCTCGATGTGTTCCGAGGGGAGGGTGTTGCGGTCGATGAAGCGCCAGAGGGTGCGGCTCATATGGCTTTGGGTCGGGACGAAGCCGGGATGGAGCTGCTTGATGTAGGTGTCGATCGCGAGGATGACGGCGGCGTCGGTCTCGGCCGATTGCGCCATCTCCAGTGGGTCCTCCTCGCCGGCGGCGATGACCAGATCGGGGCTGATCGACCCCGGCACGCCGCAGATGATGACCCGACGGCCGAGCCGGTTGCGCAGCGTCGTCACCAGCCGGATGAAATCCTTGTCGCCGGTGAAGAGCATGAAGACCTGCAGATCGGGCCGCGCCAGCGCGGTGTTGAAGAGGTCGATGACGAGGTTGAGGTCCGACCGGGAGGCGAGCTTCTCGCGGCCGTGCGAGTCGATCGTCTTCTTGGCCGGATAGTGATGCAGCTCGAACCCGGCGACATCGAGCCGGGTGCGGACCTGGGGCGGGTGCTGATCGAAGTCGGCGTAGGCGCGGGCGACGGACATCAGCCCGTATTTCAGCGCCTTGTCGCGCCAGGTCAGGGGATCGGGCTCGCGCCCGAACGAGTTGATGGTCGAATACCGGATGTTCTCGAAATCTACAAATACCGCGACTTCGGGGGCGTCTTGCCCCATGTTCAACGGCCTGGGGACACCATTACCTTCACCGGCCATTCAATAACCTCCGTGTCAATTGTCGATGTCCGCCGCTTATGTCCGGACGTCCTGAGGATCGCGCGCTGGACTCCTTCTGCCGATGGTGACCGCTTATCTCTCCACCGTTCCCCGCGTCTCCAGCCCCCGGCGAAACGGTTTACGCGGGCAGTGTAGCATGACGCGATTTGCCGGTTCGTTCACCCGTAATCGAGCCGGCATCAGGCGATTCAGCGGCCCGTGGACGCGCCGATCACCGCCGCGCCAACGACGCCGGCGTCGTCGCCCAGTCCGGCCTTGACGAACTCGACGCGGTCGCCGGCGACGGGCAGCGCCTCCCGTCGGGTCGAGCGCTCGGCTTCGTCAAAGAGCAAGTCGAGCGCCTCGATGGCTCCGCCGCCGAGGATGATTCGCCGCGGGTTGAGCACATTGACGACCATCGCAAGACCGTAGCCGAGGAACCGACCCGCCTCCGTCACCGCCTCGACCGCCACCTCGTCCTTCGCCTCGACGGCCTTCTTCAGCACACCGGAGCGGATCGCGCCGCTTTCCGCCGGGTGGACCGGGTCGACGCCCGGCAGCAGGTCCCAGAGGATCGTCTTGCGGCCGCGCCGCATCTCACCGAGCAGGACCTTCGTGATCGCCGTCCGCGAGGCGTAGGCCTCCAGGTGACCGCGCGCGCCGCAGCCGCAGATGCGGCCGTTGGCCATGACGATCGTGTGCCCGAGCTCGCCGGCGCTGCCTGAGGCGCCGTGGACCAGCTCGCCGTTGCGAACGATGGCGCCGCCGATGCCGGTGCCGACGAAGACGCACATGAAATCGTCAACATCCTTGCCAGCGCCGAAGCGGGCCTCGCCGATCGCCGCGATCTGGACGTCGTTGCGCAACGCGGCCGGCACGCCGTAGCGGTCGCTCAGGTGCGCGGCCATCGGCAGATCGACGACGGAGCGGGCGAGGTTCGCCGTGCCGAGGAGGATGCCCTGGTCGGCATCGACCTGGCCGGCGATGCCGACACCGATGCCGGCGATCTCCCCACTGTCGACTTTCGCGTCCTTCAGCGCATCATCCACGGTCGCGTAGATGCGCTCCATTAGCTCCTGGGGACCGTCATCGGAGCGCGTCTTCTTCTTGCCGGTGCCGAGCACCTCGCCAGAGGCGACATCGACGACCGCGGAGAGGCACTTGGTGCCCCCGAAATCGACACCGACCGCCAGTTGCCGATTCGCCATGTCTCCGCTCCTTCCATCTTGCGACCAGCGAATTATGATCGGACCGCCGCCGATTGATCCAGCAGCTCGATCACCCGGGCGAACTGGGCGATGGACGCCGGGGTGCAGGGATCGAGACCGCAGACGTAATGCCGGATACCGAGGTCCCGGAAACCGGCGATCGCCGCCGCCTTGGCGTCATCGTCGCCCTCGATCGGATCGGGCCGCGCGCCCTGGTAGCCCGCCATCGCGATGTTGCCACCGGCGGTGAGCACCAGCGTCGAGAAATCTCGGCCCATATCTTCGCAGGCCCGCCGGACCTGTTCAATCTTCGGCGGAATCACCTCGGCCGACTTGTGCCAGACGGTGTTCCAGGCATCGGCGTAGCGGACGAGAATGCCGAGCATGCGCGGGCTGGTCGAGCCGACGAGGATCGGTGGTCCGCCGGGACGAGGCCCACGCGGCAGGTTCACGGCCCGATGAGCCGCGTAGTATCGCCCCTGGCGATCGGCGCGACCCTCGCGCAGGAGCGGGTAGATGATTTCGATCGCCTCTTCGAAACGGGTGACGCGGTGGTCGAAGGGGAAGCCGAACATGTCGTATTCCGGCTCGTGCCAGCCGGCCCCGAGACCGAGGATGAAGCGACCCTGGCTGACCTCGTCGATCACCTCGGCCATCTTGGCGATGACGCCGGGATTGCGGAAGCCGGTGCAGGCGACGAGCGAGCCGATCTGGATGTCCGGCACCGCGGCGGCGGCGGCGGCCATCATCGTCCAGCACTCCCAGACACCGCGGTAGCCCTCGGCTTCGGAGCCGAAGATGAAGTGATCGGCGAACCAGAGCGCCTCGAAGCCGACGTCTTTGGCGACCTTGGCCATCTCGACGATATCGCTGAACCGCGGGGTGCCGCCAAAGGCCGCGCCCTCGGAGATCGGCACCATCAGCCCGAGCGACATCGGCCGCTCGCTGGCGGGCCACCGGCCGGCCGACGGGCCGTCGATCTGCTTCTCGTGATCAGTCATTGATCTCCTCCAGGGGGCCGCGAAGGCCCCTCCCCCATTCCATCGTCGATCTGCGTAGGGGCGGACCTTGTGTCCGCCCCGGTTTGCCGACCAATCCAGTTTGCACCTGCCACTCCCCTCCGCTGTCATGCTGACCGGAGGGAAGAATCTCCCGCCGCGGCGGCGTCCTCGTCAGGAGCCATAACGTAGCGCTGTGCCCACCATGACACAGTCGTCCGGCGTGGCAGGCGCTCGCATGCGCTCGGAAAAGAGATTTCCTTCGCCAAGCTCAGGACAGGCTCTCGGGCGCTCGGAATGACAGTGTTGTGGCATTGGAATGCGGCAACCGGCGCGCTACGGACATTACTCCTGGTTCATGGTGCGGATGCGCCAGGTCGCGAGCGCGAGCGAGAGGACGCAAATGACGGCGATCGTGATGATCGCGGTGTTCAGCGCGGCCTGGTGGGTCAGCGTCAGCAGGCGGTCGTCGGCCAGGCGGGTGAAGATCGATTGGGTGTAGTGGCGCAGGCTGATGGCGCGGATGCCGGGCAGGAAGCGCGAGAGCGCCGATTCCCAGACGAAGGTGTAGAAGAGGCCGACGAGCAGCGCGCGCTGGATGAAGAGGCTCAGCAGCATGAAAACGCTGCCGAAGGCGACCGCGCCGCCGATGATCGACGCGGTCATCGGCCAGATGAGGTCGCGCACATCGTCGAGCTGCCCCCAGCTGATGATCGCGGTCGCGATCATCATGCCGAGCCAGCAGAGCGGGATCGTCGTCACCAGCACGCCGACGAATTTCTCCAGCACGATCCGCAGCCGGGAGATCGGCTTCAGCGTCAGGTACTGGAGGGTGTGATCCTCGATTTCGTCGCCGAGCGCCGCCGTGGCGACGACCAGCACCATGATCGGCAACAAGGTAGCCGAGAAGAGGTCGCGATACATGTCGTTGCCGACGAAGGTGCGAATCTCGCGCGTCGAGGTGTTGCCCGCGATGCGGCCGATGATCGCGAAGATCGCGGGGATCAGCGCGATACCGGCGAGCACGAGCAGCGTCTTCGCCCGCGCGAATTGGCGCAAGGTCAGCCGGGTAATCGGAATCGGTTGAATCATCGTTCCACCAAATACGAGAAGACGGAGGTCAGGGACTCGTCCACCGCTTGCACCTCATAGAGCCGGACCTGCTCCTGCTGGGCCACGACGGTCACGGTCCGGTAGAACGCCCGCGGGTCATTGGTCTCGGCGACGATCCGCTCCTGCGCGTCGATCGCGACCGAGCGGACGAACGGCTGGCGCATGAGCGCCGCCGCCAGCGCGCGCGAATCAGAGGCGCGCAGGCGGATCGCGCGGTCGTGGGAATCGATCCGGTCGCGGATAGCGCGGAAATCGCCGGCAGCGGCGAGCTTGCCATTGATGATGACGATGATGTTCTGGGCGAACCGCTCGACCTCGACGAGGACGTGCGAGGAGACGAGGACCGTCTTGCCCTCCGCGCCCAGCTTGCGGATGAGCCGGATCAGGTGCGCTCGCTGGACCGGATCGGTGCCGTTGAGCGGCTCGTCCATCAGGATCACGTCCGGGTCGTGGACGAGCGCGCCTGCGACCTTGATCCGCTGGCGCATGCCTTTCGAGTAGCCGCCGATCTTGCGATCCGCCGCCCGTTCCATCTCCATCAGGGCGATGGCTCGCTCGACTGCCTCCTCGCGGCGCGGCAGCTTTTGCAGGACGGCATTGAGGCGGACGAATTCGCGGCCGGTGAGATAGGGATAGACCGTCTC
>JAICKJ010000146.1 GCA_025928015.1 Thermomicrobiales bacterium
CCCGCTTGTAGCCGGAGATGTGGATGAACTGGGTGGTCGGGAACTGCCGCGCGACGTTGATGGTCGGGTCCATGTAGCCGAACGACGTCGCGACAACGAGGTCGTATCCCTTCTGGGCGTAGTCGCGGATGACCCGCTCGGAGTCCGACCCCTCCGGCACGCTCTCCGAATAGGCGGTCTCGACGTTCGGGACGTTCTGCTCCAGATATTTGCGGCCCTGGTCGTGCGCCCAGGACCAGCCCATGTCGCCGATCGGGCCGACATAGATGAAGGCGACCTTGAACTTCTTGTCCTGCGCGCGCGCCGCGCCGATCAGCGGCACGCCGGCGAACGCGGTGCCCGCGCCGACCGCCACTTTGCCGAACGTCCGCCGGCTGAACTTGTTCTCCGAATCCTGCATGTGCCTTCTCCTCACCGCTCACGAACACGACGTGCCCGGCACATCGCCGGGCACCCTGATCAATCCCTCAATCCTCGATCGCGGAAAAAACGATGTCCTGGGCACCCTCCCAGAGCGCCTCTTTCCCGACATCCTTGAGCTGTTCCTTGCCCTCGATGACGGTCAGGAAGTGGTTGCCGGCGAGCTGGCCCATCGTGCTGGCGAAGTTGGCGTGGCCGTAGGGCACGAGGATCTCGGTCTCGCTGTAGCCGCCGGGGTAGAAGAGGATCTCGCCCGCCGCCGGATAGCAGGTCGCGCCCTCGAAACCGACGTCGCCCAGCTTGTAGTCGCCGAGCGGCACCCAGGTCGATTCGCCGCTCCAGCGACAGTGGATCAGCTTGCTCGTGAAGGGGAGCACGGCGCGAAAGGCGGCGCAGGTCTTCGGCGAGATGTCGTCCTCGAATTGAGCCTTGAAGGTCCGCTCGCCGATGGAAATCGTCACGAATTTGCCGGTCTGATCACCCACGAATCGTTCTTCCTCGCTTGGTCCCGGGCGCGGTCACAGAATGGTTCGTGCCGCCCGCCGGGGTGTCGAACCCACATGCCTGCCAGGCCGGCGAACGGGGAGCCGGATTGCCGTACGGAGCGGATTTGCGGGTATTATGGCCCACTTCGCCTCGCTTTGGTACTCGCCACTCCGCCATCGGACGTCGTCGCGTCTCCACAAATCGGCGCCCCCGCCTGCGGCCCCCGCTGCTGACTGACGGTGCATCCGTTGGTGGACAGAGCGTGGCGCAATTCGAAGTTCACATCGCGGTTCGTCCGGTCCCAAAGGGCAAGCGTGACTTCAAGAGTTGTCGGAGCGGCTGTGAGAATAGCGACCAGTCGACTACTCGAGAACCGGTCCCTTCGAACTGTTACATTTTAAGGATGCTGAATATTCTGTCGTTCTGCTCCTCTGGCACGAAGAGTACGTTTTCCTCTGCCGCCCTCCCCTTGAGAGAATTCAATTGATGCCACCCCTTTCCACGATCATACCCAAGAATACGATAGGAGAGTCGGGAACGAATCTCCGCGGCACATTCATCAATATCGACTGCCCGCCGCCGGAAGTAATCTTCATTGAATTCAGCGAAGATGATTGGCCTGTGTTGCGCTAGCGTTGTCCATCCTCCACTGAGCACAAGATCCTCATGGCCCTCGACGTCGAGTTTAATGAACGAGATATTGTTCCCTTCCTTCAATTCCGCGATATCATCTAGTCTCGCCAACCCCACAGTTTCAGACGGGAAACGAGTATCCGCTCCATCATCAATGGTTAATGCAGCATTCCCCGTAGAGGCGCCCTCTCTGAAGTCTTCTCGGAGTGAGATTTTGGCAGTGCCGTTCCGGTCAGACAATGCGATTGTATGAACGCTGACCGTATCTTCTACTGCGTTCAGGCGTAAATTCTCACGAAGGCGCGCGACGTTGGCGGCGACGGGTTCAAAGACATGCACCGTTCCTCCGGTCGCTCCGACGCGGTTCGCGAGGGGTACAGTCCAGAACCCAATGTTCGCGCCGACATCGAGGACATCGGTACCTGCCGGTATGAACTGGCATAGCATTCTGATCCGTTTGCTGTCGTAGTCGCCGGTGTAATACGACCTGAACTCGGTGCGTGATCGAAGATCGACGATCATATCGTGCCCCATCCTCATGTGTGTTGTCACAATTGGAGGAGCGGTGGAGTTCTCAAGGAAGTAGGAATTGATTCGTCGGAGCGGACGACCGGATCCGCGAACAGGCGGAAGGCGCCGATAGGCGGCGGCAACCACACGACGAACGGCACTTCGGTCAGAGTATCTGGGACTATCCATGAAATGCACTCCTGCTTTCTTGTGCTGACGCCCCTCCCCTAGTGAGGCTCGTGTTCGTCTACCAGTGTGAAACATAGCGCGTCACGAATTGCCATTGGGACGATCTGCTCTTCGCGGGCGTGCAGCGGCTCGCGGCCTCCAAACGTGGTTGTAATACATCCAATTTGGGTAATTTGAGAGTACGCCAATATTATGTCATGATTCACAGATCAGCGCCCAGGGCTGGCCGGCGGCGCGGGTCATGGCGAGGGTCAGGCGGCGGTCGCCCTGGCCGCGCAGCCGTTTGGTCAGCGCCTCGACGTCGCCGGCCAGTCCGCGCCGGCGGATGTCCAGCGGTCCGGCGTCCAGCGCCCGCAGCGCCGCTCGCAGCCGCTTCTCGTGCCACGGCAGTGAGGCGAGCACGCGCAATGTCCGGGCGAAGGGCGTCTTGAGCGGCGCGCCTGTCGTCAGAAACGCGATCCGGTCGTCGATCATGGCGGCATCCAATGAGCGGGCCAGATCCTCGACCAGACCGGCGCGGGTGACGGCTGGGTTCGGATCGAGCAGGTAGCGGCCGGGCGGGACGACAGGCACCGGGTCGCCGGGGAGCGGCCGCAGCGTGTGGATGTCGTCGCCGGCGAGGACCGTCGCCTGGCGTGAAACCGTGGCGAGCGCCGGCGACCAGAGCATCGCTTCCTTGAGATCGGTCCCGTCGGCGATCAGTTCCAGCCCCCAGCCGCGCGGGACAGAGGCGTGGTCGATGCCCGGCGCGGCCTTGACGCCGACGGCCGGCACACGCGCCGCGAGCCCGATCGCCCACTCCAGCGGCGGCTCGCTTTCGCCGCTCCGCAGGCGGCCCGCGCCCGCGCGCCGGGCCGGGTCGATGAAGACGCCGTCGATGCCATCGAGCGGGATATCACGCACGTCGGCCGCCAGCGGCTGAACCCGGTCAGCGGCGCCAGAGACGTCCGTGTTGGCGACGGCCATCGCCAGGTGGACCGGGTCGCGATCGACCGCGAGGAGTTCGTGGTGATCAGCCAGGGCGATGAGGTCGCCGCCGATGCCGCAACAGAGGTCGGCGAGCGACCCGCAGATGGCGAAGCGATCGGCGCAGTGGCGAGCGATCCGCTCGCCGGAGGCTTGCTCCAGCCCGTCGCGCGTGAAATACATCGCGTCCGCCCGGGTGAACTTGGCGGCGGCGCGGGCGCGCAACTCGTGGAGGGTCAGCGCGGCGGCGACCAGCGCCGGGTCGAACTCCTGCCGCAGCGTCTGGTTCACCCTCAGCTCGGTCGCCGGCGTGGGCGCCATATCCCGGACGCGCCCTTGCAGGCGAAGCCCTGCCGGCGATTGGAGCGCCCGCAGCATGTCCAGGGTGAAGCCGCTCATGGGCGACGCAGGAAACCCGAACGGGCGGGTGATTGCACCCGCCCGTTCGCGCGCGATTGATTGGAGATCTGCGGATTACTCCGCATCCTCGGCCTTGGCGGCCGCCGCATCGGCCGCGTCGCGTACCGCGTCGGCGGCCTGCTCGCCGGTCTGGCGCAGCGAGGGCGGCAGCTGGTAGCCGGCCGCCTCGGCCGCCTCGGGGGTGGCGAAGTAGAACTCGGCGTCGGTCCGGTTGTAGAACCGGGTGCCTTCCGGGTGGTAGAGCTTGGAGCTGGCGTTGCCCTTGATCGGGAAGCCGGCCGGCACCTCGCCCGATGCGTCGGCCCGCACCCAGTCGGTCCCCTCCACCCCCGCCGGCTCCTCGGGCTGATGCTCCGTGTGCAGCGTCGACTCGGCGGCGGGCTCCGTCGTACCCTCATCCGCCGGCTGCGGCGCCTGCGCGGCCTGGTCGGCGGCTTCCTCGTCGCCGGCGATCTCGCCCGCTTCGGTGCCCTCGGCGGCCTCCGTCTCACCGCTCGGCGCGGCAGCGGCCGGTTCCGGCGCGACCCAGCCATTGACCACCGCGCCCTTGCCCTCGGTCGCCAGGTCGATCAGCCGGTCGCTCAGCCGCTCCTCGAAGAGACGGCTACGGATCAGATTGTGGAAGTACTCACTGTTATAGAACTGGCGCATCTGATCCCGCTCGGCCGCGCCCAGGTCTTCTTCCTGGCCCGCCGGCGGCTGCATCATCTGGTCAATCTCGCGGTGAATGTCCTCGTGGGTGACCTCGAGGTTCTCGCGCTTGGCCAGCTCCTGCAGCGCCATCGAGTTGCGCAGCCGCTGCTCGGCCGCCGGGCGCGTCTCGGCCCGGACCTCGTCCTCGGTCTGGTCCTGGACGCGCAGGTAGGCGTCCCACGCCATGCCGGACTGGGCGAGCTGCTGCTTCATCTGGTTGACGCGGTGGTCGACTTCCTCGTCGATCATCACGGACGGCAGGTCGATCGTCGCCCGCTCGGTGATCTGCTCGACGATGCCGTTCAGCACCTCGGTCCGCTTCTCGGAGGTCCGGCCCTGATGGAGGTCGTCGCGGATTTGCTTGCGCAGGTCCTCGACGCTCTCGGCATCGGCGGCGTTCTGCGCGAACTCGTCATTGACCTCGACCAGGTCGCGCTCCTTCAGGCCCTTGAGCGTGACGATGTAATGGAGGGTCTTGCCGCGGACGCGGGCATCCACGGACTCGTCGTCCTCAGCGAAGGTGAGGTCGAACTCCTCCGTCTGATCGACGTGCATCTCCTCGAGCTTCTCTTTCAGCGGCTCCAGCAGATTGGACTCGCCGAGGATGAAGACCGCGTCGGTGATCGGCTCCTGGAACTCCTCGTCGCCCTCCTTGACCTCGTAGTCGACCGTCACCTGATCGCCTTCGCGCGGCGTGCGCGGCTCGGCCGGATCGACCCACGGGCTCTGGCTCTTGCGCATCCGCTCGATGACCTCATCGACCTCGGCTTCGTCGACACTGGCATCCTGCGGCTCGGCGCGGACGTCGGAGTAGTCGCCCAGCTCGATCGTCGGGTAGACGGGGACCGTGACCGCGAAGGCGACCGGCTCCATCTCCTTGATCTCGACCTCGGGCTCCCCGACCGGCGTCAGGTCCTCCTGTTTGAGGGCGTCGCGGTAGAGGCGCTCCATCATGTCGTCGGCGGCCTCGCGCAGGAAGACATCGCGGCCGTAGTAGCGCTCGATGATCGGGCGCGGCGCGTGGCCCTTGCGGAAGCCGGGGATTTGAATGTCGCGGGAGACCTTGCGGAAGGCTCGTTTCATCGCCTCGGCGAACTCGTCCTCGTCCGCGGCAATATCGAGCACGACCAGGCTCTCGGGTTTTCGCTCAACGGCCAATTTCACGCTCGTCGCGTCCCTTCTGTTGCATCACGTCGCCGCGATCGTGGCCGGCACGGGGTCGGTCACGCGGCGGGCAGATCGCTGGCGTGCCGGGGGTTGACCGCCCGGTCACGGCGGTGGGTTTGCCGTCCCTCGGCATCGTCCCGGGTGGTGCCCGTGAGGATCGATGGAGGACACACCAAAATGGCCGCGTAAACGGCCGCCATTCCGGGCGCAAAGTATAGCATTCCCGGCGTTTCGCCAATCCCGGCGCCGCCCGTGCCGGGCGGCTCCCGGGCCCGATGCGCCGGTCTGGCGATCTGTGCCGAACAGTCACAGGTCACCGGTGGGGTCTGGTTAATTCCCGCGTCGTTTTGATATCATCGCCCGAACAAAGCGTACGTTCACATTGTCAGCGGTTTTGGCGGGTGGTATCGTCCTCTCAGGCTGAGTGCAGATGGAGATGGCTCGTTGTCGCGCCGCTCCACCTGCGGCGCCGAGAGTGTCCGGACGACGCGTCGTCCGGACAGAGGCGCACGGCCAGGTTTCGCAATCCGATCAGCGTCCATCGTCCCACCGGTCCTCGCCCGGATGGACCGCGCCCGCGCCGTCGAGTCATCTCCACGGTCCGGGCGCGGGAGCGAGGACCGCCAGCGGAGCGACCGACGCTCGACGAGGGGACCGGCCCGCCGGTCCACCGGCGCGTGCCACCGCCGGCATCCCGCGTCGCGCGTCGACCTTCCGCAACGGGGGCGATGGGGAGGGGCACTTCAGGAGGGAAGGCGCGGTGACCACCAGGTTTCGGAGCCCGTCCGCGGTGGGCAGGGTTCGCACAATCGCTCTGGCGAGCACGCTCGCCCTGAGCATGATCATGCCCACGGCCATCGCGGTCCGGGCCGATGCGGGGATCACCACGCAGCCCGCAGCGAGCGGGTTCACCGTCGATACGTCTGCCGGTCTCGGCGGCCTGAAGGCCGTCATTTCCGGCGCCGGCGACGGTGTCAATCTGCGGGCCGAGCCCGCCCACGACGCCTCGGTGTTGGGGACGCTCACTGACGGGACCGTCGTCGATCTCCGCATCGACCAGGTGGACACCGTCCAAGATCCCGACGGCATCACCCGCTGGTGGCCGGTCAGCGTGAACGGCCAGGACGGCTGGGTCTCCGGCGTCTACCTCGCCGCCAGCGGCTCGACGGAATCCAGCGTGGCCAGCACCCAGGAGCAGGCAACCGCGCCCCAATCGACCGCCGCGCCGACCGAGTCGTCGTCCGCAACAACGGAGACGCCACAGGCGAACGGCGTGCCGGCCGACTCCCAGGGCGCCTTCGCGCTGCAATCCTCCGACATCGTCGGGCAGACGGCGGTCGTCTCCGCCGGTGGCCAGGGCGTGCACCTGCGCGCCGACCCATCGGACGACAGCGCCTCGCTCGCCTCGCTGCCGGACGGCACGGCGGTCGAACTCCGCATCGATCAGGTCGATACCGTCGTGGACGCCAACGGCGCCCGCTGGTGGCCGGTCTCCGTCGATGGGCAGGACGGCTGGATCTCCGGCTTCTACCTGATCAACAGCAGCGGCACGAGCCCGCATGCGAGCGCGACGACCACGCCGACGGCGACCACGCAGGCGACCTCCTTCACAGTCGGTGGCATGGCGGCGGTCAAGACCAAGACCGGCGACGGCGCCAACCTCCGCGCCAGTGGCGCGCCGGATGCGTCCGTCCTGACGACGATCCCGGATGGAACGATCGTCCAGGTCATGGAGGGGCCGGTCTCGCACGATAACAGCGTCAACGGCTGGTTCCTGGTCAACGTCAACGGCCAGTCCGGCTATATCGACGGCGACCTGCTGATCCCGGCCAGCCAGCCGAACGTGCAGGCCGCCGTCACCACCGCCCAGCACCCGGCGTTCAAGGTGGGCGACAGCGTGGTCGTCAAGACCGACGACGGCGCGGGGCTCAACATCCGCGAGCACGCCGTACCGACCGCGGCCAAGGTCGGCCAGGTGCCGGATGGCACGGCGCTGAAGATCGTCAACGGCCCGTCCTCCTTCAATGACAGCAAGGCCGGCTGGTATCAGGTCACCTACAAGGACGTGACCGGCTTTGTCGACGGCGACTTCCTCACCGCGGCCTCGGGCAAGCCGGCGACGACCGCCACCGCGACCGCCGCGGCGAAGACGCCGACCCCCGCGCCGACGAAGGAAGCGGCCGCCGCGCCGAAGTTCAGCAAGGATGACTACGTCGCGATCAAGACGAAATCCGGCGTCGGCGCCAACGTGCGCGTCAACGCCGCGCCCAGCGCAAGCAAGGTCGGCTACCTGGCGGAAAAGAGCGTCGTCCAGATCACGGGTGGGCCAAAGAACGACTCGCAGGGCAACCCGTGGTACGAGGTGACCGACGGCGGCAACGTGCAGGGCTGGGTGCTTGGCGAGCTGTTGGTCGCGTCGGAGGCGCCGCAAGCCTCGACCCAACCGGCGGTGTCGAGCGAAGGCTTCATCTGGCCGATCGACGGCGGCACGGTGACGCAGGGCTTCGGCTGCAGCAACCTCGGCTTCTACGCCTACGATCCGAACTGGGGCTGCCCCGTCCATGACGGGCTTGACATCGCCGCGCCGGCCTACACGCCGATCCACGCCGCCGCGGCCGGCACGGTCGTCGCCGCCGGCTGGTGCGATTGCGGCCTCGGCTACTACGTCGAGATCGACCATGGCAACGGCGTGCACACCCTTTACGGCCACATGGCCGAGCAGCCCTACGTCTCGGTCGGGCAGCAGGTGAGCCAGGGGGAGACGATCGGCCCGGTCGGCAGCACCGGTCTGGCGACCGGCCCGCACACGCACTTCATGGTCAAGATCAACGGCGTCGCCCAAGATCCGCAGAACTACCTGCCATAACGATCCGACGACGCGATGACTCCCGCCGGGCGGCTCGTCACGAGCCGCCCGGCGCCGTCTGGACACCGGCGCCGGGGACGTGCGACAACATCCCCATGAGCGGCACTGCGTTTTTCGTTCACGGCACGGGCGTCCGGCAGCAGGCGAAGGACCGGACGCTGGAGCAGGTCCGGGCCGGGCTCTTCGCCAACGGCTTGCCCGGGTACGAGGTGGTCGGCTGCGACTGGGGTTTCCGGCTGGGGACGAGCTTCGACGCCGACTGGCGGGAGCTGGTCGCTCGCACGTTGCCGCCGGAGACGATCGCCGGCGCCACCACGCCACCGACGCCGGCCGAGCTGGCGACCTCGACCTGGGCGATGCTGCTGCGCGACCCGCTGATGGAGCTGCGCCTCGTCCTCTACACCGCGCCGCCATCGCTCCGGGAGCAGCCGGCCGGCGAGCCGGTCCTCACCCTGGCGGAAGCGGCGCAGCAGATCGAGCAGCACCCACCCGAGGTCAAGGATTCCGGCCTGACACCCGAGGACCTCGCCCGCGCCGCGCACGACATCGCGGTCAGCGACGAGCTGACGACGGACGGCTTCGGCGACGTGCCCGCCACCAGCCGGGGGCTGATCCGGGTGCTGGCGCAAGCGATCGTCGCCCGCGCGCTGGCGAGCAAGCTCTTCGCCGTGCCCGGCGACGAGCCGAGGGCCGCGATCGACGCCGATACGCGCGACGCCGTCGTGCTCGCGATCGAGCGGAGCCTGACGCCGGCGCCGGAGGAAGAGACGACGCGCGCGGCGGCGATCGAGGGCTGGCTCGTCCGCTTTTTGCAAACTCGCGGCACGCAGTTCGTCCGGGAGCGGCGCACGCAGATCATGGAAGACTACGCCGCGCCCTTCCTGGCCGATATCGCCTTCTATCTCCGGCACGGCCGCGAGGTGCGGCACTTCGTCGCCAACGAGCTACGCGCAGTCGAGCCGCCAGTGATCGCCATCGGTCACAGCCTTGGCGGCATTGTGCTGGTCGACCTGCTCTCCGGCGCGGACCGGTTTCCCGTCGAGCTGCTGGTCACCGCCGGCACGCAGGCGCCGTTGCTCTATGCGCTGCGCGCGCTCGACCGTCTCACGCCGGACAACCCGGACGTCCAACCGTTCACGCCCTGGTTGAACTTCTACAATCCGAACGACTTCCTGGCCTTTTGCGCCGAGCGGGTCTTCCCGCCGCGTGAGGGCATCCACGACATCGCGATCGAGCCGCCGGGCATCCCCTTCCCCGCCGCCCACAGCGCCTACTGGACCCAGAATCGCATCTACGAACGGATCAATCAGGCGCTGAGCGGCTCGCTGGTGCAAGAAGAGGCATCACAGCCGACCTGAGATTCGGTGCTCGCTGGGTTCACGCTTACGGTTTGACGTAGGCATAGCCGGCGCGCTGGGCGCTGACCAGCGCCACCACGCCGCCAAGCGTGATCTGCGCGTAGGGCGGCATCGTCTTCGGGTCGATCCCGTGCTCATGCAGCGCGTTGGGGCAGACCTGGAGCTCGACGCCCGCCTCCGCCATCGGCGCCAGCTTCGCCGTCACGTCGGTTGCCCCTTGCAGGCCATACACGGCGGTGCCATCGACCACCACGCGGATGTGCGCCTGCGGCCACTGCGCCGTCAGATTCGCCAGATTCGAGAGGACATAGGACCAGTGCGTCGGCTCCGAGGCGTGGAGGACGACCTTGAAGTCGGGCGGCACCGGCGCGGGCGACGGCGTCGCCTCCTGCGCCGCGGCCACCG
>JAICKJ010000103.1 GCA_025928015.1 Thermomicrobiales bacterium
CGCGGCCTCACCCCCGGCTCCCCCCACGGGGGGGCCCCCGGCGGGCGCCCTGGTCCCGGTATCGGCCCGCCCGCGGCCCGCCCCACGCATGCAACGGAACGAGATGACCGAGGACACGCGCACAACAGCGACAACCGATCTGCTCGACCGCTTCACCGAGCGGCTCTCGGTGTTGGCCGGGCAGGTATATTCGGCGGCGACGGTTGATGACGCCGCGAAGATCATCAAAGATCTCGCGAGCGATGCTGAGACGGATGCGGTCATCCTTGCGGCAGAGCTCGACGCGGCGATCCCGGCACTGACGGCGGTGGTGGAGAAGGGGGGGATCTCCACACGCGTCATAACCGAGCCGGAAGAAGCGCGGGATGCGCCGCTCGGGCTCAGCCTGGCGCGGCTGGCGGTCGCGGAGACCGGGTCGGTGCTGCTGATCGAACCGACGCTGGCGGATCGCGCTATCGGCCTGATGAGCCGACGGCAGGTCGTCGTCTGCCCGCTGGCACGGCTCGTGGCGTCGCTCGACGACGCGTCCCCGCTGCTGCGCGAGGCGACGGGGCGGGGCCCGGCCTACGCAACGCTCGTGACCGGGCCGAGCCGCACCGCCGACATCGAACGGCAGCTCACGATCGGCGTGCAGGGGCCGGCCGCGTTCCACGTCCTCTTCCTCGACCGGATCTAGACCAGCGAAAGGACAGCTTCATGGCGCAGACAGCGACGCGAGCGGAACATGGCATCGATGCGCCGTTCGAGGAGCGCCTGCGCGCCGCGCTGGCCGACCCGCGCCTGGAATCGACACTGTCGAATTTTCAGAACGCGTGGCGGGAGTCGCGCGTGGCGATGATGGACGAGGTCGATTTCGCCGCGCTGCGCGGCACGCTGAAAGCGGCCAAGACCGAAGCCATTGACAACATCGACCAGTATCTGGACCAGTTCGCCGCGGCGGCGGAACGGGTCGGGACGCATGTCCATTTCGCGGCGACCGCGGATGACGCGACCCAGATCATCGAGCGCATCGCCCGCGAGCACGACATCAATCTGATCGCCAAGTCGAAGTCGATGGTCAGCGAGGAGATCGCGCTCAACCACACGCTGGCCGATCACGGCATCGAGGTGGTCGAGACCGATCTCGGTGAATGGATCGTGCAGCTCCGCCATGAGCGGCCGAGCCACATGGTAATGCCGGCGATCCACCTCGCGCGGCAGCAGACCGCCGCGGTGATCAGCGACAAGGTCGGATACTCCGTCTCCGCCGACGACGTCAGCGAGCAGGTCCACGTCGCGCGAGACGAGATCAGGTCGGTCTTCTTCATCGCCGGCATGGGCATCACCGGGGCGAATGCGCTGGTGGCCGAGTCCGGCAGCGTCATGATGTGCACCAACGAGGGGAACGGCCGGCTTGGCTCGTCACTGCCGCCGGTCCACGTCGTGCTGGCCGGGATCGAGAAGCTGGTGCCGACGTTCGACGACGCGATGACCAACTTGCGGCTGCTCGCCCGCAGCGCGACCGCGCAGCGCATGACCGTCTACTCGACCTTCATCACGGGCCCGACGCCGGGACACGAGATGCACATCGTGCTGGTCGATAACGGCCGTCGCGTCATGCGGGCGCTGCCGGAGTTCCGCGAAGCGCTGCACTGCATTCGCTGCGCGGCCTGCGCGAACGTCTGTCCGCCCTACCGGGAGGTTGGCGGCCACGTCTTCGGCTACATCTATTCGGGCGCGATCGGGCTGGTTGTCACGCCGTTCCTCAACGGGCTGGAGCACGGCGCGGGACCGCAGAGCCTCTGCCTCTCCTGCAACGCCTGTGAGACGGTCTGTCCGGTCGGCATCCCGCTGGCGCGCCAAATCCTCGACGTGCGAAAGATGGTCGTCGCCAACGACGGGCTGAAGCCAGCCAAGCGGGTCATCTTGCGGACCTACGCGAGCCGGCGGATCGCGCAGGCGCTGATGAAGATCGGCGAACGGGCGCAACTGCCGCTCACGCACGGCGGGCGGTTCGTGCGTGGCACGCGCATCCCGATGCTGAACAAACAGACTCGCTGGCGTAGCCTGCCGGCGCTGGCGCGGCCACCACTGAGAGACCGGGTCGCGAGACTGAAAGAACCGGCTATGCCGGCGGCGCTGGTTCCGAACGCGGCCGCCGGCAAAACGATCGCGCTCTTCCCGGGCTGCATGACCGACTGGCTCTACCCGGAGCAGGGCGAGGCGATCGCCACGGTGATGCGCGCGCTGGGCGTCGGCGTCGTGCATCCGGAGGGGCTGCACTGTTGCGGATTGCCGGCGAACAACTCCGGCGACACGGTCGACGCGCGCTCGATGGCGAAGCAGACGCTCGGCGTGCTGGAGCGAATCCGGGCCGATTACATCGTCTCCGGCAGCGCGAGCTGCGTGGCGATGATCGCGCAGGACTACCTCCACCTCTTCCGCGACGATCCGCGCTGGCTGGCGCGAGCGGAGAAGGTCGCCGGCAAGACCATCGATTTCACCAGCTTCCTGGTGGATATCGCGAAGCTTCCGGCCGGGGCGCTGGCGATCGACGGGCAGCCGACGACGCGGATCACCTACCACGACACCTGTCAGGGGTTGAACGCGCTCGGGCTCCACGACGAGCCGCGCTACCTGCTCCATGATGTGCTCGGATGCGAGATCCAGGAACTGGCCGAGAACCGGCTCTGCTGTGGCTTCGGTGGCTCGTTCAGCTTCGAGTATCCACAGGTCGCCAAGCGGTTGATGGACCGCAAGCTGGACAACGCGGCGGCGACCGGCGCGCCGGTGGTCGTGACCGACAACCAGGGCTGCATCATGCACCTGCGGGGTGGCGCGGACGCGCGCGAGCAGCGGATCAAGGTCCGGCACCTGGCCGAGCTGATGGCGGAGCGGATCGAGGAAATGCGGGTGAACAAGCGGGCATCAGGAGCCGACGTGGCCACGACGCGGGGATAAATCAAATCCCCATGCTCAACCTATGACGCGGGGATAAATCCCCGCGCTCAACCTGCAAAGCCGGCTGAAGCCGGCTGGCGACCAGCTACGCTCGTTTCCTGGCCGAAGACCGGTTGGACGTCAGCCCCCTTCAGGGGGCTTTGTCGGTTGAGCGCGGTCTCTTCAGAGCCGCGTGCGGGGCCGCGACATCGCCTTGGACCCCCACTCCACCGTGTTCCAGAGTAGGATTGCCGTTATTGAATCATCGAACGTTGAAGGGAAAGGGGAACCGATGCCACTCTGCCGCTACCGCGAAAACGAGAACGACCGGCCACATCTGGGATTGATCGTCGAGGACCGGGTGATCCCGGTCGCGGCGGCCGGCGGACCGGTGACGCTGACGCAGGCGCTCCAGCTCTCCCGCGCGGACCTGCGGGAGCAGCTCGACGATCTGGCGGCGACCGGGGCGGGCGCGCGGCCGCTGGCGGGCGTGACGCTGCTCGCGCCGGTCGACCAGCAGGAGGTCTGGGCCTCCGGCGTCACCTACCGGCGCAGCCGCGACGCCCGGATGGAGGAATCGACCCAGGAGGACATCTACGACCTCGTCTACGACGCCGAGCGGCCGGAGCTCTTCCTGAAGGCGACGCCGAACCGGGTGGTCGATCCCGGCGAGGCGATCGCGATCCGCGGCGACTCGACCTGGGACGTGCCGGAGCCGGAGCTGGCGCTGGTGATCAACACGGCGCAGGAGGTCGTCGGCTACACGGCCGGGAACGATGTCTCCTCGCGCAGCATCGAGGGCGAGAATCCGCTCTACCTGCCGCAGGCGAAGGTCTTCACCGCCTGCGCGTCGCTCGGGCCTGTGGTCGCCCTGGCGTGGGAGCTGCCCGACCCGGAGCACCTGGCGATCACGCTGCAGATCGAGCGCGGCGGCGGGACGATCTTCGAGGGCACGACTTCGACGGCCGAGATGCACCGTCCCTTCGGCGAGCTGGTCGAATACCTGCACCGCTACAACGACTTCGCCAACGGCGTGATCCTGATGACCGGCACCGGCATCATCCCTCCCTCGGAGTTCACGCTCCAGGACGGCGACGTCGTGGCCATCACGATCGACGGGATCGGGACGCTCCGCAATCCGGTGAACCGGCTGTAGAATCTGCTGTGCGTACGTATCTTTCGCGCTTTGCATACACACGCTATAATACTACGCACACTGGTCTTGCCGTAACCTGCCGGAACTTTCCAGGAGGGCACCATGGCAGAGGTTACAAAGGTGCAATCGCGAAACCAAATCACCCTTCCCAAGGAAGTTCGCCGCGCGTCCGGCATCAAAGCGGGGGATTCGGTGCTCGTCCGATCGACGGGACCGGGCACAATCGAAGTCAGGACATTTCCCCGGATGACGTTCGAGGAGTCGCTGGAGAAGTATCACGTCGATGAATGCGTCGATGTGAACGAACTGCAGCGAGCTGTCGAAGAGGGCATCGTGGCAGACGTGCTGCGGACATTGGCGAATGAATGACGGGTTGATCGACACGAACGTCTTCGTTCACGCCTACATGTCCGATACGCATACCGACGATTGCAAGCGTTTTCTGGCGGCGCTCTCTCGGGGTGACGCGCGCGCCCACCTCGAAGGAATCGTGGTCCACGAGCTTACTTACGTGTTTCCAAGGGTCATCAAGCAGTTCAACCGCGAGTCCGTGGCCGACCTTCTTCTCAACGTCCTGGAATGGCCGGGCATACACTGCGACGACAAAGCGCTATTCGCGGAGACGCTCACGCGATGGAAGCTGACTCCAGGGCTGTCGTTCGCCGATGCGCTCCTGGCGGCACGCGCCATAGCGCAAGGCATCCCGGTCTTCACCAAGAATATTCGCGAACTGGTTCGCCAAGGAGCAATGGTACCGGATCCCCTCATGGGTGATTGAAGACGCCAAAACGCCCGCCGCCGGATCCCGGCGGCGGGCGTTTTGGCATCTGGCAACTGACGGAGTTGCTACCCCTTGATCGCGCCGGCGGTGAGGCCGGAGACGATGCGGCGCTGGACGAGCAGGACGCCGACGAGCAGCGGGATCGTGACCACCACCGCGGCGGCCATCTTGAGCGCGAACGGCTGCTCGAATTGCGTGCGACCGCTGAAGTTGGCGATCGCCACCTGGACCGTCGTGTTATTGCCGCCCGGGATGGTGAAGGTCAGCGCGTAGAGAAATTCTGACCAGGCGGCGATGAACGCCAGCAGCCCGGTCGTGACGAGCCCGGGTACGGCCATCGGCAGCAGGATTTGCCAGAGCGCGCGCAGTGGTGTCGCGCCGTCGACCATCGCCGCCTGCTCCAGCTCATCCGGCATCGCCTTGAAGAAGTTGGTCAACACCCAGACGGTGAACGGGAGCGAGAACGAGAGGTAGGTGATGATCAAGGCGATCAGCGTGTTGTAGAGATGGAGCTGCCGGACGAAGATGAAGAGCGAGCCGATGATTGCCACGGCCGGGAACATCGTCATCGACAGAATGAGATACAGGATGATCGTGCGGCCGCGGAAGTGGAGGCGTCCAAGCGCATAAGCACCGACGGTGCCGAAAAAGAGCGCGAGCAGCACCGTGACGGTCGAGACGATCGTCGAGTTGAGCAGTGCTCGCAGGAACCCGCCGTCCCGCAAGACCTGGCTGTAATGATCCCAGGTAAACGCCTGCGGCCAGAATTTCACCGGCGTCTTGTAGAGCAAGCTGTCCGGTGTCAGGGACGAAACGATCGCCCAGTAGAACGGAAAGAGCGAATAGATGACGATGATGGCGATCAGGAGCCAGAAGAGCATTTTCCGCGTCACGCTGCCGAACGAATGCTTGCTCTTCTTGCGGTAACGGGAGGCGATCTGATTCAGCTCGTCGCGAGAAGTGACAATGCGTTGCGTGGGAGATGCTTCCGTGGCAGCCATGTTACACCTCCTCCACCTTGATCAATCGCGTGTAAATGAAGGCCAGGAAACCGACGCAGAGGAAGATGATCACCGCCGGTGCCGAGCCAAAGCCGATGCGCTGGTTACCGATCTGTTGCTGCGTGTAGACCGCGATCGACATCGTGGCGGGCGAGTATTTCATCATGACGTAGATCAGGTCGAAGATACGGAACGCATCCAGCGTCCGAAAGATCAGCGCGACCAGGAGCGCGGGACGGACGAGCGGCAGGGTGATGGTCCAGAACTGGTACCACTTGCTCGCGCCGTCGACCCTGGCGGCCTCGTAGACATCAGACGGAATGACTTGCAGACCCGCCAATAAGAGCAACGCCATGAACGGGATCGTCTTCCAGACGTCCACGGCGACAACGGCGCCAAGCGCCGTCGAAGGATCGGCGGTCCAGGATTTCGGGTGCGACGCACTCATGAGGTGCAGCCGGATCAGGATGGAGTTGATCACGCCAAAGAAGTCGTTGAACATCCACTGCCAGAGCAGCGCGGAGACGACCGTCGGGACCGCCCAGGGAACGAGGATGGCGGTGCGGACCATGCCGCGTCCCTTGAACTCGGAATGGATGACGAGCGCCACCACCATACCGAGCACCGTTTCGATGGCGACCGAGATCACGGTGAACTCTATCGTGTTGATCATTGAATGGCGGAAGAGCGAATCATCGAAGAGCCGAGTGTAGTTATCCCAGCCGACCCACCGGGTCGGCCGGACACTGCCCAGGCGCTCATTCGTGAAGCTGAGATAGAAGGTGCGGATCAGAGGATAGACGGCGACCAGGAGGACAATGAGCACGCTGGGGACGACCAGCATCCAGCCGAGACGTTCCTGTTGCCGGCCAATCGCAGAATCGGGTCCGGCCCACCGGCCCTTCGATTTGGTTGCGCTCACCGCCGCCTGGGAGGTGACGAGCGGTTGCGCCTCGGGTTGCAGCGCCATCCCTGCTCTCCCTTACGTCTGTTGATGGTGCGCCACCCGGGAGCAGGGTTGCTCCCGGGTGGACTGCACGACGATGGCGGGCGCTACAGATCCTGGAGGATGTCCTGAATCTTGCTCGCCAGGTCCTTGACCGCGCTCTTTGTGTCGCCCGCCTGACCGGTGATGATCTGGTTGAGCGCCGTGAAGTAGGCGGTCGAGACGTCCGGATAGAGATCCTTGCAGGCCGTCGACGGCCGGGCGACCGCGCCGCCCTGGAAGATCGGCAGCAGCTTCTTGTAGTACGGGTTGGCCGCGATGACGTCCGCGTCGTTGTAGACCGTGCTGATCGTCGGCAGCAGCGAGCGCTCGATCGCATAGGCCTTTTGCAGTTCGGGGCTCGCCAGGTACTTGACCAGCTCCTTGGCCGCGTCCTGCGACTTGGAGTACTTCGAGACCATCAGTTGCCAGCCGCCGAGGCAGGCCGCGCTGGACGCGCCCTCGCCCGAGCCCTTCGGCAGCCCGGTGACATCGAACTTGTTCAGAATCAGCGAATCCTTGGCCTGGCCGAGCGAGTAGGCGTACGGCCAGTTGCGCATGAAGGCGGACTTGCCGCCCTGCCAGACACCGCGCGCGTCCTCTTCCTGATAGGCGGTGACACCCTGCGGCGAGATCGTGTTGACCCAGCCCTTGGCCCGGTCGAACGCGGCGATGGCCTGGTCGTTGTCGACCGTGACCTTGGCGTCCTGGTCGACGATCGTGCCGCCGCCGTTCGAGTACTGCCACTCGAGACCGTCGCAGGTCAGGCCCTCGTAGGCCGCGCCCTGCCAGACGAAGCCGGTGAAGGTCGGATCGCTCGCCTTCTCCCCGGCGATGATCTTCTTGGCCTGCGTCTCGAGCTCGTCCCAGGTCGTCGGCGGGTTGCTGAACCCGTACTTCTGCAGCAAATCGGTGCGGTAGTAGAGAATGCCGGCGTCGGTGTACCACGGCACGCCGATAAGCATGCCACCGGAGGTGTTGTTCTCGACGATCCGCTTGAAGAAGTCGGCATTCTCCGCCTTCAGCACGTCGGCGAGGTCGACGGCGTGCGGCTCCATGACGCCGGGCCAGATGACGTCGATCATGCAGGCGTCGATATCGGAAGCCTGGGAGCTGAAGATCTGGAGGTAGAAGCGCAGCCGGTCGGTCGTCGACTCGGCGCCGGAGATGCGCTTGACCTGAATGCCGGTGGCATCCATGAACTTCTTGAGGGCGGCTTCTTCGAAGGGGACGCCCGGGCCCTCGGACGAGCCGACGAAGGTGACCTGCTTTCCCTTCAGGTCGGTCCGCAACCCCTTGGGGACCACGATCGAGTAGCCCACCGGCTGGGCGCCGGCCGGTGAGGGAGTCCCTTGGGCGCCGGCGCCCTGAACATCCAGCATGGTTCCCATCAGCGAGGCGCTGAGACCGAGGGCCGCGCCACGCCGGAGCAGATCGCGTCGCGAGAGCCGGCCCTCGGCAACTTCGCGCATCAGCTCGTTGACCGCGTTGGGCACATATCCGTGCTGCCTCATAGAAGCACTTCCTCCTGCAACTTTGCCCGCTGGGCGACTGTGACCAGACGGACATCGAATACCGGCACGTTCATCGCGGGTCGCGATCAAGCCAGTGATTAGCGCCACACCGCAAGTCGCGTACCTCTCTGCTGGAAATAACTGCCTAGGACTATACCGCGATCGCCCCCGAATGGAAAGACGCCGTGATTTGGCTTGCTGTCGCCATATTCGATTGAACCAGTCGATCAGGAAGGGTTATCCGGCACTTCATAGCGGCCGGATTTCTTCGTGAGCCGGATGCGGTAGACGATCGTCTCCGGCGCCAGCGCCGGAGTGTCGCCATCGGGGAAGATCACGCGCAAGCCGGCGGTGCGCGCATTCGGCGCCGTCAGCTCCTCGTACTCGCCATCGGCGATGACGCTGCGCCAGCGATCCTCGGCGATGGCCTCATCCACCTCGAAGGTGACGAGCGGCTGGCGCCGCATCATGCGGATTTTGCGGCCCGGCGTGCTGAATGCGTAAACGGCCTCGCCGTCGTAGCCATAGGCGAGCGGGACGACGTAGGGGCGGCAGCCGTTGTCGTGGTCGCAACAGGCGATGCGACCCACCAGCGCGGTCCACAGCAACTGCTCGATCTCGTCGGTTCCCAGGACCGCGATGCGTCCCATCGCTACTGGTAGATGACCACGTCGGGCACCGGATCGAGCTTCACCACGTCGGCGGGTGTCATCATCGGCACGTCCTGCCGGTAGAAGAGCTTGATGCCGTCATACTGAATCGGCTGCTGGGTATTGACGACGTTGTAGGTATCCCGCTTCTGGTCGGGCGTGCCCCATCCGTCGGAGTCGATCACGAGCTGCACGCCATCGACCGGCGCCAGCTTGTCCTTGTTCTCGATCATCGTGTAGTGGAACTGGTGGACGACCAGCACCTTGGGCGGAATGCCCTTGTCCTTGCTCAGCTTGGCAAGGTAGTTCTGTGTCCAGGTGATGTCGGACGCGTCGATCTGGCCGATCTCCTCGCCGGGGATCTCGCCCGGTCGCATCATGAACTCCGGGTCGAGGGCGAGATGGACGTAGGGCTTATCCAGCCAGGGCTCCAACCCCTTGACCTCGTCCTGCACCGTCCGGCGGCCGATCTGGACGTCGAAGAAGAGGAGGATGCCATGCTCCTCGGCGAACTTGGCGTACTTGTCGAGCAGCTCCGTCGAGGCGTCCGCCACGTAGCTGCCGTCCTCTTGCGGGTCCTTCTGGGCGACCGAGGCGATCACCTCGAAGCCGATCTTCACCGGCCGCGACGGATCGGCATCCTCGTACACCTTGGCCTCGTCTTGCAGCTTGGCGAGGAGCTGGTCCGGGTCATATTCGCCCAGGATGCCCATGTACTCGTTGCCGGGGAAACCGTAGTAGGTCAGGATGCGGTATTTCGGCAGCAGCCCGCCATTCGGATCATCCGGCTTGGCGGGATCCTTGATCCGCAGCTTGGGCGCCGTGGGCGTGGACGCGGTCGCCGCCGCCGCGTCGCCGTCCTTGACGGTGATCGGCTCGGTCGAGATCGTGGGCGGCGTCGTCGGCTTGGCGTCCGCCAGGGCGAGCGTCGGCGCCAGCGTCGGCTGCGGCGTGGAGGGCGGCGTCGCGCCGTTGAGATTGGCGGCGGCGAGCTGCTGGCCCTCATCTCCTCCGCTCGCGCCGGAGCGGTGCGCGTCGCTGCCGGGACCGGCGAAGCCCAGCGAGACCAGCACGAGCACGAGGACCACGAGGATGCTGAGGACACGCTCGCCCGGCAATCGCCGGCCGATGCTGGTCAGCACGCGGGTCGCGCGTGGCGGCAGGCGACGCGGGGGTTCAGGCGTTGGCGGGGGAGCCGAAATCCAGTCAGAGGAAAACGGCTTGGGTCGTTCTTCCATATCGCGATCCGTCATGAAGCTCCTGAGCCGGGTCCGGTTCTACCGTGCGCCGGCCCGATGGCACATCAACACCGCCGGAATGGCTTCCGGCGCGCGGTGCGCCGTACTGCGGGACGACGTCCTGACCTGTCATGCGAGAATGCTTCCGCCCCTTCCGACCGGGCAGCCCGCCCGGCGGATGTCGTTCATTTTATACGAGACGGCGAAACGGCGCCGGACGCACGCGGCGGCTCACGCGTAGTGCGTGAAAACCGGCGTGCCCATCTCCGCCCATTCCCAACAGAAGCGGGCATCATCGAGCAGGAGATTGAGGCAGCCGTGGCTGCCGGGCCGGCCGATCGTCTCCTGCGTGCGCCACCAGGCGAAATGGATCGCGTGGCCAACGTCCGTGAAGTACTGCGTGAAGAGCACGTCTTCCAGCTTGAAGTAGTGCTCGGCGCCGATCGAGCCGCTGCCCATCGTCTCGTTCGCGACCCGGTTGTTGATGTACCAGAGCCCCTCCGGCGTCTCCCAGCCAGCCATGCCGGTGGTCGTCAGGAAGGTGCGGACGGGTGTGCGGCCCTCGTAGGCGACCATGAGCTGCTGGGTGAGATTGACGTCGAACCAGCGCCCCTCGTCCGGCGCGCCGTCCGGGATCGGCGTCGGCGCGACCGGCGCGGAGCGGCCGACATTGCGGGAATAGACGAAGGTGTCGTCGTCCAGCTTCGCCCACTCGTCGGCGCCCTCGAAGACCTCCTCGCCCTTGACCCACGCGACGACCTTGAGCGGATCGCCGTGGTCGACGGTGCGGGCGATGCGGGCGGTGGTGGAGGGCTGCTGTCGCACGTTCGTCTCGCCGAGCGCGGCGCCTTGCCAGAGCGCCTGGTTCCAGTCCTTCTTGCTGATCTCCGGCAACGCCTTCGGCTGACGCAGGTAGCTGGCGGCAACCCAGCCGGCGTAGCCATCGACGTAGCCGGGCACCCACTCGCCGTGATCGCCGGGCGCGGCGATGAACTCCGCGCTGTCCGGCAGGACGGCAACGACCTTGCCTGCGCCGTTCGGCGCATCGCGCAGTCGCAGGCCATCGGCGGCGCTGACGAGACTCGTCCGTCCGCCGGTCGGCGGCGCCGGCGCGAAGGCGGGATCATCCGCCGCGGGCTTCGCGGCGATCTTCTTGACGGCGATCGCGCCCGCGCCCTCTTCGCCCGCCGGATCGTAGATCATCGTCACCTTCCGGAACGCCTGCTGGACGCTGCCCGAGCCCTCGACGTAGTGCTGCTCGGAAACCGGCGGCCCGTAGCGATCGGCGCCGTCGTCGTCGATCCATCGACTCAGGAACGGCTCCTGGAGATTATGTCCGGTCTCGGCGAAATACTGCACCCGCTCGCCGCCGACCGACTCACCGGGCCTTGACGCCGGCTCGATCGTCTGCGCCCCGACACCGGCCGGCAGCAGCAGACGTCCAGCGCCGAATGCGGCAGCCCCGGCCGCCAGACCGGTCAGTCGTCGCCGGCTGAGCCGGGCGGGTGGGTTGAGATTGCTCATCTGCATTGGTGTCTTTCCTTTCACCATATTACTTCCCAAAATGAAGCGCTATTTGTAAACTTACCCCATCGGCGCGCTTGGCGGCAACCGCTTATCGATCTTGACGCTTTCGACCGGCCGCGCGTTCCGGTTCGGACGTTGTCACCGGGCATACACTGGGAAGCACTGGGACCTGGACAACCATCGAACGCCGGCGTGAGACGGGCGCATGCCGCTTCCTGCCGGCCGGTCATTTCCGAGGAGGTCCGGGACATGGAATCGAACGTGGTCTCGCATCGGGTCACCCACCTGATCGGCAACGCAGCGCTCGCTCGCTTCATGGCGGCGTCGACCTGGGCGCGGCGACAGAACGAACCGGGTATCGCCGACTTCACCCTCGGGAACCCGAACGACATGCCCTTGCCGGCATTCACCGAGGCGCTGCAACGATGGAGCGTGCCCCGGAATGCGCGCTGGTTCGCCTACAAGAACAGCGAGCCGGACGCTCAGGCGGTCATCGCGGCCTCGTTGCACGAGCGACGCGGCGTGGCGTTCGAGCCGGCCGACATCGCCCTGACGAACGGCGCGTTCGCCGGGCTGGCGGTCTCCTTTCTGACCGTGACCGACCCGGGGGACGAGGTCATCTTCCTCAGCCCGCCCTGGTTCTTCTACGAGCCGCTCATCATCGCCGCGAACTGCACACCGGTGCGCGTGACGCTGCCGCCGCCGGGCTTCGACCTCGATCCCAATGCCATAGCGGCCGCGATCACGCCGCGCACACGCGCGATCATCGTCAACTCGCCCCACAACCCGAGCGGACGCATCTATCCACCGGAGGCACTCACGGAACTCGCCCGAGTCCTGACCGATGCGTCGGCGCGCCACGGGCGCCCCATCTATCTGCTCTCGGACGAGGCGTATTGCCGCATCGTCTATGACGGCCGGTCATTCCCCAGCCCCACCGCGTTCTATCCGTACTCCATCCTGATTTACACCTACGGCAAGACGTTGCTGACGCCTGGCCAGCGATTGGGCTACCTCGCGCTGCCACCGGAGATGCCCCTCGCCGCGCGGGAGCAGCTCCGCGGCGCCACCATGCTCGCCCAGTTCATCACCGGGCACGCCTTCCCCAACGCGCTGCTGCAGCATGCGCTCGGCGATCTGGACAAGCTCTCCATCGATGTCGGGCATCTCCAACGCAGGCGCGACCGGATGGTCACCGCCCTCCGCGGCGCCGGCTACGAGGTCAATCTGCCCGAAGGGACGTTCTACCTCCTGGTCCGCTCTCCGCTGGGCGACGATTTCGCGTTCACCGAGTTGCTCGCCCAGCGCGACGTCTTCGTCCTCCCCGGCTCCACGGCCGAATGTCCGGGCTACTTCCGGATCTC
>JAICKJ010000112.1 GCA_025928015.1 Thermomicrobiales bacterium
CAAAGAGCGGCGCCAATCCGGTGACGGAGAGCGCCATGAGGAGTACGAGCAGCCGCGTGAGCATGGGATGCGTCGCTCGGTGACGGGACCCGAAGTGACTGATCACTGGTGCCTCCCTTTCCTGGCCGCGCCGACCCGGGCCAGCGCAGCAGCCGTTCGGTTGATTGTTTCCCCAGACTCTATGCGCCCGGGCGCGACTTTGCAACATCCTCTTCGTGTGGACTGTTCCATTGTCAGTATCGCCCATCCCGAGGCGCTCGTTCCCGGGGTGCCCCTTCGAAGGAAGTAGGGGGAACGGCTTCGGAGAGCCGTTTGTGTGGTGAGTGGTTAGGCCATAATGCGATAAAGGCGGAGCGCATACACATTAAGGAGCGGAAGCATGTACTCGCACGCCATCCTTTCCAGAGCGCTCGGCAGCAGTCGCGTTGGGTAGCGGTGTCCTTTCGTCCTTGTCGGGCTCGCCTTCTCTGCGTACAATCGGCCTAGGAATGAATCTGGATGTGATCAACAGTAAAGCAGCCCGGTATCGGGTTAGCGCGCGCCGTAGAGGATCGCCGTGGGCCCGCCGCGGAGCCGCATCGCTATATCGGCCGCCATCTGCAGGAGGGCCGGATTCGGTAGCGAAAACGAGTTGGGATGGTTAGCCGGACGTAGGCCAAGAGGGATGGTAATGAAGAAGCTCTTCGCGGTAATGGCGCTTTGCATCGCGATGTGTCTTCCAGTCGTCACTGTTGGACGAGTCTCAGCAGCATCCGCGCCGAAGGTAACCAAGGCCAAGGGCGTGGTCGAATATCGCTGGTCGAAGGACGCGGGACTGCTCCTCGATGTGGCTGGAAACGCGTCCCCATGGCGGCCGGTCTCGGCTCGGTTTATTGACCACGAAGGGGAATCGTTCGCTTTCATCGAGGTCTACAACACCTCTGGAGAGGCCCTCCTCACACCGACCCTTCACGTCGAACTCTTCTCAGAGGGAGCATCCTACGGCGATGAGACGTTCCTGGGTAGCGAGCGGTCGTGGACGCCCAGTCACCACTCATCGTTCTTCCAGACGGCATCCCTCTACGGTGGTTCGATCGCATCGACCGATTGGGACGAACTCGTACTGACCGTCGAGGACACCTATTATCAGGACTCGGCGATTCAAGACACGTCCCGTGTTCAGATCAAGCAGAACCGCCTCTTCAACGTCGGCGATACCCCCGTTGGGAAGGTCTACACCTCAATCATCCGGACTGATCAGGACGGAGTCTTTACGGCTTCGTGCATGGGACCGTTCACCGGTGCCATCACCCAACCCGGGAAGTCGGTCCGGTTCTCCGCGCCGATGGCCAGCTCGTATCACCCAATATGTGGGTTTTCCGTAGCCGGCGAGCATGCGTCCGAAACATTGAAGATCGGAGGCCCGTACAAGGCGGCGTACGTGATTAACCAGATCGACGGGTGAACAGGAGATCGGGGCGTGGAAGCGAAAGACCCAGAAGGTTCGCCGACGTATGTCGTCGTCAAGCCGCAACAGATGCGAAGCGGCCTCATTGGCAGTGCCTGGCGATTCATCGCGGTTGATCGTGCCGGCCGTATCGCTGCTGCCTCTGATGCGTTCGAGGCCAACGGCCATGCCCTGAAAGACAACAAGGCGGCACGACTCGCACTCGACGCACTGATCGTCTCCCTGCGGCATGACGGCTGGATCATGGACCTCACGCCTAAGCAGCAGGCGAATGCGCCCTGGTACGCCTACGGCTTCAGGGCGGATGGTGCCTCCCCGTCCCGGCCAGAGCCGCCGCCCGTCGTGGAGTTCGCTCGTGAGCCATCCGCGCCGTCGGCGCCACGCGAAGGGCTCTCAATTCAGGCGATGTGGGCCATCACTTTGATCGTACTCGTCATCCTCTTCTTGATCTGTGTCGTGCTCGCGTTCTCGGCCCAAGTGGAGATCAGGCCTGCGACCTGAGCAATGAATTGGGGCATCTGATGGGACGTCGACGCAGTAGCATTTCGCTCGGTCCGAAGCGCAGGAGTCTCGGCAAGGCGTTCCGCCTCAACACCAAACGCGGTGTGCCAACAAGTGTCAGCTTCGGCGACAAGGGCTTTCGGATCAATGCCGGGTCTCGTGGCGTCAGAGCGAGTGCTCGCAATCCGCTGATCGGTAAGACGAGAACAACATCGCTGTCAAACGGAGTTCGTCGGCCAGTTTCAACCAGCACGCAAGGAGTTGCGGATGCCGACCCGATTGGCCGGGCGGCCAATCGGAAGAGATCGAGGAAGCGCGGGTGTCTCGGGTGCTTTGGACCTCTTATCGTCGCGATCCTTCTATTCATGATGATTTTGACTGCTACGTCCTAGGTAATCTCTTCGTTCAATGGCGATTCTGCCGATATTGAAGCTAACTTGCTCTTCCAGCATCACTTCTGTTTACTCATCCAGGTCGTTGTCTCCGGGCATCGACGGGCCAAGAGTGCGCCATCTTCAATCCGGCGTCGCTTCCCGAACGTGGATTCCCCAAAATCGTTACGCTAAACCGTCCCCTGCCGATGATAGAAGTAGAGGGGACAGACGATCGTCGCGGTCGCGGATATGGCGACGCTTCGGTATGATGCGCCGGACCTCGCGGGCAATGGCGCCGCGCGCGTCTTTCGCTGACTTCATTTCAATTCGGGAGGGACCCACATGGCGGACGTGCTCATCACGGGTGGACGGATCATCGACGGCAGTGGCAACGCCTGGTTCTACGGCGATCTCGCCATCACCGGCGAGCGGGTCGAGCGGGTCGCGCCGCCGGGCACGATCGACCGCAAGGGCGCCAAGACGGTCATCGACGCGACCGGGCACGTCGTCTGCCCCGGCTTCATCGACATCCAGTCGCACTCGATCATCCCTTTCCTCACCGACCGCCGCTCGCTCTCGAAAGTGACCCAGGGCATCACGACCGAGATCATGGGCGAGGCGTGGACGCCCGCGCCCTACGGCGGCGAGATCGACGAGCCGTGGGCGAGCAGCCTCGTCCACCGGCTGGAGGACGACTACGAGGTCTGGCGGAAGCGCGCCAGGGGCTGGACCCGCTTCGGCGACTGGCTGGCCGATCTCGAAGCGCGCCAGGTCGGCGTCAACGTCGGCTCCTTCATCGGCGGCGCGACCGTCCGCAAGTACGGCATGGGCGAGCGGATGGGCGAGCCGAACGCGGACGAGCTGAACGCGATGCGCGAGGTGACCGCCGCCGCAATGGAGGACGGCGCCTTCGGCGTCGCCACCGCGCTCATCTACCCACCCGGCTCCTACGCCGGCACCGACGAGCTGACCGAGATTTGCAAGGTGATCGCCGCCTTCAACGGCGTCCACATCACCCACATCCGCTCCGAGGGCGACTGGTTCCTCGAGGGGCTGGAAGAGGCGATCGACATCAGCAAGGGCGCCGGCGTCGCGACCGAGATCTACCACCTGAAGGCGGCCGGCCGCTCCAACTGGTTCAAGATGCCGGCGGCTATCGCGCGGATCACCGCCGCTCGCGCCGAGGGGATCGATATCGGCGCCGACATGTATCCCTACGCCGGCTCCGGCACCGGTCTGGCCGCCTGCCTGCCGCCCTGGGCCTCGGCCGAAGGCAAGCGGTACGAGAATCTGAAGGACCCGGAGATGCGGGCGAAGATCCTCGCCGACATGCGCGACCCGGACAAGGATTGGGAGAACCTGGGCGAGCGCTCCGGCCCGGAGAACGTCATCCTGGCCGAACTGGGCAATCCGGAGCACAAGCGGTTCCAGGGCAAGCGGCTCGCCGAGGTCACGGAGATGCTCGGCGCCGAGGACTGGCACGCCGCGATCGTGCAACTGCTCGACGAGGAGGGCCACGACATCTTCACGATGTACCTGGCGATGAGCGAGGAGAACCTGCGGCTGCAGTTCCAGCAGCCCTGGCTGAAGTTAGGCACCGATGCCGGCGGCATCGATCCGGAGCGCGACGCGAAGCACGGCCTCGTTCACCCACGCGCCTACGGCACCTACCCGCGCATCCTCGGCCGCTACGTCCGTGAGCAGGGGGTGATCCCGCTGGAGGACGCGATCCGCAAGGCGAGCAGCGCCGTCGCTGACCGCCTCTGCCTGCGCGACCGCGGCATGCTGCGGGACGGCATGTATGCCGACGTCGTCGTCTTCGACCCGGAGACGGTCAGCGACACGGCGACCTACACCGATCCGCACCACCTCTCGGTCGGCATCCGCGATGTGCTCGTGAACGGCACCCCGGTCCTCCGCGACGGCGAGCATACCGGCGCCCTGCCCGGCAGGCGCGTCAACGGCCCCGGCCTGGGTCGCAAGGCAAAAGATGTGCTCCAGCAGGAGGCCTGAGAAATCCCGGATGTCACGAACCGTTTTGGCAGCGCATTGCTGCCGCCTCGCCACGGGACTGGCGGCGTGGGCCGGCGAGGATGAGCGTAGAAAGGTTAACCGACGAAGGCGGACAGCCAGTCCAGAATGTCTTGACGGTCGATGCGCTGGACGTAGCCGGTGCCGGCGCAGTTGCCGTTGGTGCCGAACGAGGTGACGGCGACGACGGTCGAGCCGTCGAGGCTGGGGCCTCCCGAGTCGCCGAAGCAGGTGCCGCCCTTACTGGCCGATTCCTTGATGAACATGTCACCGACGCTGCCATTCAGCGTAATGATCGTGACAGTGGCCTGGTAGCGCGTGCCGATGCCGACCGGCTGCGGCGGGCCGCCACCCCGCGCGAAGTCACGGGTGCCGTAGCCGACAACCGTCAAGTTCGCCCCGTTGCCGAGGTCATCGACGTAGCCGGCGTAGGGAAGGCCGGCGATGCCGACGCCGGGCGCGCTGGCAAGGATGGCGACGGCGACGTCATAGGCGTCGAAGTTGGGCAAGCCGGAGCCGCAGGGATTGCAGAAGTTCGGCTCCGTGTCCATCTCCGTCACAGGGATGCGATCGCTGGAGAAGTTCGCCTCGGAGGCGAACGTGACGTAGATCTGGGAATTGTCCTCCGCAAAGGCCGCGGCGCAGTGGGCGGCGGTGAGGAAGACGGTCGGCGCGATCAGGGTGCCGGAGCAGAGATACTGATCGTTGTAGATCATCCCGACGTAGGGATGGGCGTCCCCGTCGGGTTGGCCGCCGGTGATCGCCCCGGCCGGGGTGACCGTGAGCGAGATCGCGACCAACGCCACGATCATGACCACGAACGGCTTGCGCATGGCTCCTCCCATCGGTCGGCGAGCGCTTCCCGCGGGCGACGAGTTGACAGGGCAACTCCCTGCCGGAGAGGCTGCCCCAATGACGTTCGCGTGTTGCGCTTATTGTACTAATGCGGTCAATATCCGGCGGGCCGGATGCCAGCCTCGTGGACCCCGCCGGCGCGCGTTTCGCGCTTCTCCATGCGCTCCGCCGTCATTTCGAGCTTGTCGAGAGCCTGTCCTGAGCGTGCCGAAGGAAATCTCTCCGACGAGCGCAGGCGAGTGCTGCCACGCCGGACGCGCGTTTCCTCCTAGGCACCCGCCCCGCAGTCATGCTGAGAGCCGTCGAACCATCTCCCCGGCAGGGCGTCGTCCGCTGCGGCGGACCGGCTTCGCCGGGAGATACTTCGACACGCTCAGCATGACGGGCAACGGGAGTGTCGGAACCGGACGACGGTGGTCCCGAACGAGGACGCCGCGGCGGCGGGAGGTCCTTTCGACACGCTCAGGATGACAGCGGGGCGGAGAGGCAGGAGACGATGGCTCGGTGCCCACGGCAACGCTAACGCGCGAGCGTCGAGGTCGGTGGCGCGTATACTCGCGACATGAGTGACGAGCGGGTGAATTCACACCAATCCGATGACGAATCGGCCCGTCCGGAGGCGGACGCGGCCGGCTTCGAGGCCGCGGCGGCGCGGCTGCTGCCGGAGGGGGCGCGGCTTGACCCGGTCGTCGGCGCGCGACGGGTCGCGCGGGCGACCTTCGGTGACGAGCAGTGGGCCGTCCGGCGCTGGCGGCCGGAGGCGCATCCCGGCTTCGTGCGGGATGCCCTGACAGCGATCCACGCCGCCGGGATCGAGGTTGTGCCGGTCCCGCACGTCCCGGTGGTCAGCGAGCCGGTCGTCGAGATCGCCGGCGCGCGCTACGACGCGCAGACCTGGTTGCCCAGGCGGCCGCTGAACCGCTACGGCGGGCTGCTGGCGCCGGACGGGGAGAGCATCAACCTGCCGCTCCACCAGACGACGCCGACCGACGAGATCATCACCGCCGGTGTGGCGGCCATTGCCCGCTGCCACCTCGCCTCGGCGTCGGTCGCCGCCCGGCCCGATGCGCCGCCGAAGTCACTCGCGCTCGTGATCGACGGTGCGCGGCACCGCTGGCGCGAGCGGCGACCGCGCCTCGGCGCGATCGCGGCCGACATCACCGAGATTCGCCGCTGGCTGCGCTGTGGCACCCGCATCCTGCCGGCGGCGTCGGACCTGCTCGGCGCCGACGCAGAGGCAGTCAACGATACGAGTATCGTCGCCCACGGCGATCTCTGGCCGGCGCACCTGCTGGTCGGCCCGGACGGCGTGACGTTGACCGGCATCATCGACTGGGAGTACGCGCGGGCCGGGTCGCCGTTGGTCGATCTCGCCGCGTTCGCGACACACATCAGCGGCTGGTCCGCCGCCCGCGCCGAGCTGATCCTCGGCGCCTACCGCGAGATCGCGCCGCTCTCGCCGGGGCAGCGCCGGCTGCTGCCCGCCGTCGCCGCGCTCGGTTTGCTCGATGAGGTCGGCTGGTTGCTGGAGCTGGGCTTCATGGACGACCGGTTGCATGACGACCGCGCCTTGTCGTTCGTCCGGGCCGGGATGAAGAATCTCTTGTCGTCGCTGGAGACGCTGACCGCGGTGCTCGTGCCCGAGCCGAAACCGGCGCGCGGCGGCTGGCGTCCCGGCCCTAGGCGAGGAACGAGAACATCCACGTCGCGAGGGCCAGGAGAAGGACGAGCAGAATCACCACGGCCGTCGCGACCACGAAGACGAGGAGCAGGCTGAGCATCGCTGAGCGGTCGGCCTTGCGGTTCTCCATCTTCTCGGCCGCCGAGAGGTCGCGTTTCAGCCGCTGCGCGAACGGGTCGTGGCGGGCGCCATTGATCGGGCCGCCGACGCCCGTGCTGACGTAGCGGCGCATGATCTGGTCTTGCAGCTCCTGGCTTTTGATCGACTGATCATAGGCGCGCCGCCGGTTGGGATCGGAGAGCGTCGCGTAGGCGCGGTTGAGCAACTTGGCCAGCTCCTCGGCGGCGGCGCGCCGCTCCGGCAGTGCGCGGTCCGGGTGCGCCTTCTTCATCGCCATCCGGTAGGCGCGGCGGATCTCCTTCTGATCGGCGGCATAGGGAACGCCCAGCAGGTGATAGTAGTTGTCCTCATCGGGCGCGGTCAGATTGCGCGGCGGCAGACGCCGGTTGGCGCTGGCCTGGTGGGATTGTCGCGACGATGAGTGGGAGGCATTGGGCAAAGGAGCTGTCCGCGTTGACGACGAAGGCGACTCATTCATTGCATTGTACCCCGCCCGCTTTCGCCGGGGGCGCGAGGCGACAGAGTAGAATGAGCGCGATGCGGTGGCATGAGGAGGGTGGTGGGTATGCGCGTCCAGATCGTGACGGTCCCCTATCGTTATGACGAGCCGGATGAAGGGCTGGGTCAGGGCCCGGCCGCGCTGATCGACGCCGGCCTGCCGCAGCGGCTGCGCGAGGGCGGCCTGGAGCTCGCCGACCCCGTCACCGCCCGGCTGCCCGACGAGGAGCGAAGTGCCGGCTCGATCGCCGTCAACATCGGCCATCTCGGGGCGAAGACCGCGGCGCTGGTCAGCGACGCCCGGCAGCGCGGCGACGGCGTGCTCGTGCTCGCCGGCGATGACACGGCGACGGTCGGCGTCGTCTCCGGCTTGCAGCAGGCGCACGGCGCCGGCGTCAGGCTCGGCATCATCTGGATCGACGCCCACGGCGACTTCAACACGCCGGAGACGAGCTTCAGCGGCATTCTCGCCGGCATGCCGCTGGCGATTCTCGCCGGCCTGGCGGGGCCGCTCTGGCGCGGCTCGGCCGGATTGGCCGCGCCGGTGCCGACGGACCGGATGCTGGTCATCGGCGTCCGCGAGCTGGACGAGAAAGAGCAGACGCTCCTCCGCTCGACCGACGTCAAGGTGATTCCGGCCGACGAAGGCCGCAAGCAGCCGGAGCAGGTTACCGAGGCGATCGAGCGCTTCGCCGGCCGCTGCGACCTGCTCTTCCTGCATATCGACCTCGACGTGCTCGACCCCTCCCTCGTGCCCAGCGCCTCGACGCCGGAGCCGAACGGCTGGTCGATCAGGGAGGCCGCCGCGGTCATCACCGCCGTGCTCGGCACCGGCAGGGTCGGCGCGGTCTCCATCGCCAGCCTGAATCCCGGGGCCGGGCAGCGCGGGCGGCGCTCGGTCGAATCGGCGCTGCAGCTCATCAGCGAGGCGCTGCCGGCCTGGCAGGCGACCGCGATGCCCGAGCCGGCCGTATGACCGAGCTCGACCGGGCGGCGCTCCGGGACGCACTGGCCGGCGCCTTCGCGCCACTGATTGAGCGCGGCGAGGTCGATCTCGTGCCCGAGGAGGACGGATCGGCGCTGGAGCTACAGGCCGACGCCTGGACGTTCCATTGCGACGGCTGGCCGCTGGCGGTTGCCTGGATCGCGCTCGACACCGAGCCGGAGACCGACGCCCAGCGCCGCGACGCGCTCGTCAGCACCTTCGGCCACGGCGAGCTCGAAGCCTTCCGCGCCGCCGATGATGCGACCCACGGCGCGCTCGCCCAGGCGCTCCGCGCCTCGGACGACCCGCTCTCGCTTACGCTCGCAACCTTGCTGGACGACCCTACACCGACGTAGGGGCCGAGCTTGCTCTCGGCCCGACGGGCGACCACACGGGGCCGCCCCTACACGATTGATCGACCGGACAACAAGATCTCCGCTACGTCGCTCGCAGCGCCCGCCAGTCGCGCGCGATCAGGACCCAGACGGTGCCGTCGTGGTAGGCGCCGTCGTGGAACTCGTCGCAGAGCTCGTGGCCGGCCAGGCGGTAACCCTGCTTGCGCAGCGCGGCAGCGGAGCGGGCGTTCCAACCGGCGACGTGCGAGCGGACCGCGTGCAGGTGGAGCACGTCGAAGGCGTAGGCCAGCAGCAGGTGCTTCGCTTCCGTGCCGATGCCGTGGCCGCGGTCGGCCGCGTGGAACAGGCCGCTGCCGGTCTCTGCGGTGCGGTTGACCCAGTCGATGTCCCGGAGACTGAAGATGCCGATCAACGCGTCGTCGCTCCGCCGGCAGAGGCCGAACGGGAGCTCCTCCGGCGGCACGTGGCGTGTCCGTTCCTCGATGAAGCGCTCCAGCGCCAGCGCGCTGGTCGGCATGCGGCCGTGGCCATACGCGGTTTCCGTCTCCCCGGCGAAAGTCTCGACCATGAAGGCCGCGTCGTCGCGTTCGATCAGGCGGAGATAGAGCCGATCGCTGGCGATCACCGCGTTACGCATCCTCGCCTCCCGTGACCCGTGGCAGCGTCGCCGCCTCGCGCGGGTTGATCGCCATGTACCAGAGCAGATCGACGCGGCCATCGACCCGGGCCACGAACTCCGGCAGCCGGACCGTCTCCCGCAGACCGGCAGCGGTCGCGGCCGCCTTCATCGCCGCGTCGTCGTCGGCCAGCTCGACGCGGATCGTGAGCGCGCCCAGCTCGCCGAAGAGCCAGGGCACGAGCAGCGCCAGCGCCTCGGTCACGAAGGCGTCGCGCTCGGCTGGGGGCAACGCCGGCGCCCAATGGATCGTCAGCTCCGTGTTGCGCGAGCCCTTGCGCTCGATCACGACGCTGCCGGCGATCTCATCCGTGGCCAGATCGATCGTCATCAGCCGGTTGACCGGGCCATTGCCCCACGGGTCGGTCTCGGTCCGCCGCAGCAGCTCCTCGGCGTGGACGGCGTTCATCGGGAACGGGGCGCCGACCCATTGGGTCGCGTGCGCGGCGTCGGTGAGTCGGGGCGCGCGGAAGCCGATGCGCTGTCCGCGCAGCCAGGTGGCGATGGTCATGCGTTCACGTCCTCCCCGCGGGGCGCTGGCACGGGCGGGTTATGATGGTCTTCAGGACGCCATTGGGGCGCCGGACGATCATGGCAGGGAGCGGATGGCGATTGCAACCTCCCAACTGAATGAGACGGGCGCGGCGACGATCCGCGCGGCCGGTGGCGTGCTGCTCCTCTCCTGTTACGAGCTGGGGCACCAGCCGCTCAGCCTCGCCTGGCCGGCGGCCGTGCTGCGCCAGCACGGCTTCGAGCCAACTGTCCGCGATCTCTCCGTCGACGAGCTGGACGACGATACGATTTCCCGAGCCGCGCTGGTCGCGATCAGCGTGCCGATGCACACGGCGGCGCGGCTCGGGATGCGGCAGATCGGCCGCATCCGGGCGGTCAATCCAGATGTCCACATCTGCTTCTTCGGCCTCTACGCCGTGCTCAACGCCGGCGTGCTGCTCGACGCCGGCGCGGACAGCGTGATCGGCGGCGAGTTCGAGGGGCCGCTGGCTGTTTTGGCTGAGGCGCTGGAGCGAGGTGAGTTGCCGGCCACCGTGCCTGGTGTCGTCATCGATGCCGCGAGCGCCGTGCCGGTCGTCGGCAAGCATGAGTTTGCGGTGCCGGACCGTTCGGCGTTGCCCGCGCTGCGTCAGTACGCCGGGTTCGAGCGGGACGGCGTCATCGTCCCGGCCGGGTACGTCGAGGCGACGCGCGGCTGTCACCACACCTGCGCCCACTGCCCGATCACGCCGGTCTACGGCGGCCGCTTCGTCGTCGTCCCGCGGGACGTCGTGCTGGCCGACATCGCCGCGCAGGTCGCGCTCGGCGCCCGGCACATCACCTTCGGCGATCCCGATTTCTTCAACGGTCCGGGCCACTCGATGCGCATTCTGCGCGAGATGCACGAACGGTGGCCGTGGCTGACGTTCGATGCGACGATCAAGATCGAGCACCTGCTGGAGCACCGGCGTCTGCTGCCGGAGCTGGCCGCGCTCGGCTGCGCCTTCGTCGTCTCGGCGGTCGAATCGCTCAATCCCGACGTGCTGGCCGCGTTGCGCAAGGGGCACACGGCGGCGGGCGTGGACGAGGCGATCGCGCTGCTCGACGACGCCGGCATCCCGATGCGGCCGTCACTGCTCCCCTTCTCGCCGTGGGAGACGCTGACGAGCTATCTGGAGCTGTTGCGCTTCATGGCCGCGCACGGCATGACGGCGAGCATCGACCCGGTCCACTACTCGATCCGGCTGCTGATCCCGCCCGGCTCGGCTGTGCTGGATGGATTCGCGGACGCACCCTGGCTCCGCACGCTCGACCGCGAGGCGCTGACCTGGCGCTGGACGCACCCCGACCCGCGGATGGACGCGCTGCAAGGTGAGATCGCCACGCTGGTGGAGGACGCCGCCACGCGCAACGAGCCGCAGGAGGCGACCTTCGCCGCCATCTGGGAGCTCGCCCACACCCGCGCCGGGCAGACGCCGCCGGCCATCCCCGCGCCGAAAACACACCGCCCGCGCCCGCCCCGCCTGACCGAATCCTGGTTCTGCTGAGCAGAGCCGACCGCGGACCAGTTGGTCCGCTCCACCTGATCCCAGACGTCCGACAAAGCCGACCTGGCTGCGTTCAAGGGGTAATCGGCGCTCCCATTCCAGGCCTCGCTTCTACCCCTCTATATCTATCATCGGCACGGGGCGGTTTTGTGTAACGGTTTTTGGCAGGCTGAATCAGATTTCGGGCGTCGTGAGAGCAACTTCTGGGACGCCTCCACTCATACCTGCCGAAACGCGACCGGTTGCGGTATGATCGAGAAATCGACGAGCCGATCATTGGTAGCGAACTCCTCATGTTGAGGGCCTCGAACAGAAGACGAGAGTGAGAGTGACGATAGGAGGAGCGGAGATCTATGGCGCTTCGCGCGAATTGGTACCGGAGCGACGGCGGTATTGATCTGCGACCGCCACGTGTTCTCTTTGCTGGTAACGCTCTTGAAATTGGGCAGCCCAGCCGCGACACTCTTCCATCCATGGGACGCCGAACTGGAACCCTGCACGTCGTTGACTCTCGTTTAGCGATCGACGCATCTCCACGGACAAAGATCACCGGATTAGTCGTTCCCGTAGCGACGATCGAGCCGCAGTCAACTCCGGCGCCTTCTCGCGGGGCCAACGCTCCCGAGGCGGTGGCGAATTCGACCGCGACAATGAATTTCATGCGGCTGCTGCCAACGGATATCCCGGATGCCGAGTTCCAGGAGGTTCTTGGTTTCGTCCGGCGTATGCCAGCGGATGTACAGCGCATCCTACTCGTGGCCGCCGAACGCATCGTGAAGGAGTTCGAGGATGCCCGCGTTGAACTACGGCGCACTCTTTTCGATGCCGATGATCCGCCGTTGACACTACACGTCACCACAGACTTGGGCTTTGATGACTTCTGGGCGCGACGGGAACGCGTCATGGAACGCTGGTGGTATAACCAACCGGAGGAGGCTCACCGGCTGCTCCTGATCTCCTTCGACTAGAAGCGGCCACGGAATGTTCGATGGCCGCAGATTCCGAGACGTCGCA
>JAICKJ010000115.1 GCA_025928015.1 Thermomicrobiales bacterium
GGCCGCATCCTCTTCAACGGGGCGGTCATCGCCCAGGGCGGCAGCCGCTTCCGCAGCGGCCTGCGGCCCGATCAGGTGACGAAGGTCGGCATCGCCCGGACCTTCCAGAACATCCGCCTCTTCGCCAACATGTCGGCGCTGGAGAACGTGCTCATCGGCATGCATTGCCGGATGTCCGCGACCGCGCTGGGCGCGATGATCCGGCCCCCCTCGGTGAGCCGGGAGGAGCGCAGCGCGCGGCTGAAGGCGCGGTCGCTGCTGGCCTACGTTGGACTGGCCGACAAGGCGGACGACGCCGCCAAGAGCCTCTCGTACGGCGACCAGCGCCGGCTGGAGATCGCCCGGGCACTGGCCAGCGACCCGCGCTTGCTCCTCCTCGACGAGCCGACCGCCGGCATGAACCCGCAGGAGACGGCGACGACCACCCGGTTCATCGATCAAATCCGTCACGACCTCGACCTGACCATCCTGCTCATCGAGCACGACATGAAGGTCGTGATGGGCATCTCGGATCACATTGCCGTGCTCGACCACGGCCAGAAGATCGCCGACGGCGTGCCCGCCGAAATCCGCCGCAACCCGAAGGTGATCGAGGCCTATCTCGGCAAGGGCGCGGCGGAGCTGGAGGAGCGCATCGAGGCCGGTGAGACCGTACCAGCGACGGAATCCACGGGAGTGAGCGCACATGGCCGTTGAGACGAGTGTCGCGCCGGCTGCGCGGGAGACGACCCGACCGCCGATGCTGGAGATCCGCGATCTCCACGCCTACTACGGCAACATCCACGCGCTGAAAGGCATCTCCCTCACCGTCGGCGAGGGCGAGATCGTCACCCTGATCGGCTCGAATGGCGCCGGCAAGAGCACGACGCTCAAGTCCATCTCCGGACTCGTGCCGCCGCGCTCCGGCGAAGTGCTCCTGCAGAACAAGCGGATCAGTGGTCGCCCGGCGCACAAGGTCGCCGAGCTCGGCGTGGCCCAGTCGCCGGAAGGGCGCCACGTCTTCCCGCGCATGACGGTGCTCGAAAACCTGCGCATGGGCGCGTTCGTCCATGGCAAGGTCGATCCGGCCGACCTCGACCGGGTCTTCGGGCTCTTCCCGCGGCTCAAGGAGCGCATCGGCCAGAACGCCGGTACGATGTCCGGCGGCGAGCAGCAGATGCTCGCGATTGGTCGGGCGCTGATGGCGCGACCGCGCCTGTTGCTGCTCGACGAGCCGTCGATGGGCCTCTCGCCGATCCTGGTCGAGCAGATCTTCGCGATCCTCCAGGACATCAACAAGCAGGGAACGACTGTGCTGCTTGTCGAGCAGAATGCGCTCATGGCTCTGACGGTCGCCAGTCGCGGCTATGTCATGCAGACGGGCAAGATCACGCTCAGCGACCGGGCCGACCGGTTGCTGCGCAACGATCAGGTCCGGAAGGCATACCTGGGCGAGGTGTAATTACTTCACGATCAAATCGCTCCGCTGGAGGGAACGCGGGGGACGATGAGTCTCTGGACGCCGCTGTCCGGAGACTCGTCGCGTTCGAGGAGACGCCAAGGATGAGTCAACAAGCGCGCGTCGCGGTGATCGTCGGTGGTGGGAGCGGCGTCGGCCGGGCAACCGCGGTCCGATTGGCGAATGACGGCTGGGCGTTTGCCGTGCTCGGCCGGACGGATGAGGCGCTTCGCGAGACGGTTGGTCTCGCGAAGCCGGGAAGCAGTGCGCTGGCGATTCCGATTGACGCGGCGGACGATTCGGGCGTCGATCGGGCATTCCGCCAGGTGCATGACCGGCTCGGGCGAATCGACGCCCTCGTCTACACCGCCGGGCTCGGCCGCTACGGCCCTGTCGAAAACTACCCGCTCTCCGATTGGGAGGCGATGCTGAGGACCAATCTGACCGGCGCCTTCGTTTGCACACGGGCGGCGCTGCCCTACCTGCGGCAGCGCGGCGGCGCGATCGTCGCCATCGGCTCTGGCGCCGCGCACCAGGGGTATGCCGGGCTCGCCGCCTACAGCGCCGCGAAGTTCGGACTCCGCGGCTATCTGCAGGCGCTGGCCGGGGAGGTCGGCGACGATGGCATCAAGGTCAGCCTCGTCAACCCCGGCTCCATCATGACCGGCTTCGCCGGCGCGTCGCTCGCGGAGAAGCGGCGAAATCAGCAGCAGGGGCGCGCCTATCTCGATCCGGACGACGTCGCCCGGGCCGTTGCCTATGTCCTCTCCCAACCGCCCGGCGTCTGGACGCAGGAGCTCAACGTCTGGCCGAAGACGGTGCCGGCTCACGCCAGCGGCGGCGAGGACTCCGGCGTCCGCGACGAGCCGAGCGGGAGCGAGACCCAGCCGGCCTGAGCGATCAGCTCGGCCAGCACGACCAGCAGCACCGGCACGAAGCTGAAGGCGATCCCGGTCAACTCGAACGAGAAGCTGTCGCCCGGCCACCACTCGCGCAGCCAGATGTAGTGGCTGTAGCTGAGCAGGGCGCCGAGCGTCCACGCGGCGCAGCGCCAGAAGGGCCAGCCGACCGGCAACAGTGCGGTCAGGGCGACGATCCAGATCAGATACCAGGGGCGGAAGTTCCAGGCGGCGACGGCGACGTAGGCGCTCATCACCAGCACCAGTGCGTGCGCGCCGGCGATCCGGTCCCGGATCAACAGCCAGAGCGACCAGAGGAGCGTCAGGGCGACGATGATCTCGGCGCCGCGCTTGCCGGTCTCGGCCGCATTCAGGGACCAGTGCCAGCGATTGGCCATCAGGATCAGGCCCGCCAGCGGGGACGACATAATCAGGCCTGACTGACTCTTGATACTCTCCCGGAGCGCCTGGATGTCGAAATAGGGGTAGAGCGCGATGTACGCGAGCACTGCGCTCGCAATGGCCGACTGGACCGCGATCACGAGGCGCTGGCGCATCGTGTGCCGTCGCCAGAGCATGACGATCACGATCGGCAGGAGCAGCACGGTCACGTATTTGACGAGCACCGAGGCGACAAGGAGCGGGATCACCCAGCCGTTGCGCCCGGCTCGCCAGCAGTAGATGGCGGCGACGACGAAGAACATGACGACGACGTCGTTGTGGCCGTTGCCGATCCCCTCCCAGAGCAGCAGGGGGTTCCAGAGCCAGGCGAGCGCCGCGGCGCTCGCGTAGTCGGGATGATCGAGATGGACGGTCTGGTAGATGAACCAGGCGGCGCCGAGGGCCGCCAGCACGACGAGAACCTTGAATCCGGTGAGCGCCTGGCCGATGTTGCTGTCGCTGATCGCCGTCACCGGCGCGGCGATGACGTTCCAGAGCGGTCCGTAGGGCGAGGTCGCCGACGCCCATTCCCAGGACGCGAAATGGACGAACTGGTCCGTGTCCCAATAGACCTGGGGCCGGACCGCGTTCGGATTGGCGCCGTAGTTCGTCAGCAAGTACGAGCGGACGGCGTAGATGAACATATCGATCGCGTTGACGGGGTAGAGCGTGGCGAACGCGCCCAGGAGCAGCGTGCTGATGCCCATGACCGGCAACCGGATTGTCCGCAATCGCACGCCGCGCGCGGCCAGCACGGCGCCGCAGTAGCCGATCGTCATCAGCGTGATGCCACCGACGTAGAGCACGAAGGTCGCGACCGTGTAGTGAGCGATCTTGCCGATGTCGACCAGCTGCGTGGTCCGGCCAGCGAGGGGATAGCGCCAGGCGAAGTAGATCGCCGGCACCACGATCAGATAGCCGAAGAACCAGAGTCGCCCGGATCCCGGCTGGGCCGGTTGCTCCGTCTGGGGATCTGCCATTGCGCTCCCGCGATGATCGCGACTGGTCATGCGCGACAAATCGACTTGTGCCAGTGGCCAAGGGTTTGCCGTCGATTTGCGCACCGCCGAACTGGCGCGTTGCGCCGCTCAACGGTACCCTATCCGATTGTGCCTGGCCAACGGGAGCATACTGTTTGAGTGGCTGTCATCAGGTATGCTTGTTCCGGGACCCATTCGGTGAGGCCAGTCTGTTCTTCGCGCCCTTCGTTCTGATCCAAGGGAGTCCGTTCCGTATGGGACTAAGCGTGCCCCTGGCACAGGTGAAATTGCCCGAGCGTATCGCCCGGCTCAATGATCTCGCGTTCAATATTTGGTGGACCTGGCACCGCTCGGCCCGAGCCCTCTATCGGGAGCTCGATCCGGTCTTGTGGGACGTAGTGGAGCACAACCCGGTCATCTTCCTGCATCGCCTCGATCCGGCCCGGCTCGAACGGGCGGCTGTCGATGAGCATTTTCTGCTCAGCTACGATGAAATCGTGTCCGAGTTCGACGCCATGCTCAACGCCGACCCGGCGGAGACCTGGATCGGCAAGAACCGGCCAGAGCTGCTCGGTCGCACCGTCGCCTATTTTTCCGCCGAGTTCGGGCTGCACCGCGCCCTGCCGATCTACTCCGGTGGTCTCGGCGTCCTCGCCGGCGACCACACCAAGGAGGCGAGCGACCTCGGCCTGCCGATGGTCGGCGTTTCGTTGCTCTACCGGCAGGGTTATCTGCGCCAACGCATCGATTCGGGCGGCTGGCAGCATGACGTCGCGGCCAATCTCGACCCGCTGGCCGAGCCGACGACGCAAATGTTCGCCGAGGACGGTACACCGTTGCTGATCGACGTCGAGCTCGATGGCACCGGGCCGCTCCGCCTCGCCGTCTGGCGCGTGCAGGTCGGCCGCGTGCCGATCTACCTGCTCGATTCGGACGTCGAAGGCAACCCGGAATGGACACGGACGCTCTCGTCGCGTCTCTATGGTGGCGACCTGGAGCACCGGCTGCGTCAGGAGATCGTGCTGGGCATCGGCGGTGTGCGCTTGATCCGCGCGCTCGGCATCGAGCCAGCCTACTGGCATGCCAACGAGGGCCACGCCGCCCTGCACTTGCTCGAGCGCGTGCGTGAGTATGTCGAGGCCGGCAGCAGCTTCGACGAGGCGGTCGAGCGCGTCCGCGAGGCGACCGTCTTCACGACCCACACGCCCGTTCCGGCGGGTCACGATATCTTCCCGCCGGAGGTGATGGACCGCTATTTCGGCGAGTACTGCCCCCGTCTCGGCATTGACCGCGAGCGGTTCCTCGCCCTCGGCCGGCACGCGGCCTCCGGTGACGGGTTTAACTTCACCGCGCTTTCGCTGCGGCTCGCGGGCCATGTCAACGCCGTGAGCGAGAAGCACGGCGAGGTCTCGCGGCAGATGTGGTACGACATCTGGCCGGGTGCGACGCCGGAGACGGCGCCGATCCGCTCGATCACCAACGGCGTCCACCTGCCGACGTGGATCTCCTCGCATCTCGGCCGCGTCTACGACCGCTACCTGCCGCTCGACTGGCGGGAGCGGCAAGAGCAGCCCGGCGTCTGGGATACGATCCTGAATATCCCCGACGAGGAGTTCTGGCAAGCGCACCTGAAAGCCAAGCACGCGCTGATCGACGAGATGGACGAGCGCGCGCGGCGGCGATACGTCGGCGGCATGTTCGATGCCTGGCAGGTGCTCTCGTCGGGCGCGTTCCAGAACGCCGGCGTGCTGACGCTCGGCTTCGCCCGGCGCTTCGCGACCTACAAGCGCGCGACGCTGATCTTCCATGACATCGACCGGCTGGCGCGGATCGTCAATGACCCCGAGCACCCGGTCCAGATCATCTTCGCCGGCAAGGCGCACCCCGCGGACGAAGGCGGCAAGCGGCTGATCCAGGAGATCTACACCCGCGCCCGCGATCCGCGGCTCGGTGGCCGCATCGCCTTCGCCGAGGATTACGAGATGGGCCTCGCCAGCCTGCTCGTCGCCGGCGTCGATGTGTGGCTGAACAATCCACGCTACCCGCTGGAGGCGAGTGGCACGAGCGGCATGAAGGCGTCCGCCAATGGCGTGCCGAACTGCAGCATCCTCGATGGCTGGTGGATCGAGGGATACCAGGCGAACCCCCGCAACGGCTGGGGGATCGAGCCGTCATCGCTCGATGGCGCGGCGCAGGACGAGGAAGAGGCGGACGCCATCTATTCCGTCCTCGAACAGCAGGTCGTGCCGCTCTACTACCAGCGCGCGCACGACGGATTGCCGCACGAGTGGATCAAGCTGGCCAAGCAGGCGATCCGGTCAGACGCGCCGCGATTCAGCACCCGCCGGATGCTCATCCAGTACATCGACTTTCTCTATCTCTCCGCCGCCGGTGTCACCGAACCGGGCGCCGTCGAGCATGCATTGATGTAACCGAACGAGCGGCCGCGCCAACCGGCGCGGTCCCTCACGATTCAACTTGCGCTACTATTCGGCGGGAAATCGCCGGCAACAGGCGTGCGGTTCGTGGCGTGCGAATGCCCGTCCTCGCAGGCGGGACGCTGGCATTTCGTGAGTGAAGGAGCGCGGAATGACCGACGTGATCACGACGACGGCATCGACAGCCCACCCGAACGGCGCGGCCAAAACCGGCCCGCTGAAGGGCCTCGTGCTCTCCGGCGGGCAAGGTTCACGGCTGCGGCCGCTGACCGCCACCGGCGCGAAGCAGCTCGTGCCCGTGGCGAACAAGCCGGTGCTCTATTACGCGCTGGAGCAGCTCGTCGCCGCCGGTATCGAGGACATCGGTATCATCACCGGCGACACGCACCCGCAGATCGAGGCGGCCGTCGGTGATGGCTCCGCCTTCGGCGCGCACATCACCTATCTGCGCCAGAGCGCGCCGCTCGGCCTCGCCCACGCCGTCATCACCGCCCAGGAGTTCCTCGGCGACTCACCCTTCTGCATGTTCCTCGGCGACAACTTCCTGAAACAGGGCATCGCAGGACACGCCCGTCAGTTCCTCCAGAGCAAGGCGGACGCGCAAATCCTGCTCAAGCGCGTGCCGGACGTCTCGGCGCTCGGCGTCGCGGTGCTCGGCGACGATGGCCGGGTGATGAAGCTCGTCGAAAAGCCGAAGACGCCCGTCTCCGACCTCGCCGTCGTCGGCGTCTACTTCTTTGGCCCGGAGATTCATGAGATCACGCCGACGCTGAAGCCGTCCCCGCGCGGCGAGCTCGAGATCACCGACGCCATCCAGGGTTTGATCGACGCCGGCTACGTGGTCGAATCCTCGCTGATCGACGATGTCTGGATCGACACCGGCAAGAAGGACGACATGCTGGAGGCCAACCGGGTCGTCCTCAGCACGATTGAGCGCCGGGTGGATGGCGATGTGGACAGCGCGTCGCAGGTCGTCGGTGATGTGGTGATCGAGCCGGGCGCGAAGCTCATCGACAGCACCGTGCGTGGCCCGGCGATCATCGGCGCCGGCGCGACCCTCCGGTCCGCCTACGTCGGCCCCTTCACCGCGATCGGCGAGCGCTGCGAGCTGGACAACTGCGAGATCGAGCACTCAATCGTGCTCTGCGACAGCACGATCCGCGAGATCGGCGTCCGGATCGCGGATTCGTTGATCGGAAAGCAGGTCGTGGTCGAGCGGAGCGCCCAGCGGCCACGGAGCCTGAAGCTGCTCCTCGGCGATCATTCCAGCGTGGGACTCGTCTAGCCAATGGCGCAATCCGCCCTCCCGCGACGGCCGGCCGTCCTCGTTACCGGCGCCGGCGGCCAGCTCGGTCGCTACCTCATGTCCTGCCTGGCCGACGCGGGCTATCCGGTCACCGGCACGGGTGCGCACGAGGGCGACAGCGTCGACCGCGTGCTTGATATCACCGATCCTGAGCAGGTCAGCAACGTCGTCTCGAACGTTCGGCCGGATGTGGTCATCCACGCGGCCGCCTACACCGACGTCGATGGCTGCGAGCGCGATCCAGCCCACGCGAACCTCGTCAATGGCGACGGCGCGGCGAATATCGCCCGAGCGGCCCGGGATGCCGGCGCCTGGGCCCTGGCGGTCGGGACCGACTTCGTCTTCCCCGGCGATGGCGGCGCCCCCTATGGCGAAGACGACGCGCCCGCGCCCATCTCCGTCTACGGCAGCAGCAAGCTGGCGGGCGAACGGGCGGTGCTGGCAACTGACCCATCCTTCGCGGTCGCGCGGACAGCCTGGGTCTTCGGCGGCGCGGGGAAGCACTTCCCGCGCACGGTGCTGAACGTCCTGAAGAGCCGTGGCGGCATGGAGGTCGTTGACGACGAGACCGGCTCGCCGACCTTTGCCGGCGATCTGGCCGCCGCGCTCGTCGCGCTGATCGATCAGCGGCCGTCCGGCATCCTGCACCTGACCAACGGCGGTCACGTCAGCCGGTTCGGACTTGCCCGGGCGGTCGCCGAAGCGGCCGGGCTGGATCCGGCGCTCGTGCAGCCGACGACGACCGCCGATTTCCTCGCTCGCTACCCGTTGCCGGCCAAGCGTCCGGCCAACAGTACGTTGGCCAACAACCGGGCCGCCGCGCTCGGCGTGACGCTCCGTCCCTGGCAGGACGCGGTGCGGGACTACGTCCCCCGGCTGGCGGCGGAGGTCACCGCATGATCATCTCACTCCCATTCGCTCCCCAGGAAAGGACCACCGCGACGTGAAGATTCTGGTCACAGGTGGCGCGGGCTTCATCGGCTCGACCTATGTCCATCAGGTGCTCGACCAGCACGCGGATGATGCCATCGTCACCCTCGATGCCCTCACCTACGCCGGCAATCCGGCCAATCTGCTCGACCTGAGCGACCACCCGCGCCACACGTTCGTGCGCGGCGATATCAGCGATGCGTCGTTGATCGATGACCTCGTTCGCGAATGCGACGCGATCGTCAACTTCGCCGCCGAGACCCACGTCGATCGCTCGCTGCTCGAACCCGAGGCGTTCCTGCGCACCAATGTGCATGGTGTCTACGTTCTGCTCGACGCCGCCCGGCGGTATGGCCGGCGGATAGTGCAGGTGAGCACGGACGAGGTCTATGGCGACGTGCCGGCGGGCATCTTCTCGACCGAGGAGGATCAGCTCGCGCCGCGTTCCCCGTACGCGGCCGCGAAAGCGGGCGGGGAGCTGTTCTGCCACTCGTTCTTCGTCTCCTACGGCGTCGATGTCGTCGTGACCCGTGGCGCGAACACGATCGGCCCGCGCCAGTATCCGGAGAAGATCGTGCCCCTTTTCGTCACCAACGCCCTGCAGGGTCTGCCGCTGCCGGTCTACGGCGATGGCCTGCAGGTGCGCGACTGGCTCTACGCGGGTGACCACGCGGCCGCGATCGACCTCGTGTTGCGCCACGGCAAGCCGGGCGAGGCGTACAACATCGGCGCCGATAACGAGCGCCCGAACATCGAGCTCGTCCGCGCGTTGCTCGCGCATCTCGGCAAGCCGGAGTCGCTGATAACGCACGTGCCCGACCGGCCCGGCCACGACCGCCGCTACGCGCTCAACTGGACCAAGATCCGGACCGAGCTGGGCTGGGAGCCGGCGCGGACCTTCGCGCAGACACTCAACGAGACGATCGACTGGTACATGTCGCACCCGGAGTGGTGGCAGGCGATCCGCCAGCCGGATTCGGAGTTCGAGACCTACTATCAGCGGCAGTACGCGTGGCGGCTGGCCTCCGCCACCGACGAGAACGGAGCGGTGGCGACCAAATGACCGAATTCACCCCGGCAGCGATCAACGCGGCGGAGTCCGTCATCGTCCGCGAGGGCGGCGAAGCGCAGCCGATTCATGACGTGACCGTGCGTGCCCTGACAACGCATCGCGACCCGCGTGGCACGCTCACCGAGCTGCTGCGGGCCGACTGGTCCGATGTCTTTGGGCCGGAGATGCCCTTCAAGCAGGTCTACACGTCGGTGACCGCGCCAGGCGTGGCACGCGATTTCGACAAGTGGCACGTTCATCAGCACCAAACCGACCGCTTCTACTGCCTCGCCGGCCGGATCGTCGTCGCGATCGCCGACTGGCGGGGCGACTCGCCGACGAAGGGGACGTTGATGCTGGTCGAGCTGGGCGCACCGGATGATGGCCCCGCGCCACTGATGGTCACCATCCCGCCGCGCACCTACCACGGCTTCGTCGTGACGAGCCCGGGGCCGGCGACGCTCCTCAATTTTCCGAATCAGCTCTATGACCCGGCCGACGAGGGTCGCACGCCGTTCGCGGATGCGGGCGTGACGCTGCCGGATGGCACGCCGTTCGATTATCGGATCGTCAGCGCCGCCTATGCCGGCGAGGGCGCCACCCGGTAGCGCCGACGGTCAGCACCCATCATCCCGAAGGGACGCACCGTGCCGGCGCAATCATCGTCACCGGTCAGCGCACGCTATCGCCTGAAGCCCGAGCTGGTCGCGCTCGGCGGACTCGTGTTGCTGACGTTCGTCATTGCCCTGAACCGCTTCATCTACGATGCCTGGGTGACGAGGCACGAGCTGGCCGATTTCGTCATCCCCTGGTACGGCTACCTCGGTGACCTGCTGCGCGGAGCGCACATCCCCGGCTGGAACCCGCACGTCTTCGCCGGCACGCCGTTCGCGGGCAATCCCAAGTCGGGCTGGATGTACCTCCCGGCGATGGCCCTCTTCCCGCTGCTCCAGGCGACGACAGCCTACAAGGCGATGGTGCTGGGCCAGTTGCTCATCGCCGGGGTTTCGACCTACCTCTATGGCCGCCTGATTGGCCTGGGCATCTACGCGAGTCTCGTCGCCGCCACCGCCTACCAGTTCGGCCCCTTTCTCTTTCAGAATATGTACTGCTGCACGGCGCGGGCGCAGGTCGCCACCTGGATCCCGCTCGCCTTCGTTGGGGTCGAGCTGGCGTTGCTGACGACGCGCTGGCGCTACCGCCTCGCTGCCTGGTGCATCGGCGGCATCGCCGTCAGCCAGTGGTTCTCCGGCTTTATGGGGCAGGGCGCCGTCGCCGCGTTGATCCTGCTCGCGGCCTACGTCGTCTATCGGGCGATCTTCTCGGCGATGCGACCTGGCCGCGCGCCCCTGCAGTGGCTTGTTTCCAGTCTCTCGACCGGGGTTGGCATGGTTGCGTTCGGGCTGGCGCTCGGCGCCGCGGGGTGGCTTGTGCGCTTGGCCGCTCGTCCGGACACGACCCTGAGCGCGGGCGACCTGACCCGGCTCGGACAATCCGGGGGGAGCACGCCGCCGCGGTCAGTCGACCACCTGTTGACGCTGGTCTTCGGCAGCGGCTACGACAAACAGGCAGTCGCGCTCGGCGGCGCGGTCATCGTGCTGGCGATGCTCGCGCCGTTCCTGGCCGGCCGGCGCTATGGCGTTCCCTTTTTCTTTGTCATGACCGTCGTCGCCTACGTCCTGACGCTGAACACGACGCCGCTGCACCGGCTCTTTTACCTGATTCCGACGTTCCAGCAGCTTCACGAGGGCAACCCGCTGGATATCACGGCGATCGTCCTGATCGGGCCGACGATGCTCGCGGCCGCGACGGTCGAATGTCTCCCCCGGTGGAAACAGAAGCTGCACGCCGACCTCGCCCTCGCGGTTCCGCTCATCGTCCTCGTGGTGGTGACGGTGATTCTCTCGGGTCAGCCCGCCGTCGTCGGCAAGTGGTCGATCGGCATCGGGATCGGCGTCCTCGGCCTCCTGCTGGCCGCGCTGCTCGTACCACCTGACGATCGCTGGTCCTTCGATGGCTCGCTGATGATCCGCTGGGTGCCGCTCGCGCTCATCGTCGTCATCGTGATGCAGTTTGCCGGTCTCCAGGTGGTGCAATCGACCTTCGGCCTGACGATCGATCATTCCTGGTCGTCCGCCTACAAGCCGAGTCCCGGCTCGCAAAATCCCGTTGCGAGCAGCCTGATTTCCGGTGGATCCTCCGGGCCGGCGGCGTTCCTGCAAAAGCAACTAGCGAAAGATGGCCCGTTTCGGATCGTGACGTACGCCGGGGTCGGCTCGCTGGCGTACCCCTTCCAGTGGACGCGCGATCAGGAAACCGCGCTGGACGCCCCCGGTGCCGCGCCGCTGATCAATGCGCCGGCGATGCAACTCGGGCTCTATGACATGCAGGGCTTCGACCCGTTCCAGCTCCAGGACTACAACGATTTCATGTCGGTTCTCAATGGCGCGGAGACGGATGACCGCTTCGCCGTCATGCGGACGAGCGGGGCGCAGTCACCGTTGCTCAACATGCTGAACGTCCGCTACATCGTTGTCGACGCCAGGCTGCCGGCCGACCGGTCGGACGTCGTCGCGATTGCCCGCGGCCGACCGGTCGCGTTCAGGAACGATCAGGTGATCATTTACGAGAATACCGCCGCGCTGCCGCACGCCTGGTTGGTGCACGATGTGCGACAGGCGGACGGCATGAACGGCGCGCGGGCGTTCGCGGCCGGGACGCTCGATCCGCGCGTCACGGCGACAGTGGATGGCACGCCAC